>JAYKGX010000258.1:0-10973 GCA_035285565.1 Synechococcales cyanobacterium
GTTTAACCCTAGAGAGTTCAACCCTAGAGCAGCCCCTGCCAATCCTCTCCCACCCGAATGGTCAAGTCTGATTCCAAGTCCCCGGTTGAAGTTGCATCAATTTCGCCTCGCCCCAAGCTGCCACGCAATTCATCCGCTGCCTGATCCTGCCCCCCTTGCACAATAATGCGAGTTTTCTTCTGAGGGTCAGGCCAGGGGTTGGCAAGAAAGACATGGGTGTAGCCCTGCTTCAGTAACTTACGTGCCACTTGCCGAGCTGCATCCGGATCTGTTGCTGCATTTTGCAGCGCAATCCGCAATTCCTTCACGGGTTTATCCCCTTGAGCAGGGCTATCTGGAGAGGAAGCGATCGGCGCGGTCATGCCAAAGTAACGACTCAAAATGCGATCGCGCCCTGCTTCATCCAGAATCCAATAGCTGGCACGGAACTCATTGGGCGCACTAAAGCGACCGGGCAACAGCACCATCTTGACATCCTTCTGATCTAGTTTCAGACCAAAGTTCACCAGTGCCAACATCTCTTCAAAGCTGAGATTGGTATCGACGTACTTTTGCATCACCTGGAGAATTCCGGGAACCCGCGTCACCACACTAGGATGACTGAGTTTGCCTCGTAATGCTTTGAGCAATACCTGCTGCCGTTGCACCCGTCCAATGTCCCCATAATTGTCATGGCGGAACCGGGCAAACTGTTCGGCTTGATTGCCATTGAGGGTTTGCTCACCCTGTTTGAGATCAATGTAGAGCTTTTGGGTGTCATCTTTATATTTCATATCATAGGGGACATACACCTGAACTCCCCCTAGTTGATCGACCAATTCCTTAAAGGCATCGGTACTGACCCGCACATAGCGATCGATCGGCACCTGACCAAAGTTATTACTAATGACCTTATTGACCAAGGCTGGCCCCCCACTCGCATTGGCCTGATTAATTTTTGTGAGACCCATTCCAGGAATTTCCACCTGGGTATCACGGGGAATAGACAACAGATTGACAACCTGCTGCTCGGGATCAACCCGGATTAACAGCATTGTGTCACTGCGACCTGCAAAAATCTCTTCCGTAGATCCTTCCTTGTTGTCTGGCACGCGATCGATGCCCATGACCAGAATATTGACCGGACGGGTGACTTGATACTGGAATCCACTCGCCACCAGTTCACCTAAAATCTGATTGCCTTCCTGAGGCGAAACGGCATTGGGCAACGGCATATTGACTGCCACAAGCGCCCCCGTAGACACAGCCATCGCTGCAGTGGCCATCACCGTCAAGGCTTGCAGCAGCGAGCGCACTGGGCGAGAAACTGACTTGGATCCGGGCATCAGAGAGGGGGCTGTTGGCTGAATGGGTTTTTGGGAATTTCCAGGGATTTCGGGTTCCACCGCGATCGGACGAACTTTATATTGTTCTGCATATTTTTCTGCAACTTGTTTCACGCCACTCCTCACACAGTTCTTCACACCACTCGTCACACCAAGGGTCGGGTCGGTCTGAGGCATCCGATCATCTCGACAGCGATGATCCAACAGGGATGACCTCATCAACCTAATCCCTAAACCCGAACCGCTCCTTCCAACACATTAGCCAACCTTACATTCATTCAGCCCATAACAAAACTGCTGTGCTGAAAATTACACCCCGCTGATTCTAACGAATTCTTCACACACAAAACGGCAAATTCCTGATCATTTCTCAATAAACTCAAAAATATTTTGCCAGATTCAAAAATAAGCTGAATTCACCTGCGATCGAGCGTGATCTTATCTAAGATGGGGACGGCAAAGAAAGGTTATTGTTTCGGACCAGGGAAGCCGCCTACAGGGGAAGCAACCTTCGTCTGCCACTGCTAAGCCGCAATGGTTTGATTTAGTCTACGTTTTTTGATTTAGTCTACGTTGTACCTATGACTCAACCTCTGATTTCTGTGATTCTCGCGGGTGGTAAAGGCGAGCGCTTCTGGCCACTGAGCCGCAAACACCGTCCCAAGCAATTTCTCAGCCTGGATGGGAGTGGCAAAAGTTTGCTCCAAACCACAGCCGATCGCCTGCTCGCTCCTGCCCAGGGATGGGACAATCTTTGGGTGATCACTGCTGCCCATCTAGCAGATGGAGTCCGAGAACAGTTGCCAGATCTGCCTGCGACCAATCTATTAGTGGAACCGGAAGGACGGGATACAGCTCCGGCTGTGGCTTGGAGTACCTTGGAGATCGCGAAGCGCTGTGGTGAAGATGCAGTAGTTGGCTTTTTTCCAGCAGATCACTGGATCAATGACCCTGCAAAATTTGAGGAAACCTTACTGGCAGCCCAAACAATTGCCCAGCAACAGGAGGTGATCGTCACCCTCGGGATCCAGCCCAGTTTTCCATCCACAGGCTATGGCTATATTGAACAGGGATCACCGATCGCCAGCTTTCAATCTGCGACGGGAACGACCTATCCTGCCCACAAGGTCGATCGCTTTACGGAAAAGCCTGATCGCGATACCGCCGAAGAATTTATTGCCTCTGGAAGATTTAGCTGGAATGGTGGCATGTTTGTATTCCCCGCCAAAGTCGCCCTGGCAGAATTCCAACGTCATGCTCCAGAAGTTTTGGAACCCCTGGTGGCTGAAGGGGTTGCAGCCTATGGCAACATCCCTAAAATCAGCGTGGACTATGCCCTCATGGAAAAAACCGATCGCGCCTGCGTGTTGCCTGTGCAGTTCCCCTGGGATGATTTAGGGGATTGGGGAGCGATCGAACGGTTACTCAAGTCCGAAGCTCCGAATGTAGAATTGGCACAGCATGTGGGAATCGACACCCAAGGTGCGCTGCTCTATGCCACGAGTGAGGATGAGGTGATTGCAACGATCGGGCTAGAAGATACGGTGGTCGTCCGGGATGGCAAGGTCACACTCATTGTGAAAAAAGATCGGACACAGGATATTAAGGCATTACTAAAAACCTTGCAATCCAATGAAGCCTTTCAGCATCTGCTTTAACGCAGGTTTACCTTGAACTTGAATTCGACAACACGCGATTTCCAAACTCTGCCGATCGTCAACTTGAACTTAGAAGAGACTCTGGAAGTAAGGGCAATCCCCTTCTTCCAGGAGCCTATATCTTTTGCCACCCTTTTTTCGCTACCATAAAGGATTGATTCGCTTAGGCACGTCTGGGAATTGATTTCCTACTTCATTAACCGTTTATTAGGCTTCCTCAAAATTTATGGCATCCGTTGGCACCGCTCCGCTCCAGTTTGCAATTACCACCCCGCTCTACTACGTCAATGATGTGCCCCACATTGGCAGCGCCTATCCCACCATTGCTACCGATGCGATCGCTCGCTTTCAACGGCTTCGAGGCTACGCGGTTCGGTTTGTGACGGGGAGTGATGAGCATGGGCAAAAAATTCAGCGGACAGCAGAGAGCGCAGGTCGCCAGCCTCAGGAACACTGCGACTTAATTGTCCAGAGTTTTGAAGCATTGTGGCAGAAGTTGAATATTCGTTACGATCGCTTCATTCGTACTACCGATCCCTGCCATGCTGCGATCGTGCAGGAATTTTTCCAACTGGTCTGGGACAAGGGTGACATCTACCTCAGCCAACAAAAAGGCTGGTATTGCGTTTCCTGTGAAGAATTTAAAGAGGAGCGGGAACTGCTAGAAGGTAAACGCTGCCCAATTCACGTCAATAAAGAAGTGGAGTGGCGGGATGAAGAAAATTATTTCTTCCGCCTGTCCCATTACCAAGAAGCCCTGGAACGTTTGTATGCCGAGCAACCTGAGTTTATCCAACCTGAGAGTCGCCGCAATGAGGTATTAAATTTTGTCAAACAGGGGCTACAGGATTTTTCGATCTCGCGGGTTAATTTTGATTGGGGATTCCCCGTACCAGCCGATCCCAACCACATTATCTATGTTTGGTTTGATGCCCTGCTAGGATACATCACCGCACTTTTAGAACCCGACAATGCACCAACGCTGGAAAATGCGCTAAAACAATGGTATCCAATTCACACCCATATCATTGGCAAAGATATTCTGCGTTTCCATGCAGTGTATTGGCCTGCAATGCTTCTTTCGGCAGGGTTGCCTCTTCCGACGCGGGTCTTTGGGCATGGATTCCTGGTGCGAGATGGGATCAAGATGGGTAAAAGTACTGGCAATGCCATCGATCCAATCGCTTTGGTCGAGCGATATGGTTCAGATGCAGTTAGATACTATTTCCTTAGAGGAATTAAGTTTGGTCAAGATGGCATCTTTGAAGAGTCACGATTTGTTGACATTCTGAATGCTGATCTAGCTGACAACTTGGGCAATCTACTAAACCGGAGCCTCAAGCTTGTTTATAAAAACTGCAACGGGCAGGTTCCGGATCTCTCGGGTGATTTGATTCAAGCGGACAACCCCCTCAAGGTGTTAGGTCAAGCACTAACTGACCAAGTAGTGCAGGCCTATGAAGCCTTGGCATTCCATGATGCCTGTGAAGCGATCCTGAGTTTGCTGCGCTTAGGCAATGGCTATATCAACGAACAAGCTCCCTGGAGTTTATTCAAGCAAGGCAAGACAAACGAAGCGGAACAAGTGCTCTATAGCGTTCTGGAATCTGTGCGACTGGCTGCCTACCTGTTATCACCGATTACTCCCAATTTAAGTAGCGCCATTTATCAACAATTAGGATTTTCGGTTGACTTTAGTGACAGTCCCTTAATTGATGTGTCGATTACCTTTTCGGCCCATGGAAGATGGGGAATACTGGCAGGTAAGCAACCCTTGGGTGATCCCCAACCTGTTTTCCAAAAGTTAGAGCTACCTCAGGCTCTGCCAACTTAAGGAAAACAAGATCGGATGCTAGAGCATAAATGTGCGCTTGTCTGCACGTTTGGCTGTGCTTTCAACAGGTGCCCTTGATTACAGATGCGCTTTACTAAGCAACTTTGTAGAGAGCACCTTGTGATCGAGACTGAAACTGACGGTTTAATCGCTGGGTTTCATTGAATTGCTTTATTGACATGCCTCGACTTAACAACTCGGCTGACTAGCTAGGTTTAACGACTGAAACACAGGATTTAATCGCAAGTTTAACGGCATCCATTTCTTGCATAAAAATGAGGTATATCAACGGTGTTAATTCACAATGGTCACAATAGTCCCAGCGAATCAGAGATCCTGTTTTCACCAGAGCAGGTCTTAGAAAATCGCGGTCGGGTTGCCATCTTCATTGATGGCTCGAATTTGTTCTATGCTGCCCTGCAACTAGGAATTGAGATTGATTACACCAAATTGCTCTGCCGACTGACGGCTGGTTCACGCCTTTTACGATCGTTCTTCTACACAGGAGTCGATCGGACCAATGAAAAGCAACAGGGGTTCCTTCTCTGGATGCGCCGCAATGGGTATCGCGTCATCTCCAAGGATCTCGTTCAGCTACCGGATGGATCCAAAAAAGCAAATCTAGATGTGGAAATTGCGGTGGATATGATGTCCCTCGTGGGATCCTACGATACAGCAGTACTCGTCAGTGGTGATGGGGATCTGGCCTATGCGGTCAATGCCGTCAGCTATCGGGGGGTGCGGGTCGAAGTGGTCAGTCTGCGCTCAATGACCAGCGATAGTTTAATCAACGTCGCCGATCGCTACATTGATCTCGACACCATCAAAGAGGACATTCAGAAAACCTCCCGCGCCTATACCTATCGTCCCCTCTCCAGCGTCGGTCTCGTTGAAGAAGATCTAGAATAGACCCGTGGTTCGCTGCAGAATTTGCCCATGGGAAACTCAGCCCGTCCTTTAGCGTCTATCCTAGAGATCGCGTTGCTGAGGAGTCGCTATCTTGAGACGATCGCCTGCCCCCTGGAAAGTTTTGACCCTGGCTAAATTGAAGAGATCGCTTGCTCGACCCCTTCAACAGAGCTTGGGTCTTACTTTGTTTTGCCTCCTTTGCCTCCTGATGAGCTGTGCTCCCAATGGAGGGAATCGCACTGCAGAAAAAATTGCTCAAGATACCCGTGATGCAGAGATCTTCGATCGCAGCCTCACCTTCAATGATTTAGTCCTAGAGCAGGCAGATGAGCAAGGCAAATTACTGTGGAAAGTGAGTGCCAAGCAGGCAACCTACAGCCGAGACAAAAAGCAGGCAACTGTGACCACTCCCAATGGCGAACTCTATCAGGATGGTAAAGTCGTCTTCAAAATTTCTGCTGAAAAAGGAGAAGTGATGGAAGATGGCAAAACCCTCACCCTCAAGGGGCAGATTAAGGCGATCGATGTTCAGGATGGGGTAGAGATCAACGGCAACGAGCTAGAGTGGCGACCAGCAGAAGATGTGCTGTATGTGCGCCAGAAGTTCACCGGAACTCATCAACAATTGGATATTTCTGCGCAACAAGGCAAATTTTTTAGCCGCAGTCGGCGGGCTGAAATAGCTGGACAGATTGTGGTCACGGTCAAAAATCCCAAGATGAAAATGCGCACCGAGCACCTTACTTGGTTATTGGGTGAACAAAAAGTCTTGGGAGATAAACCCATGCAGATCGATCGCGAGCGGGCCCCCCAGGTGATCGATCGCGCCACTGCTGACCAAACCGAATATGACCTGAAAACCAAAGTTGCCACCCTCAAAGCCAATTCTCAAGTGACGATCGCTGACCCCGCTTTGCAAGTCACGAGTCAAATCCTGCGTTGGAATCCGGAAGCCCAGACCATCAACGCCCCCCAGCCCATTACCGTCATCAACTCCAAGGATCAGGTCACCATTCGGGGCAACCAAGGCGAAATGAAATTACAAGAGAAAATTGCCACCCTGATTGGTCAAGTGCGGGGAGAAAGTCAGCGCAACCAAGCCAAAGTTGAGGGCGATCGCCTCACTTGGTTTCTGGATACTCAGGAATTTGAGGTATCAGGCAACGTCACCTACCAGCAAGTGAACCCCCTATTCAACCTAATCGGCGATCGAGCCCAGGGGCGGCTGCAGGATCAACAAGTCACCATCACCGGAGGACCGCAAGGCGACGATCGCGTAGTCACCGAAATCATCCCCAACAAAATGACCCCGTAGGGGCACGCATCCCGTGCCCAAACCCACCCCAACATCCCCACCCCAACATCCCACCCCAGCCCCAGCCAAACCCAGCAACCCTCTAAAACCCCGAACCCGGTTTTTGCAGAAACTTAAGTTCCTGGTTCGTACTCTTCCGACCCAGAATCGCATTGCGATGGGGAAAACGCCCAAATTTTTTGATGATCTTCTGATGACGGCAAGCATACTCATAGACCGAAGAGAACTCATCGGGATCAAGTTCGCACAGATACTGGAAACTATCCACAGACCATTGTTGGTAATCTTCATCCTCCGCATGTTCCAGTGGGAAATAGAAAAACTGTCGGACAACCGGCTGAAATTCCTCATCCCATTGCAGCTCCAGCGCATGGAGTGCCGCAGACAAAGCCCAGGGATCCCCCGCAAAAGCCGCTGGCATCTCTCGAAACATATTGCGCGAAAACTGATCCAGCAAAATCACAAACGCCAAACAACTGAGCGGTTCTTCCAACCAATCTGCATACTGACCTGCGATCGCCTGCTCATGCGCCGTCAGAAATCGTTCCCGAACCGCTTGATCAAAATTAGGATCTTTACGAAACCATTCTGGACGAGATTTGAGATTGGCATTCCTTTGCCAGCCTTCACCAAACCAAAAATCAAGAATCCGTTGAACTTGAGTTATTGAAACCATGATTGTTGCCAAGCATTGATTGATGAGTCTAGTGGGTAACAGAAAGCTTGGCAAGCCCTGGGAAACCACTTAAAGAATCGCTTGTCGGAGGTTAGGTTCATAGCTGACAATGGGAAGGGAATTTTTAAATCCGAGAGTAGAGAGAATAGCCTGATCCATGACGGCTGAACGTGTTGCTGAGATAACTATGCCAACGACGACACAAACGCCCCCCGTGCCCCCAGGCAACCCTCAACTGTCCTGGGTGGTAAATGGCTTGCAACCCTCACCGGAAACGATCGTCCTCTTGCTAGCAGTGATTGTGGGAACGGGGTCTGGCATGGGGGTCGTGACGTTTCGCTATCTCATTGACCTGTTTCACCACCTCTTTTTTGAAGCCTTCATGGGGCAGATTGCCCATTTTGGGGCTTGGACGTTGGCTCTGCCCCCGATAGCTGGGGGTATGCTTGTTGGATTATTACGCTGGCAGTTTAAGGAATTTGGTCCCAGTGTTTCGGCGTTGATCAGTGCCTTACAGAGTGCGCAGGACATTTCCCCCGTGCGCCCAGTCACCAAGATGTTGGCGGCTTCCATTTCTCTCGGGTCTGGGGCATCCCTTGGGCCAGAAGGACCCAGTGTGGAAATTGGGGCAAATTTAGGACTGTTATTAGGACAGGCATTGCAAGTCTCGCAGGAAAGACAGCGCTTACTGTTAGGGGCAGGAGCCGCCGCTGGGGTTGCCGCTGGATTCAATGCCCCGATCGCCGGGGTCTTTTTTGCCTTGGAAGTGGTACTGGGAACCACCTTTGCCACCTCGGCTGTCAGTGTGGTGTTGCTGTCTGCAGTCTTGTCTTCTTTGATTGCCCAAATTGGGTTGGGGGCAAAACCAGCATTTGATTTACCTGTCTACGATGTGCGCAGTCCGCTGGAGTTGCCACTATATTTGGGGTTAGGACTCTGTGCCAGCCTAGTGGCGATCGCCTATACCCAACTGAATAAATGGTCGCAACGCAGCTTCAAAGGGCAGATTCCCCAGTTTACTTGGCTGGGGCATATGCCTCGGGAATTACATCCGATTTTAGGCGGCGCGATCGTCGGTCTCGTTGCCCTGAAGCTGCCCCAAATTCTTGGAATCGGCTATGAAACGGTCGAGGCGATGCTGCGCGATGTGCAATTTTCCTTGCCCTTGCTGGTGGTTTTATTACTCAGTAAGTTAGTCCTGTCTGCCATTAGTTTGGGCAGTGGTTTGGTGGGGGGGGTGTTTGCACCCGCCTTGTTCTTAGGGGCTTCCTTGGGCGCTGCCTATGGTCAAGCCTTGCCAAAGGTGCTGCCGATTTTTGCAGACAGTATTGCTGCGCCGCCTGCCTATGCCATGGTGGGAATGGCTGCCGTGTTAGCTGCCAGTGCCCGTGCGCCGCTGACTGCTATTTTGTTGCTGTTTGAACTCACGCGAGACTATCGGATTGTACTACCGCTGATGGCTGCGGTGGGTTTGAGCAGTTGGCTAATTGAACGGCTGAAATCGAAGAAGGACGACAAAAAAACTGCCCCTGACTTGGTGAAGGCAGAGACCCTCAAAGAGGTCATGCAAGAGGCTATTAAGGAAGCGATCGCCGAGGAAGTCACCCTAGCACCTGCTCCCCCCGATCAAAAACAACTGCTCCTACAACGGTTACGGGTGGAAGAAGTCATGCAAGATCAGTTTCTGTTGGTTGGGGCACAACAAACTGTGACTCAAGTCGGCAAACTCCTGGTCGAGAAAGCTTCCCACAGTGCGCTGGTGATGGAAGAGGGGCTATTGGTCGGCATTGTGACGTTACAGGATATTAATCGGGCGATCGCCCGTTGGGAACGGAATCAAGCGGAAGACAGTCGCCCTTTGCAGGAACAGCCCGTCTCAGAAATTTGTACCACCCGTGTGCTCAATACCTTTCCGGATGAACGAGTCAGTGAGGCGCTCGATCGCATGGCGGCCCGAGGATTAAGGCAATTACCCGTACTCGATCGCGAACATCCTGAGTTGATTGTGGGCTTGTTAGACCAAGAGCAGGTGATGCTAGCCTGCAGTTTAGCGGTGACCCGCACCAGTTTATCCCCCTATTTGGAACCCCCTGCAGAAGTCAGAGCGACTCATGATCCGGTTCAACCTGCGGCTCCGGAATCCTCGATCGCCAGCTAGTGGATCGCCACAGATGCAAGGATCGCTCGGGTTTGAGAAGCTTGGGGTGTTTGAGACCACCCCTCCCCACCATGACCCATGCCTCCCTCCCATCGGCTTGAGTGGCTTGCTGAATGACTATCGCTGTGTCCAGATTCCAGTGAACATCATTAACATGCCCCCAAAGAAAATACTCAAGGCGAGCCCAACGGGAATGGCAATGCTCCAGTCAATGTTGTCTATCAGATTTTCCATCTAATGTTATTCCTCTTGTTTAGTCTTCTTGTTTAGTCTTCAGTGTCAACCTGTTTAAGCTGGATATGTTTCCGACCTAGGGTAATGATAAATTCATCTCCTGGGTTCAAGCCCATTTGCTTCGTGTAGGCAGCCCCAATCAGTAAATTCCCATTGGATTGGACTGCAATGCGATAGCTGGCGGTGCGCCCACTCCGTCCTACACCATTTTGTTTGCTAGCAGGTAATAAATCTGCTGCATCAATCATGGCATTTTGGAACTTCATGAGATTGACTCGATCTACCCCTCGACTGGTGGTCGTATAATAACCACAAGCACGGGCTTTTTCTTCTCTGCTTAAATTTCCCAGTTGCTTCACTTTAGCTAGTAAAGCTTCACCAGTCAGGGGTTCCGTTGGTTTCTTGCTGCGCTTCATCATGCAGAATTCGCGAAATTCATTCCGCTTTATTGTATCCCATGAGTTATCGGCTCATTGAATCAGATTCCACTGTTTAATTGTACGATCGCGGCTACTGCTAAGAATCATATTTTTTGTTACCACCAGATCCGTAATACAATCCGTATGACCTACCAGAATCGCTAATTCCTTACCCGATCGCACTTCCCATACTTTCACCGTTGCATCCCAACTACCACTGACTAACAATTCGCCATCTTCTGAAAAGGCAAGACTAGAGATAACCCAGGGGTGACCCGCCAGAACCCGCAGGCAGTGCCCGGAGCGGGGGTCCCAGAGTCGAATCGTGCGATCGTCTCCCGCCGTAGCTAAGCATTCACCGTTGGGACTAAAGGCGATCGCTCTGACAGCAGCCGTATGATCAGTTAAGCGCTGCATCTCGCGTAGAACCGGGGGTGTAGAGGTA
>JAYKGX010000259.1:0-18015 GCA_035285565.1 Synechococcales cyanobacterium
TAACCCTCCCCTACGATTCACCCTAGGGTGAATCATTCAGCCCGAAATTAGACCAACACAGGTTGGGGAAGATTCAGATGAGGGTAGAGCGGAAAGCGATCGCACAGCGCCGCGACTCGACGAAGGCAATCAGCCGTCACCGTTTCATCCTCTGGATTGAGCAGGCGATCGGCAATAATGTTGGCAATCTCCGTAAATTCAGCTTCTCCCATACCCCGACTGGTCATCGCAGCGGATCCTAATCGTAAACCACTGGTGACGAAGGGAGATTGGGGATCAAAGGGAACGGTATTTTTGTTCGCCGTAATGTGGACTTCACTGACCAAGGCATCAGCAATCTTACCCGTCATGTTGATCGATCGCAGATCCACCAGCAAGAGGTGATTATCGGTGCCGTTCGAGACAATTTTGAACCCACGGGCTTGGAGTTGTTTCGCCATCGCCTGCGCATTGGCAATCACTTGAGCACAGTAGGTTTTAAACTCAGGCTTGAGAGCTTCCCCAAACGCAACCGCCTTAGCCGCGATCACATGCTCCAGGGGCCCCCCTTGGCTACCGGGGAAGACACACTTATCAAACTGTTTACCCAATTCGGCATCCCGAGTCATAATCAAACCGCCCCGAGGACCCCGCAGGGTTTTATGGGTGGTCGTGGTCACCACATCGCAGTAGGGAAGGGGATTAGGATGCAAACCAGCCGCCACCAGTCCAGCAATGTGGGCAATATCCGCCATCAGATAAGCACCCACTTCATCCGCGATCGCTCGGAACTTATCAAACTGAATCGTGCGGGGATAGGCGGAGTAGCCACAGATAATCAGCTTGGGCTTATGCTCCTTCGCCAGTGCCAAAATTTGGTCATAGTCCAGTTGCTCGGTTTCGGGGCTAACCCCGTACTGCACCACCTTAAACCACTTACCAGACACATTCACCGGAGAACCATGGGTCAGGTGCCCTCCGTGGGACAAATCCATCCCCATGATCGTATCGCCCGGTTGCAACAAGGCTAGGAAAACTGCAAAATTTGCCTGTGCGCCCGAGTGCGGCTGGACATTAGCATGAGCTGCCCCAAACAGTTGCTTGATGCGATCGATAGCAATCTGCTCAATCTGATCCACAAACTCGCAGCCCCCGTAATAGCGCTTGTTTGGCAACCCTTCTGCGTATTTATTCGTCAGCACTGAACCCTGGGCCGCCAGCACAGCCGGAGAAGTAAAGTTTTCACTGGCGATCAGTTCCAGGTGATCCTGTTGACGCTGCAATTCTTGGTTGATCAGTGCTGCCACCGCCGGGTCATTTTGAGCCAGAAAATCCCAATTGGTTTGAGTCACAATACAAATTCCTACGACAAGTTAGAAGATCAAGGAGAAGATAAAACCACCCCTAGATGAAGGCGAGATCCAAGCCTCACCCATCCAAGCTTCATCCATGGGGGGAGGGGTAAAAAACCTGACCGCAATCATTCCAGTTTGGACAGGACAGTCAGGTCGGATATGAAAGCGAATTGCCCATGAGAAATTTTTCAAGATTCCGATCATAACAAGCCAAGCCGCAAGGATCTAGGGCTAATCACAGAACTCTTAAGAAGCCTGGGAAAATTTTGAGGAAACCGTAAGTCTTGTCGATTTCCGACCCAAATTGCTGCGATCGCTACGAAACCGCTCCAACAGGGCACTCTACACTGTAGAAACGAAACCGCTCTAGCGAAGTACTCAGATCACCCAGCGGAAAACCCTATCCTCGATTTAAAATAAGGTTAAGGCTAGGGTCAGCGCAGTGCCGTTTGTCTTAGCAAAGTTTGTATGGAGGAGTCCAACGCGATCGCAGAATTTAGCAGTCAGGTCACTGGAGGTCAAGCCATGATCGTCATGATGGTTGGTGATCAATTACTTCCCGCCAAAACAGTTTGTCAGAATTGCCTTTTAGCAGATCAAACTGGTCAACCCCGCTGGGCAGAAGGACGACTCCGTTGTGGCAACGCCCTGCCCAAACCCGGCGATCGAGCCGCCACACAATTTGAATGCCAAATGGGATTCCGCGTCACCCATATCACCCCGTAGGGGCGCGCATCCCGCGCCCAACCCAAAATCCCCGCGCCCAACCCAAAATCCCTGCCATCCCCAAAAATCGCATATCATCCAAAAAGACCGCGATTTCGCCAGGAGCAACCCAACCCATGTGGAGATCCAGCACCGATATAACCGATCGCCTTTTAGCCTGCCTACCCTACGCCATCCCCATGCTAGAAGCCTATCCCTTTGGGTTGGGACTTTTTGCCCTCTTTCCCCCCCTCGCCATCATCGGCATCCCCTTAATCCCCTTTGGCATCGTAAGTGACATCCTAGGCAGCATTTTGGGACCTTTCAGCGGAGTCATCCTCTTTTTCTTGCTCTATTTCTTCGTCGTTCGCAATTTTTCCATCCGCCACTTCATTCGTTTCAACACCATGGTGGCTCTGCTCATCAGCATTTGCCTGAGCCTAATTGGCATTTTGTTTGAAGGGCTAGGCTTTTCCCTCAAAAAGTTACCCAGTCTCGCCGCAGTTCCAGGCATGGGCTATATCATCTTGATTCTGGCATCGATCGCCTTTCTTGCCGCCATGGGGGCAGCCATTTACGCCATCATTCACTGTTGCCTGGGCAAATACGCCGAGATTCCCATGATCTCCGATGCTGCCAATGCTCAGGTGCGTTACTAAAATCCGACCCCTCTTGAAAAGGGTAACTCCCAGCTTCAAACCGGACGACTGATTACCGAATTTTCTAGGGAGCCAATACCCTCGATCGCAATTCGGATGCGATCGCCCACAGCTAAAGCTCCCACCCCTTCCGGCGTACCCGTCAGAATCACATCTCCGGGAAACAGCGTCATCACCTGACTCACATAGGCAACGATCGCCGCCGGACTAAACACCATCTCGCTAAGGCTAGCACTCTGCACGGGCTGGGGGTGATCGTTGAGAAAAGATTGCAACATTGCTTCAGGGTTAATTTCCCGTACAATCCAGGGTCCGAGGGGACAAAAGGTATCAAAGCCCTTCGCCCGGGTCCATTGCCCATCCCGACGTTGTAGATCCCTTGCTGTCACATCATTGGCGATCGTATAGCCCCAAATCTTGCGTTCCGCCTCTTCGATCAAACAACCAGAAGCGCGATCGCCAATCACAACCGCCAACTCCCCTTCATAATCCACCTGTTGCGTCTGAGCTGGATAGCGGATTTCTGCCCCACAGGCAATCACCGCCGTCGGAGGTTTGAGAAACAGCAGCGGCTCCTGCGGCAAAGGTGTCCCCATCTCCGCCGCATGTTTAGCATAATTTTTCCCTACTGCAATAATTTTTGAAGGGACACAGGGAGCCAGCATCTGGTATTGCCCCTCCAGCAACTGGGTTTCCGTCACCTGACCGCCCAGCCAAGGGGGCGCATCCAGCGTTTGCACCGAGCGATCGACTTGTAGCAAGCCATAGTAAACCCGTTGATCGGTAGATTGAACTCGGACATAGCGCTGTGCCATACAGGTAAAACTCAAATGCGACTTAAATTAATGTATGATTGGAGATCCTTGCTTTTCTGAAGGCTGGCTTGACGGCCCAAGAGAAAAGCCTATTCGTCCACAAGGAGACCCCTATGTCGAAAGACTTTATCTACGAAACAATGTACATCCTTCGCCCAGATCTAAACGATGAATCGGTAGATCAGGCGATCGAAAAATACCAGTCCATTCTTAAAGACAATGGTGCAGAAATCATTGAGACCCAGCACCGGGGTAAGCGCCGCCTCGCCTACGAAATTGGCAAGAGCCGCGAAGGCATTTACATTCAAATGAACTATAAGGGTGCAGGTCCCGTGGTAGCCACGTTGGAGCGGGCAATGCGCCTCAGCGAAGAAGTCATTCGCTATCTCACCGTGAAACAGGAAGCCGAAGTCGCCGCAGCGGTCAGCTAGGAACCAAATTATTTCTCAAACGTTAGAATTAAGGGGGCAGCAGTGCTCCTTTTTTTTGCATCCTGTTGTCTACATTGCATCTTGTCTACATTGCATCATTTCACCTGGCTAGATGGGACACAAGGATATGAAGCTCTCCAAGAAGAATCTCTCCGAACGGCTCGATCACCTCTATGACGTTATCATCGTCGGTGGGGGGATGGGGGGGCTTTCAGCCGCAATTTATCTGCAGCGCTATCGGCTCTCCTGTCTAGTGATTGAAAAGGGGCGGGGGCGATCGTTTTGGATGCAGGATCTGCGCAACTATTTAGGGCTGGATCCCACCACACCCGGACGCGATATCTTACAGCAGGGGCAGAAACACGCCTCATCCCTCGGGGCAGATACCCTCATGGGCTTTGTCGAAGCAGTCCAAGACGAAGGCGACACCTTTGCCGTCAAAGTCAAAGTCGGCAAACAGGACAGCCTCTATCCCATCTTCCGGTCTAAATACGTGATCGCCGCCACCGGGATTATTGACCACTTGCCCCAGGTGGAAAACATGCAAAACGTCTTTGACTACGCTGGCTATAACCTGCATGTCTGCATGATCTGTGACGGCTACGAGATGGCAGACAAACGCTGCGGTCTGTTCGTCAATTCCCTCGGGAATATCAATGTTGCCTTTGTCCTGAACTGGTTCACCCCTTACATCACGGTCTTTACCCAGGGACTCTTTGAAGTCAGCGATGAACTGCGGCAAAAGCTCCAAGACCATGGTTATCCCTTAGTGGAAACCCCAATTCAACAATTTCTGGGCGAGAACCACGAAATGACGGGGGTCACACTGATGGATGGAACTACCATTCCCCTGGAAACAGGCTTAGTTGCCATGGGGTCGCACTATTACAACGAATACCTCAAGGGCATTCCAGAACTGACCTGGCAAGGGCAAAATCTCATCACCGATGGCATGTGCCGCACCACCCACCCCCGCATTTTCGCCCTGGGAGATTTGAAGGAAGGCATTAACCAAGTGGCGATCGCTGTGGCAGATGGCACCTTAGCCGCAACCGCAATTTGGCGAGAGATCCGGCGATCGGCTCCAGCCCGCCGTTGGCAAGAAAACCTCCTGCCTGAAAAAAACTGATGCATCTTATAAAAATTGACGTTCCGTTTTGACAATTCCTTACTAGAATAGCCACCAGTTCTTTTTAAACTTGGTCTTGTTCAACGGAGTCGCAGTCGTGTCCCAAACTGAAATCTCTAACCTGCCTCAACTACAAGCAGAAGTGGTTCATCTCAAAGAAGAGTTGCATGCCCGTGATCAACTGGTGCAGCAGCTTTCCCAGGAACTCTTTCGCCTCGTGAAGACCCAGGGGAATGCGACCCCCCAGCCCCTATCCGCCGAACGAGATCTGGCAGAAATTCGGGCTTTACGGGAGCAGATGCAAGGCATGGAGCAACAGGTCAGCTTTTATCAAGCCCAAATTGCCGAACGCGACTCCCGAATTTCCACCCTAGAACAGTCAGTCCAGGATCTCGCCGATCGCTCCCAGCGCTTAGAACAGGTTGTCCAGGAACTCCCCAACCTCTACCGGCAAAAGTTTGCAGAGCGGATGACCCCCTTGAAGGATAAAGTCGTGCAAATGCAGCAGGAAAACCGCAAGCTCCACGCCGAATTGCAAAGCGTAAGTTATCGTCTGGCCCTGCGCAGTCGTAAAGCGGGTCAGCTTGATTTACCTTCCTTTGCCAAAACTGAAGAAGATTTGGCCGCTCCTGGTTCCGTATAAGTTACCTAGGGAGCAGCCAAGTCCAAGGAAACAGGGAGGAGTGGGCAACATCAATTTCCTGCACCTCCACCCTGCCCAACTGTGTCCTTCAAAGCGCGGTTGGCAGCCTATTAGAAGATTCGTGCTTCTAAAGTTTGAACTTTTCAGTGATCCGCTTCATAGCCTCTTCTACATTGTCTCGGCTGTTGAAGGCAGAGATTCGGAAATAGCCTTCACCCGCTGCACCAAAGCCAGAACCGGGCGTGCCCACCACATTGCAGCTCTGGAGTAGTTTGTCAAAAAAGTCCCAGCTTGATAAGCCATTTGGTGTTTTTACCCAAACGTAGGGCGCATTCACCCCACCATAAACTTGCATTCCCACTGCTGTCAGTTGCTCCCGAATGATCCGGGCATTTTCCATGTAAAAGTCAATCAGTGCCTGGGTTTGGGTACGACCTTCCGGAGAATAGACCGCTTCGGCACCACGCTGCACAATATAGGATACGCCATTGAACTTGGTAGACTGCCGACGGTTCCACAGTGTCCATAACTCAACTGACTGTCCATCCTTCGTAGTCGCCTTCAATGACTTAGGCACGACGGTGAAGGCACAGCGGGTTCCCGTAAAGCCTGCATTTTTGGAGAAAGAGCGAAACTCGATCGCACAATCCCTCGCTCCTTCGATCTCAAAGATAGAGTGGGGCAGTGCTGGATCAGTAATAAAGGCTTCGTAGGCGGCATCAAACAGAATGATGGACCCATGCTGGCGGGCATAATTCACCCAGGCTTGCAAATATTCCTGGGTCGCCGTTGCCCCAGTCGGGTTATTTGGGAAGCAGAGATAGATCAAATCGACTTTTTCCGTGGGAATTTCCGCTGTGAAGTTGTTGTCTGCAGAAATCGGCAAGTAGATCAGACCCCCATATTCCCCACGATCGTTGACTGCCCCAGTATGTCCGGCCATGACATTGGTATCCACATACACGGGATAGACTGGATCGGTCACAGCGATCGTATTATCATCGCCAAAAATGTCAAGAATATTGCCACAGTCGCACTTGGAGCCATCCGAAATAAAAATTTCCGATGCGTCAACCTGGCAACCCCTTGCTTGAAAGTCCTGTTGGGCAATTTTTTCCCGCAGCCACTCATACCCCTGTTCAGGTCCATAGCCCTTGAAGGAGCTGCGATCGCCCATCTCTTCAACAGCACGAATCATTGCAGCACGGCAGGCTTCTGGGAGCGGCTCCGTCACATCTCCAATCCCCAACCGGATGATCTTTGCCTCAGGATTTTGTTGTGCAAAGGCATTGACCCGTCGCGCAATTTCGGGAAAGAGATACCCCGCTTTGAGCTTTAAATAGTTATCATTGATTTTTGCCATAGGTTCTCACTACAAACCATCTCACTACAGACATCACCTAGGCAAGTGTAGCGGGAAAGTGTAGCTAGAATTCCGCGATCGCTGCTGCACTAGAAACTAGAAACTAACTTAATGCGCCCTGCATCCATCTCCGCCATTAACAGTTCGAGCGCCTCATAATCCGCATCAGAGACGTATCCCAGGCGTGTGAGTTCACTATTAATCGCGTTTTCAATGTCAGGCGTTAGACGTTTATAGTGCAACGCCTGCCCAACCAGATTCCAAATCATGCCATTGGTGTTCATAACATCTTGTACTCATATCAAGGGGGTTTTTAGTATCATCAAACAACCCATCCTCCAAACAGGTGATCGGCTGCTACTCCAGAAAGTGATTCTTATCACTGTTTTAAAATCGCCAGCTTGGCAATATAGTCAAGCATTGCCAGGAAGCGGATGTCATCCCAACAGGTGTCATCTAGCCCAAGGGGTAACCAAACCAACGGTAGAATTCCACCTTTTGGTGCGCCTTCAACTGAAGTGATGGTTTTCATAAAACAGAAATACCACCTGTGAAGTGAACTCGAAGTAACCCTTAAGCAAAGTTTAGGATTTTCGTTAGGAAAATTCATAGGTGACTCGACAAAATCGAGGATTAATCGCCTTTTCACATGACTCAAGGCAGCGATCTGTGAACCCAAGTCAGGTTCAAGATTGCGCAGAGCTAGGAGGGGCGGAATTTTAATTTGTTGCCCTTTATACAGGAAGCCTACAATGCTTACGGAAAATTCAAATTCTCATAAAGATTCCAAGAAATGGGTCTTGAGACACTGGTTTTTCACGGAGCAGTACGGTTATCTTCGGAAGCATCCAAGAAGTTACTTAGTTTTTTAGTTATCGAGTTCTCAGTTACCAGGTCTCAGTTACCGGGTTCTCAGTTACCGGGTTCTCAGTTACCTAGTTCTCCAAGCAAGCGTGTAGAGGATATTTGTTATGCAGAGCGTGCTAAACCGTCCACAAAGCTATGTGATCCGTCCCCAAGGATCCGTTGACACTTCCAATGCCAAGGAGCTACAAGAGCACCTTGCTCACATCATGTCGTCATCTAGCTATGATGCTCTCGTAGTTGATATGAGCCAAATCAACTCCATGGATAGCTCTGGTTTAATGGCACTCGTATCGACGTTTCGTCTAGCCCGTAAGCTGAATAAGCGTTTCTCGGTCTGTTCTCTGCCTGCGCCGATCCGCATCATGTTTGAGGTGAGCCAGTTAGATCGGGCAATTGAGGTGATCGATTATCCTTCTGGATTTGAGATGCCCCTTGCTGCCTAGGAAGTAACATCCACTTTTATAAGTTCCTAGAAATTCGCACTTCAAGTTCCGCCTGTTTAGCATTGCAAGGAGGTTGATCGTTTGCCCATCGGCAGGTCACCTCCTTTTGCGCATTCGTAACGGTGCTTGAAGCGATCGTGTTGCCCACCTCCATGCTCAGAAATACCCTTGAGCTTGCTCCAATCCTCGCTATACTGAGACTCAGACTGACCTCTCGGTCTGGCATTTTGAGTCGGTCTGGCATTTTTTAGATCGTCAGAACAAGCGAGTTTGAAGGAAGGAATAGCGAAGTGGCGGTAGCAGTTGAACGTTTATTGACAACCGAGATTTTGCGCCCTGCACGCTACTTGGGAAATGAATTGGGGGCGTTTCATAAACCTTGGGACGAAGCGATCGTGCGGTGGGTTCTCACCTATCCTGAAGTCTATGAAGTGGGGGCATCTAACCTAGGTCACATCATTCTCTACAGCATTCTCAACCGTCAACCTCGGCAATTGTGCGATCGGGCCTATCTGCCCGCTCCAGATTTAGCCAGCCAACTCCGCAGTACCCAAACCCCTTTATTCGCAGTCGAATCTCGTCGCGCTCTGGCTGACTTTGACATCCTCGGTTTCAGTCTTGCCTACGAGTTGGGAGCCACCAACGTCTTAGAAATGCTGGACTTAGCAGGCATTCCCCTCACTTGGCAAGCAAGACAGCAGGAGCATTACCCCCTCATCTTTGCTGGCGGGCAGACCGCAACCTCCAACCCAGAACCCTACGCTGATTTTTTTGATTTCATTGCCCTGGGGGATGGGGAAGAATTACTGCCGGAAATTGGCCTGATCCTAGAAGAGGGCAAACAAGCGGGATTCAGCCGGGTGGAACTCCTGTTGGATCTAGCCCAAATTCCAGGGGTCTACGTTCCACAATTTTATGAGATGGCTGCAGATGGATCCGTTCATCCCAAACGACCCGATGTCCCATCGCAAATTTTGCGCCGGGTTGCCACACCCATGCCCGCCTATTCCGTCGGGTTGGTTCCTCACGTTGAAACGGTTCACGATCGCTTAACCATTGAAATTCGGCGAGGCTGTACCCGTGGCTGCCGATTCTGCCAACCGGGAATGCTGACTCGTCCGGCGCGGGATGTGGAACCTGCAGCCGTGGTAGAAGCGATCGAGCAGGGAATGCGCGCTACAGGCTATAACGAATTTTCCCTCCTCTCTCTTAGTTGTTCAGACTATTTGGCTCTGCCTGCCGTGGGGGTGGAAATCAAAAATCGCCTTAAGGATGAGAATATTTCCCTCTCCCTACCCAGCCAACGGGTCGATCGCTTTGATGAAAACATTGCCCACATCCTGGGCGGTACCCGGCAAATTGGCATCACCTTTGCCCCAGAAGCTGGCACCCAGCGGTTACGAGACATCATCAACAAAGGGCTAACCAACGAAGAATTGCTCCGTGGCGTGAAAACTGCTTGGAAACAGGGCTGGGATAAGGTCAAGCTCTACTTCATGATTGGGCTACCCGGAGAAACTGATGTTGATGTGATTGGGATTGCAGAAACGATTCAGTGGCTACGGCAGGAATGCAGCGCCAAGGGACGGAAGCGGCTAGACTTCAATATCACCATTTCCAACTTCACCCCCAAACCCCATACCCCCTTTCAGTGGCATTCGGTTTCCACTGCTGAGTTAACTCGCAAGCAGGCGGTGCTGCGAGAAGCATTTCGTCCGATTCGAGGTGTGAAGGTTAACTATACGGACGTACGCATTTCTGCCATGGAAGATTTTGTCGGGCGGGGCGATCGCCGTCTTGGCTCCGTGGTTCAACGGGCTTGGCAATTGGGTGCAGGCATGGATGCTTGGTGGGAAAGCTTAGAAACAGCTTTTGGGGCTTGGACCCAGGCAATCCAAGAAGCAGGGCTGAGTTGGAAATATCGCCAGGTGGAAGATGGGGAATGGGATATTTTCCAACCCGAGGCATCGGAAGCAATTGGAGCCTACCGTCTGCCAGCGGTGAACCAACCCTTACCCTGGGATCATCTGGATACTGGCATTGCTAAAAAGTGGCTGCATGATGATTTAAAACTTGCCCTAGAGGCGGCGGTCGTCCCGGATTGTTCCTTTGAGGGCTGTTCCCACTGTGGGGTGTGTGGCGTAGACTTTGGGCATAACATTGTGATTCCGCCCCCACCCATTCCTGCCGTGGCTGGCAACTTTGAACCCAATCAAACCCGTGTGCAACGCATTCGCCTCTGGCTTGGCAAGCAAGGAGATATGGCACTGGTCAGTCACTTAGATTTAATGCGACTCTTCGATCGCGCCGTACGTCGGGCAGCCCTGCCTATTTCCTTCACGGGCGGTTACCATCCAGGACCTCGGATTATCCCAGCCAATGCCCTCTCCCTGGGAGTGACCAGTTCTGGTGAAATCATTGACTTTGAACTCACTCAATCCCTGCCCATCCAGGAATTCTGCGATCGCCTTGCCGCACAATTGCCAGATGAGTTGCCTCTGATGCAAGCCTTGGAAATTCCCCTCGATCAACCCGCCGCCACCCAACTGCTTGAAAAGGCGGAATATCAGCTCACCGTGCAACTGGCAAGCCTGGAACTCCCACTGGCACCCCCTTCTTGGCAGGATTGGTGCGATCGGATCCTAGCTAAAACGGAACTGTGGATTGAAAAACAAACGAAATCAGGCAAGACGAAGCAAATCAATCTACGGGAACAGCTTTTTGAATTGCACTATCTGGCTGAACCAACGCTGGATCACGCTCCAGACCCCAGCCATCCTGCCCAGATCCGCTATATCGGCAGTTGTCGTAACGATGGCACCCTTCTCCGCCCCGATCAGCTTGTGCGCCTGCTGGAACAGGTCAGCGGTCAACAACTCCATCTTCAACGGATCCATCGATCGCGCTTAATTCTCCATGAAAACCAATAATCTCAACCGTCCATGCTCAGAAATACATGGTCAGAAATCCTTGGGTTTAGAAATGGGCGTGGCATAAATGACTCGGCAGGTTATAATGCAATACCAATAGAGACTGTTGCGGACAACAAAACCCTGCTAGATGCCAGTGAATTGTGATCTGCGAACGAGCACAGCCTCTCCGGACTAAATTTTTGTCGCTTTCTATACAGGTGTGGCGCTAAAGCCCGATCGGCTAGCGTTTATGAGATAGGCAGCTCCCGCAGGCTTGAAGGAGCATCGCTATCTCAAGCACTTCAGGGTTTGGAACACCTTGAAGCAGCCCTAGTTCCTGGATCGAGTGCTTTGGGTTCCATCTATCTACCCCCATCACGACCAGTGTTTCACCTGTCTCTGTCGCTGGATGCCCTCTGTGGGCTTGTGCATAGACTGATAGCAGGTGCTCTGATCGGTGCCAAGTTTGAGGAAGTTGAATGTCGAAGCAAATTATTATTGCCGAACAGCACCGCATAGCTGCCGTTTTTTCAGAAGAACAAATTCAAGAGCTGATTGTTGCGACAGGAACCCACCAAGTGGGGGATATTTATCTCGGCATCGTCGAAAACGTCTTGCCCGGTATTGATGCCGCCTTTGTCAACATTGGAGACACCGATCGCAACGGGTTTATCCATGTTTCGGATCTAGGCCCGTTACGTTTAAAGCGAACCGCCGGATCAATCACCGAACTGCTAGCCCCGCAACAGAAAGTTCTCGTCCAAGTGATGAAGGAACCCACTGGCAGTAAGGGACCTCGGTTGACGGGTAACGTTTCCCTCCCAGGAAGATATTTGGTTTTAACCCCCTATGGGCGGGGTGTCAACTTATCTCGCCGCATTACCAATGAAAATGAACGGAATCGCCTCCGTGCGCTGGCCATTTTAATCAAACCTGCGGGTATGGGGTTGGTGGTGCGCACCGAAGCAGAAGGGATGCCAGAAGAAGCCATTATTGAAGATTTGGAACACCTCCAGAAACATTGGGAGAATACCCTCCAGGAAGCGGCCTCCAATCGCCCTCCCATGTTGCTAACCCGAGATGACGACTTTATTCAACGGGTGCTCCGAGATGTTTACAGTTCAGACGTTAATCGGATTGTGGTGGATTCCCCCACAGGCCTCAAGCGGGTTAAACAGCATCTGATGAGTTGGGGGGGCGGTCGGATGCCCCAAGGGATTTTCATTGACCAGCACAAGGAACGGTCTTCTATTCTGGAATTTTTCCGGGTGAATGCTGCCATCCGCGAAGCCCTCAAACCCCGTGTGGATCTTCCTTCCGGGGGCTATATCATTATCGAGAAAACCGAAGCCCTCACCGTCATTGATGTCAACTCTGGCTCCTTCACGCGATCGGCTACGGCGCGGGAAACGGTTCTTTGGACCAACTGCGAAGCAGCCACCGAAATTGCCCGCCAACTGCGACTCCGCAATATTGCAGGCGTAATCGTGGTGGACTTTATTGATATGGAATCTCGCCGCGACCAGTTGCAGGTTTTGGAGCACTTCAACCAGGCGATGCGCTTGGATAAAGCCAAACCCCAAATTGCCCAACTGACGGAACTGGGACTAGTCGAACTGACTCGTAAGCGCCAAGGTAAAAATATCTACGAACTGTTTGGACAGACTTGCCATACCTGCGGCGGCTTAGGGTTAACTGTGCAGCTACCGGGTGAAGCTCCTTCTGCTGTGGTACCCACGATCCCAACGACTGCTGAACCCACTGCCTCCCGACGCAGTGAAGCTCGTCCAGAACCGCGCACTGAAGCCCGTCGCGAACCCGTTCCTAGCTATGAACCTTTCCGCAATCCCAGCTTTGACGAACTGGAGGGTGACAGTAGTGAATCCGATTTAGAACTCTTACATCACCCCAGTTATCAAGAACGAGGGGGCGGGCGCGATCGCGGCAATCGTCGTCGTCGCCGTCGGGCTGGAGAGTCGCCCTATATTAAAGAGCCGTTAACCAAAGAGTCCTTCAGTAAAGAACCCTCCTTAACCAAAGAACCCTTCAGCAAGGAACCCTTCAGCAAGGAACCTTTGAGTAAAGAACCCTTCAGTAAGGAACCCACTAGCCGTGAGCCATCTCCCAAAACTGCTGGTTGGGAAGAGTCTGGGCGCTATGCTACACCTGTCAGCAATCTAACGGCAGGAAATGGCAAAACCCTTGTAGCTGTGGAAGAAACCAGCCTCCCACCACGGGAACGGGAATCTCGGGAAAGCCGCGAGGGTCGAGAAAGCCGGGAAAGCCGATATGAAGAGCGGCGCAGTAGAGGTCGGCGGGAGCGGACGGCAAGCGAACCCCTGGAATCTGTCTATGTGGAAATGACCCCTGAAGAGCAGGAAGTCTATGCTTGGATGGGTCTTTCTCCACTGCTTTTGTCCACACAAGAGGTAAAGAATCCTCGTTCGGCCCAAATTGCGGTTGTCCTCCCTGGCGAAACCCCTGAAACTAACCAGTTTCCCCTAGAGGAAGAGACCGTGGTTGCCGTCGTCTCCATCCCTGCGTCAGACCCAGAGGACTTAGAACCTGCTTCGATGTTTGAAGAAGCGGAGTTAGAAGAAGCAGAGTTTACGGATTCTGAACCGATTCGCCGCCGCCGCCGTCGTTCCTCTGCCACAGATTAAGGGGTTCATTTAAGGGGTCTCTCCTCTTTTTCGATCCCTTCCGCTCGCTCTATCCAGTTCTAACGTAGCCTAGATGCCGATCGCAGTTCCCACCCTGGAGATAGAGTCGCAATTATGGCAACAGGGTCTGTTGCGGGTGGCTGGGGTTGATGAGGTAGGGTTAGGGTGTTTAGCCGGACCGATTGTGGCAGCGGCGGTGATTATGCCCCCCCAAGCCCCTGTGATTACGGGCGTGCGAGACTCCAAAACTC
Source organism: Synechococcales cyanobacterium (assembly GCA_035285565.1). Classification (GTDB taxonomy): domain Bacteria; phylum Cyanobacteriota; class Cyanobacteriia; order Leptolyngbyales; family Leptolyngbyaceae; genus JAYKGX01. Next base: position 14,216 of record JAYKGX010000259.1, read on the forward strand.
TTTCCGCCGCCCAGCGTCAGCGCCTATTAGCCGCCATTCAAGCCCAAGCGATCGCGATCGGGGTGGGCATGGCTTCTGTGACGGAAATTGAGCAAATCAATGTGCTGCAAGCTTCCTATCGAGCCATGGGACGGGCGCTCGATCGGGTTGCACCTTGGAATCATGCCTTGATTGATGGACGCTCGATTCCGGTAGATTTAGGGGGAACCGTGACAACGTTGATTAAGGGCGATCGGCTCTCCTATGTCATTGCTTGTGCTTCAATTGTAGCCAAGGTCAGGCGCGATCGATTGATGGAAAGGCTGGCTCGGCGCTATCCCGGCTACGGCTGGGAGCGGAATGCGGGGTATGGAACAGCAGAACATCGGGCAGCGCTGACTCAGCTAGGGATTACACCCTGGCACCGAAAAAGCTATGCCCCAGTGCAACAAGCGATCGAGCAACTTTCTTTGTTTTGATTCGGTTTACGGGTGGAGAGAGGGTTTGGAGAGAATGCAGACTCCTACAGATCCCGGATGGGAGCGAGGGGTGAGGGTGAGGTTTGCATTTGTTCGAGCTGCATTCTGGCCCATTGACGGTAATCGGCAACGAGGTGACGCATTAAGCGCTGTTTAATGGTCATCAACACGCTGGCAAGGAGTCCGTTTCCCGTCGCCTCCAGAATTGATCGGGGCATGAGGCTGAAAGGTGGCGGCAAATTCACGTCCACTTGCAGATTGGCAACCCCTTTTAATCCAGGTTTGCCCTGTAGCAGATCGGCCTGTAACCGTCCCTGTAAATTGAGATCGAAGCGATCACGGAACATTTCAATCCCAGCAATTTCACAGGCTTCGGATTGGATCAGCAAAACATTGTCACGATCGACCCAAACTCGTAACTCCACACTGGGAATGAGTTGAAGATTTAGAAATTTGAGGGGTAAGATTTGAAACCGGTAGCGATCGGAACCGAGAGGTTCCACCTGGGTCGAAGCCGCTGCCGCATAGACAATTCGTTGCGGTTGACGCAGATAGACAGAAATCGGGATAGACTGATCAGGAACTGGCAGTTCAAGGATTTGGGAAGCAACAAACTGAATCGTCATACGCAAGCGGAGTCGTCATCTTTTAAGGGTCACACCGAACTTTTAAGGGTCACACCGCACCAATCCCTCCTCGGGCAAAGCAGATGCGGCAAGAGAGAGCACCAATCAAACCGCTTTATCCACCCCTCCAATTCATTTTCAAAATAGAAAAAAGTGCTACTTTCTTTCTTAATTTTAAGAAAAATTGCAGCCTCCCAGTATTTTTACCGAATATAAAATATTGAAGGTGCTCCTGTCTCATCTGGTTTACAAATTTCAGCAGCTTGACTGAATTCTTGACAAAGTCACTAACCTTCTTAAGTCACTAAACCGCTCAATCGCCCCACCCTATCCACCCTGAGCCTCTGGTCAAGCCTCTGCTAGCCCTTCACGACATCAACCCTTGTGGTAGGTTAAATTGCCTGCTCACGAATTAGCCGTCTATTAAGTATCCTTTGCCATGAGCCTTGTCATCGCCCACCTCGGTCCTGCAGGTACCTATGCAGAAGTAGCTGCCCTTCAGGTTGCTGCCCAACTGCAAACGCCTCAAGCGCCAATGCCTCAAGCGCAAGCGACCCAGCCCACAATGGTTACCCTCAAACCCTACCCCACGATCGCCCAGAGTTTAGGCGCGATCGGGCATCAGGAAGTGGATCTAGCCGTGGTTCCAGTGGAAAATTCGGTCGAGGGAGGGGTGACCATGACCATGGATACCCTGTGGCAGTTGGAGCAATTGCAGATTCAGCAAGCGTTGGTAATTCCCATTCGCCATGCTCTGCTCTCAACAGCTCCACAATTGGAAACGATCCAAACGGTCTACTCCCATCCCCAGGCTTTGGCTCAATGTCAACAGTGGCTGGCAACCCACCTCCCCCAAGCACAAACGACCCCCACCAATTCCACCACGGAAGTGCTAGACCGGATTGTCCAAAACCCCAAGATTGCTGCGATCGCCTCACAACGGGCTGCTGAGCTTTACCAACTGCCGATCGTAGCTTGCCCGATTAACGACCATCCAGATAATTGCACACGTTTCCTAGTCCTTGGGCAAGCTACCTCTCCGGGGGGAGCCTATACCTCCCTAGCGTTCAGTATGCCAACCAACCAACCGGGCGGGCTGGTGAAAATGCTTCAGATTTTTTCACAGAGAAACATTAACCTCAGTCGTATCGAGTCTCGTCCTACGAAGCGATCGCTAGGTGACTATCTGTTTTTTCTCGATCTAGAGGCCGATGCCCGAGATGCGATTACCCAAGCCGCACTGCGAGAACTAGCTAGCCATGCCGAAACCCTGAAAATTTTTGGCAGCTACGACCTGAAAGACTGGACTTAAAAGTCGGACTTTTGAAAAAGTCCGACTTTAAGGGAGTAGCCGTTATGCGATATCTGATGCGATGTCTGCCAACAGGCGATCGCACAGGCTCAGAACCTCCTCAATTTCCGCAGCAGAGACGACCAATGGCGGAACAAACCGAACCACCTTCGGTCCTGCTGGAACTAAGAGCACCCCCGCAGCCATCCCTGCCTTCACCAACTCCACAGAAGTCAGCGGCTGATCCTCTGCCAATTCCATCCCATTGATCAGACCCCACCCCCGGACTTGCGTAATCAGCTTGGGATATTTTTGGGCTAATTGCAGCAAGCCTGCCCGCAGTTGTTCACCCCGTTGCTGCACATTATCCAGCAGATTTTCTTGTTCCAGGGTTTGGCAGACCGCGATCGCCACTGCACAGGCAAAAGGATTTCCGCCGAAGGTACTGGCATGATCTCCTGGCACAAATACATCACAGCTTGACTTACAGAGCAAAGCTCCAATCGGCACTCCACCCCCTAAGCCTTTGGCGGATGTAAAAATATCCGGTTCAATCCCCAGTTGTTCATAGCCCCAGAGGGTTCCGGTTCGTCCCATCCCCACCTGCACTTCATCCAGAATCAGCAGAATGCCAGTTTCATCACAAATCTGCCGAATTCGTTGGAAATAAGCACGATCGCCTGGGTTCACACCACCTTCACCTTGCAACGGTTCCAGTAAAATCGCTGCAACTTGGGGACGATCGCGATCGAGCTGGGCAATAGTCGCTTCCAGAGAGGCAATATCGTTGTAAGGTACATAGACAAATCCCGGTACTAGCGGATCGAAATTCTTTTGGTATTTGGGTTGTCCGGTTGCCGTAATGGTGGCTAGGGTGCGTCCGTGGAAACTAGCATGAGCCGTTAGAATAACAGGATTTTCAATACCGCGCTGAGTATGGGCATATTTACGAGCTAACTTTATGGCTCCTTCATTCGCCTCCGCCCCAGAATTGCAGAAAAAAGCGCGATCGGCACAGGAATGAGTCACTAACCATTTTGCTAAGTCACTCTGTTGAGGAATGTAGTAGAGATTGGAAACATGATGCAGGGTTTGCATTTGTTGCATCACCGCTTGCACCATAGCAGGATGAGCATGACCCAATGTACAGGTGGCAATACCCGCTACAAAATCTAGATAGCAGCGTCCTCGATCGTCCCAAACTCGGCAACCCTCACCCCGCATCAGGGTTAAAGGGAACCGACCATAGGTGGACATGACATAGCGATCGAACTCTGCACGATCAAATTCAGCGGGAACCTGCACTTCAGAACTCAGTTCAGCGTTCAAGGTCGATGGGTTAGTTTGAACAAGAATTTCTGGACTCACTGCGATCGCAACCTCCAATCAATTAGACAATTAGATGCTCTAAACAAGAAGCTTGAT
>JAYKGX010000260.1:0-14235 GCA_035285565.1 Synechococcales cyanobacterium
TAAATCTCAAGCCCCAGGGCGATCCAGTTCAAGCCCTCAGCCCTTACACCGATGCCCAGGCAGTTCCCAAATGGGCCACGCCAAAACTAGCCACGGCAATTAATGCTGGAATTGTGGGTCAAGAGGACGATCGGCTCGAACCCAATAAACCCGCAACCCGTGCTGATGCCGCCGCCTATATTTATCAAGCATTGGTCAAGGAGGGAAAAATTAAACCCTAACTGTTCAGAGAGAACTGTTTATAGTGCTAACACCCAGCACTGCTAATACCAAATTGATTTTGAAGGGTTCGAGATTTTCTAGCGCCTTTCCTGAATCAGAAGGGGTGAGAAAAGGTGATTTAGCATTCATAGAGTAGTCGCTAAAAATGTGTCCGTTACAACATTGTGACGGACACATTTCATTCTGGTTAAAAGGACTGTCAGTCAGACCCGGTTGCGCTGAACAAAACTCAACAAGCCATAGACCAACAGCAAGTAGCCAGTCGCGAGCATGGGAATCATGAGCGGAATTTCACGATAGGTCATGGCGGCCTCATTAGCAAATGCGGTTGGGAAAAAACACAGCAAAACATACCAGCCGATCTTGCACAGAACATTACATCTAGAACCCCATCCAGGGACAGGTTCACAGCAATATCTGAACCATGCGATCGCTGGCTCTTGAAAAAAGCAGCCCACTCCGTCTGCGAAACATTCACCCAAAGCTGAGATCTAGGAGGGGAAACTCGAAGAGATCTAAGGGGTCTACACCGTATTGCCAACGATAACCTACCGTCGCACCGTTACGATTTCGACAGGCTTAGACCGATCGAGCGCGTGAGCAACCTCAACCCGCTACCTGATGAATGCGATGTCACCAACCTAATCCGTTTGCTGCTAGAGTTCTAGCTTCTGTTGGATCCGGAAACTTGAGCGAACAAATTTTCTAGCCGTTAAATTGAGTTATCCAATTCCAGTTTCATGAACTAAGATAGGTCATTCAACCCATCAAGCCACTCAACGTAGGGATCGGCTTACATTCGATATCGGTTTAGAGATATCAATGGCGTCCTAGCCTCAACTCACCTATCAACCCCACACCAAAGGAGTGATAACTTCTAGAAAATGTTCGCCACCTGCGGTGAACTTATGCAGTTGTTGAAAGCCTTAAAATAACCATAGCATAAGGCTTTGGCTTTGTGGGGGTACAGCGGATCACAAATTCAAAATTTTCAGAAAAAATTACAATTAAAATCCGTCGGAACCACACCGAAGAGGATGGCAGCCTCAATCACCGGCTCTGACCAGCATTTCGTCAACTTTGACCCACTCCCCATCCAACAAACTTCAGCCAAGAAAGGATAGGTTGCTTAACAGTCTCAAGGAACATTGCAGTAGAATGAGATAAGAACCTGTAAAGTTTCTTAATGTTTAACCTACACATGGTTCCTGCCCATGACTTCCGTAACCTCTCTCTTCGCGCCTGTTGACCCCGATCTGGCCGTCATGACGGAGAACCTGAAACGGCTAATTGGCGCTCAGCATCCCATTCTCTATGCCGCCGCTGAACATTTATTTGAAGCTGGGGGAAAGCGGGTTCGTCCAGCGATCGTCCTCTTGGCGGCTCGGGCGACCCTGAATGGTCGTGAAATTACGCCCCGACACCGCCGTTTGGCCGAAATTACCGAAATGATTCACACCGCTAGTCTCGTGCATGATGATGTGGTGGATGAATCCGAACTGCGGCGGGGGATTCCCACCGTTCATGCCAATTTCGGTAATCGAGTTGCGGTGCTGGCAGGCGATTTCCTGTTTGCCCAGGCTTCTTGGTATCTAGCGAACCTAGACAATCTAACCGTCGTGAAGTTGTTGTCGGAAGTGATTAAAGACTTTGCTGAAGGTGAAATTCAACAGGGCTTAAATCGGTTTGATACAGATTTATCAATGGAATCATATCTCCGCAAAAGTTATTACAAAACGGCTTCCTTGGTTGCCAACAGTGCCAAAGCGGCAGCGATTTTGAGTGATGTTTCCGACTCCCTAGCTGCCCAGCTCTATGACTACGGCAAACACTGGGGGCTAGCATTTCAGATTGTCGATGATATTCTCGATTTCACCGCTTCCACAGAAGGGTTAGGCAAACCAGCAGGTTCAGACCTCAAGAGTGGTAACTTGACGGCTCCGGTATTATTTGCCATGCAGGAGCAGCCCTACTTAAAAACCTTGATTGAACGGGAATTTTCTGAAACGGGGGATTTGGAGCAGGCGCTGGATCTCGTGGCTAATAGTCAGGGGATTCACAAGTCCCGTGAACTGGCTCACCACCATGCAAAAACAGCGATCGCTGCGCTCACGGATCTGCCCACATCGGAATCGAAAGCCGCCTTGCTCAATCTGTGCGATTTTGTCCTCAGTCGGCTGTACTAGGCTTGTCTGTCCTAGGCTTGTCTGTGCCATGAGAGACTTGCAAGACTGATAGTTTGTTGCATAGCATGGGCGTACTTAAAAGGTAACCTAATTACTCTGAGGAGCTTCTGGAAAGATCATGCCTTTTCTGGAATCTAAATAAGAGTAACGGTCTTATCTGGTATCGCCCATGTTGTTCAAATACAGCACTCTCAGATCCCTTACCATCCAGTCCATTGCTCTAAAACCCATCTACCGCTGCGTTGCCGCTACGGGTTTGGTTCTTGTGACGCTAACCGCTTGTTTGCCCCAGGCAGATAAACCCCCAGGATTCGAGGTGAAATTTCTCGTGGGCAGTGCTCTGAAGGATTTTTGCCAACAGGCTGCCGATCGCCTCAATCCCCAAAAACCAAAACTTCCCAATGGCAAAGAATATTACCTCACCTGTGAAGCCATGGGCAGTGGAGATGTGGTAACCACCCTGGTGTCTCAAGCTAAACAGGTTCAGGCAGGCACCCTGCCAATGGATGCGCCCCAATTACCCACGATCGCCTCTTTAGATGGCGAAATTTATCACAATCAGCTCAAACTGCAACTGGATCAGGTGGCGGTTGGGGGAAACTATATTCCCGAGGTCACCGATTCTCCACTGTTAGCCAGTAGTCCCCTCGTATTTATGGCTCCGACGGAGGTGGCGCAGGCTTTAGTCAAGGTACCCGATCCCTTCACCAAGCTAGTGCAAGCTCAGACCCATCGAGACATTGATGCCTCAGGGCCCTCCACAAAGGTCTACTATGTGCAAACGGCTCCCACGCGATCGAACTCGGGATTACAAACCTTGATTGCCCAATTTGCCGCCGTTTCCGGCAAGCGCCCTGAACAGTTAACGCTGCAAGATGTGCAGACCTATCAAAACCAAGTTCAGCAGATTCAACGCAAAGTAACCCGCTACGGTCTTTCCACCAATGCCCTCGCCACAGCGATGGTGCAGAATGGTCCTTTTTGGGCTTCGATCGGCTCGGTCTATGAATCCTCGGTGATCATGACCAATAGTAATTTGCAACCCGGTCAGCCGAAATACCAAGCCGTATACCCCAAAGCCACCTATGCTGCGAATATGCGGGCAATCAAGCTGAATGCACCTTGGGTGAATGCGGATGAAACAGCAGCAGCAGAGGCGATTATCCAATTTTTGCGATCGCCGGAGACTCAGAAATTAGCCACGGATCTAGGGTTGCGACCGGGAGAGTCGGGCGTTGCCTTGGGCCCTAAGTTTTCGCCAGAGTTTGGGGTGCAATCTAATCCGCAATACGACTCCTATCGATCGCCCCAACCCGCAGTGGTGGATGCCATGCTGAAATCCTGGTCAGAATTTGCCAAAAAGCCATCATTAGTCGTGGTGGTGGTAGATTCTTCCGGTTCCATGCAGGGCAACAAACTGCCAGCGGTGCAGCAGACTTTGCAGAGCTATATCCATGCCCTCGGGCCCAAGGAGCAACTGGCGCTCATGGACTTTGATGATGTGATTCGTCTACCCGTGTTGATCGATGGTACGCCCCAAGGGAAAGAGCGGGGTCTCCAATTTATCAGCAGTTTGCAAGCGCAGGGAGGAACCAAACTGTATGATGCCACACTGGCGGCTCGCAACTGGCTCCAACAAAACCTGCGCAAAGAGGCAATCAACGGGGTGCTGATTCTCACCGATGGCGAAGATTCGGGTTCCACTGTCCAACTAGACCAATTGGGGCAAGAATTGCAGAAGAGTGGATTTAATAGCGATCAACGGATCGGCTTTTTCACTGTGGGCTATGGTAATGAAGGGGAGTTCGATCCTGATGCATTGAAAAAGATTGCCGACTTGAACGGCGGCTACTACTCTAAAGGAAACCCTGAAACCATCAATCAGGTGATGAGTAACTTACAAGTTGAGTTCTAGTCAATGAGTCAGTCTTGTTGGGTGGGGTGATGGGGTGATAGGTCGTATAGAGGTTTCGCCGAAACGTCTATACGACTATGGTGCAAACGACTATGGTTCAAGTCAAGTTCTAGTCTGGAGGATGGCGCGATGAAATGGGCCAATCCACTTCTCTATCCCTTGGTGATGGTGGGCACAGGTCTGGTTTTGATTGGGGGAACTCGCTTCCTGCGCTTGCCGCCCTTGGTGACCTTGCCGATCGCAGCGGGGGTGGCTTTGGTGGGTGCAACTGTGCGGCAGAAACAGCATCCAGACTATAGCGAAATTGCTGATCCCGATTTGGTGCGAGAACTACGAGATGTGAAAACCAATGCGATCGGCCTGAAAACTCGGGCTGCTGCGTTGCATCTAGAAGCTAGCAAATACTTGACCGGGGCTGCTCAGGTGGATCTGTTGGCTTCGATGCAGATGGCTTGCGATCGGGCGGTGACCTTTCCAGCACGGGTGGATGCCTTGGGCGATCGCCTAGCACAAACGGATTCGATTCTATCGGTAGAAGAATTGCGATCGCAATTGAAAGAAGCCCAACAGAGTTTAAAGTTAGCCAAGGCACAGCAAAAGCAGCATAGCAGTTCAGGAATTGCCAGCCAACAGCTTGAAGATTTAATCCAGAGCCTGCAACGCAATTTGCAACTAGCCCAGGATGGGGAAGATACCCGCTTAGCTCAAGTGATCAGCCTTGCAACTGTGATGCAGGATTTGGCGGGGGCATTACAAAAGCTGCAAAACAAACTGCGCCTAGCCGATGTCAACGATCCTGAGCAGGTTGTGATGTTGCAGGGCTTAAGTGAGGAGTTAATCAGCTTAGAAAATAACTTTGATCTGCTAACGCCCAGTTAATCCCGATCATGATCCAGTTACTTTTTGGATAGGAAGCTCCATAGGAAGCCGTATGTCTACATTCAAAAAAATGCTCGCGAGCGTTGGAATGGGTGCTGCCAGGGTTGAGACCCACCTATATGAATCAGGTACAACACCAAGGGCAATTTTGCAAGGAGAAGTTTGTATTATTGGCAGACTTGACACAACCTGTCCACTTCAAACGGGTGACTTCAAACCGAAGAGCCGATGGGAATGAGCCTAAAATACGAGTAGATCGCAATACTGGGTTAATCGAGCCTAGTGGAGAACTGTTATGACTTCCAAAAAGAACCCGACCAAGCGCGATCGCATTTTGACCTCCAGCGCTATTCTGGCAGCTTCCCTCGGACTGGCCTATGCACCCTTGCCTGGAAGCCAACGCACGATCGTCATCATCAGTGGCAGCGAACTCCAGGAACCACTGCAGATCTTAGAAGCCAAATTTGAGCAACAAAATCCCAATATTCAGGTAGAGTTTAAGTTCCAAGGCTCCCAGGATATTGCCAATCAATTTTTAAATCAAACACAAAATTTTAAACCAACCGTTATCATTCCTGCCAATGCTGAAACCATTTCTGAAATTCAAGATCGATGGTTAGCGGGAAATAAAGAGAATCCCTTTGATGGGGAACCCAACGCGATCGCCAAAACTCGTCTAGTAGCAGTTTCCTGGGGCGATCGGGGTAAAGCACTGTTCCCGGATGGGCAGTTCCGGTGGGAACGGCTAGAGCAAGCGATGCAGAAACAAAATTGGGGTGCGATCGCAACTCAGCATAGCAACTGGGGCAGTTTTGATTTTGTCATGACCGATCCAGCCCGATCAAATAGTGGGCAACTCATTCTAGGCTTGTGGGCCCAAACAAAGCTGGGGCAACCGCTGACCTATGATTCTGTTAATCAACCCAAGATCCAGCAACTGTTCCAATTGGTCAAGCGATCGGTGTATCAACCTAAACGGTCTAGTGATGATATGTTGAAGGAGTTTATTGCCCAAGGTGCCAACCAGGGAGATGTCGCGATCGCCTACGAAAGTAATGCCCTGTATCGGTTGCAGCAATCGGCAAAAAACCAAATCAATCCCTACCAGATTTACTACCTAGATCAGACCGTGGAAACCGTTTCAACCGCAGCAGTGCTCAAGCAAGGAGATTGGGCAACAGCAGATGCGGCTAAACAGTTTGTGAACTTTCTGACTCAGCCAGAGCAGCAAAAAGTTTTTGTGCAGTATGGCTTCCGCCCAGTGAACCCGCAAGTGGATCTGCAAACGGTGCCCAACAGTCCCTGGAACCAAAATCTGCCGGGAGTGCAACTGAACCCACCCGGTCAGGTGCTAACTTCACCCAATTGGGAAACCCAAATCGAAGTGGTGCGCCAATGGGAGCGATCGTAGGGAGCGATCGTAGCTTGAGGACAGCCTCTCAACTCCTGATACGCCTCAAACTCTCGATCGCTCGTAGCAGTTGATACTTTTCTTAACAAATTTTATATTAAGAATTATCAAACCAGGCTTGTAAAAAGTGCAACTGAAGGTGTTTTTCCCAAGAGCTAAGCTAATGGCTAAGCCCAGGCTGGAGTCACACTTGCTAGGATGGTGTCTACAGCGTCGATCATAGCCAGTTTCTTTTCAGCCCGGATTTTTTCTACTCTCTCAAGTGAGGATCGCCTGTGACTGTATCATTCCGTCTTCCAGTTAGCTTTAGTGACCAAGTTGCTCAATTTTTTCAAAAGTCTGAAGGGGAGTGGCGATCGGAACGTCGCTATTACACTCTGCCGGATGGAGACGTGCAAGAAGTCCAGAGTTTGCTGACCATCCGCTATCTCGAACAGGGGTGTGAAGAACTGCGGCATCTCGCCAACCTCCATCACCTAGAGGATGAAAACCAGATGACCTGTGGGGCATCTGTGACCTGGAATAGCCAAAACTCCATTCTGGGCAAGCAAATGTCTGAAGGGTCTACGCTCTTTGGCATTTACGACCATTGGATGTATCGCGATCGCGGCTTTGCCACTCCCAAGCCCATTATTGCCACCTTTTCCATGACGAATGCAGAGACCCTCTGTCTGCGCACGGAATACAAAGGATCCGCCTTTGAGGAAGAAATCAAATTAATTGGGGGGAAATATCGCACCCGTCAAACCATCATTTCCCGTGCTGGGGAACAACAGATGATCGGGCAATACATCGAAAAACGCTTAGGGTAAGCCAGAACTGGCAACTCTGGTGTCGCTCAACGGTTGGCTGGCTGCTCCCCAGAAGAGGATGACATCCAGAAGTAGGCAGGGTTTGCTAAAATCATCTCGCCAATCCTGCCTGACCGTGTTTTCCTGGATAGCACTCATGCTTTCTCGCTCCCGCCTGCCTGATGACTCGCGATCGCAATTCTATCCCCCTTGTCCTGCTTGGTACGGTTGGGGACTGCTGGGCATTTTTTTAATCTCCCTTGGGCTGCGATTTTGGGGATTAGAGCGCTTCAATACCCTGGTATTTGACGAGGTATACTACGTCAAATTTGCCAATAACTATCTGACCCACACCCCCTTTTTTGATGGTCATCCGCCCCTCAGCAAGTACATCATTGCCATGGGCATGGCGATCGGTAACAAACTTCCCTGGGGGCAAACGGTCGTCAATGATTTTGCAGGATCCATTCGCAGCACCTGGAGCTACCGCTGGCTCAATGCTCTGTTAGGATCCTGCATTCCACTTGTCATTGCAGGGTTGACCTATTACCTCAGTTTTCGTCCCAGATTTGCCTTACTAGCCGGTTTTCTGGCGGCTGTGGATGGATTATTTTTGGTGGAATCGCGCTATGCCCTCAATAATATTCACCTCGTCCTCTTCGGGTTATTAGGACAAGTCTGCTTTCTCATTGCAGCAAGACAAGGAGGCTGGAAAAGTTGGCTGTGGTTACCCTTGGCTGGGAGCTTTTTTGGCGCAGCGGTTTCAGTCAAGTGGAACGGCTTATGGTTTCTGCTGGCGACCTATGCACTGTGGTTACCAACTGCCATCTTCCAACTGATGCAACTCGCAGGACAAAAATTCCAGAATCTTTCATTGCCAGCCATCCCTTGGCAAGGGCGATCGCTAGGAGAACAGATAGGGCGACTCAATCCGATCGCGGTTTTACTAGGTTTATGCGTCATTCCAACCCTCGTCTACTATCTCCTTTGGATTCCCCACTTAATCCAGAATCCCAGTGAAACCTTTATCGAACTGCAAAAGAAAATTTTTGCCTACCACCAGGGCAGCAGTGTCATGGGCGATGTTCATCCCTATTGCTCGACTTGGAACACTTGGCTTTCCATGCGCTATCCCGTAGTGTATTTTTATCGACGCGGTATTGATCCAACCCAAGTCTTAGTTCCCAACAGTGCCGATCGCGCCCTAGCAGATTCAGCCATCTATGACGTACATTCCATGGGCAATCCCGCTCTGTGGTGGCTCTCCACCCTAGCGATCGGAATCACCTTAGCCGTCGTCTTCCTGCAGACTTGTTTTAAAATCACGGATTTGTTTCAGCCTCGTCCAGCAAATCCGGTAGCGGCTTCTCCCACAGAGTCCACCCCAGTCCACCAGCAAGCAAGACTCCGTTTCACCCCTTGGGCAAACCGATTGTTTCATGCAAAACCCTTGAGTTCAGATCATTGGATTGCGGTTTACCTAGCCATCAACTATTTGACAAATTTACTTCCTTGGACGAGAATTAGTCGGTGCGCCTTTTTATACCACTATATGGGGTCTCTCATCTTTGCCACGATCGCCTTAGCCTGGTGGTTCGATCGCGCCTTGCAAAATCGTAATCCAGATCTCAAAACCATTGTTCAATTACTGGTAGTGTTAATTGTCTTAGCCTTTATCTGGTGGATGCCAGTCTATCTTGGTCTGCCACTAGATGAAACAGGCTATCGCTTACGAATGTGGTTTGACACTTGGATCTGCGGAATTCGTTGCCCTAAATTGTGATCCACATGCTTGTGCTCAGCAAACGACGTGAATACACAACCCTATGTAAGTATCTATGCAGTATAAGCAGCTCGATTGTGCCATGATGACGTTCCATGAAACTTACCCGATCAGGATTGGTGGATTCTGAATCAGACAGGGCACAATCAAGAATGAGGACTTTGTCTTTCCTAAAATTGTCACCATCTACACTGAGTTATCTGGGAGTAAGGCTGTGGTGCAAATGACCAAGCAGCAGCAGATTTTAGGCTACTTCATCGAAGAAGCCAAAGAACATTTGGACACGATTGAAAAGGGGTTACTCAACCTTCAGGCAACCATGGCAGATCCAGAGGAAATGAACTGCCTTTTCCGTGCTGCTCACTCGATTAAGGGGGGCGCTGCTATGCTTGGATTCGATAGTATTCAAAAAACAGGTCATCACCTGGAAGATTACTTCAAGTTATTAAAGGAAAATCCTGTCAAGGTAGATGCCAAACTTGAAGATCTTTTCCTCAAAGGGTTCGACAGTCTCAAGGCATTGATTGAGGTCTTACAAAGTCCCTTTGGCTTGCGCCCCGAAGATGGAGAACAAGCCTTAAAAGAATCGGAACCCATTTTTGCTAATTTGGGCAACCATCTCAATGCCCTGATTCAAGGCGGGGCGACCCCTCCGGTTGCAGCGAAAACCGCAATTCCTACTAATGCTTCGGCTCAGGTCAACAATATCCTGAAGCTGATGTTGCAACTGTTCAAACAGGGAGACAGCCCCAAAGCACGGCAACAATTAGTGGGACTCTGTGCTCGCCTAGCCCAGTTGGATAAAACCTCCCAACCTTGGGTGACTCTGCTCCAGGTAATTCAACGCGCGATCGCCAATCCCAAAACGGCATTCTCCACCCTGGCTCCCCTAGTCATTAAAGAGCTGAAACAGGCGAGTAATCTCCTTCTAACCGGACAAGCGAGTGAGATTCTCCCCAGTCAAGCCCTGCAAAAACTCTCGGGGCAACCGATTGCCCAGTTGGCTAAACTGACTCCGCAGTCTCCCCCCAGCAAGCCTCTTACTGTTCCTGAACCAGAAACCTCAGCAGCGGCAGCCGTTGTTGTCCCACCAGGATCCAGTCGTGCTCGGCAAATTGCCATTCCGGCTGATCCACGTGGTGCAGCTCGTGCCCTCTTAGAGCAATTCAACAAAGCTGAGCTCATTCAAATTGCTGAGTTTTTGATGAAAGCGATTCAGTAACATTTACGCCCCCTTCCAAGGTACGATCGCAACAGATCCTGTAACATCACATCAGTCAGACATCAGTCAATAGACACCTATCTCTCAACCAGATTGGGCTGAAAATCAGGCTTGGCTGATGCTAGCACCCATGGAATCTGGATTGATTGAAACAGAATCGCGATCGCACAAGGGGCAAAGCACATGCAACTCGCTTGGTTAGGCACAGGGCTGATGGGAGAACCCATGGCATTGCGGTTAATGCAACAAGGGCATTCCCTGATAGCCTACAATCGCACCCCGGAAAAACTAGCATCTCTTCAAGCCGCTGGCGCTGATATCGCCCCTACTCCCGAAGCCGCAATCGCCTCTGCAGACGGCATCTTTTTGATGCTGACCCATGCTGCGGCAATTTCAGCGACTCTTCTCACTCCTACGAGCCTGGGCAGCTTATCGGGTAAAACGGTAGTGCAAATGGGAACGATCGCCCCAGAAGAAAGTATTGCCATTTGTCAAATAGTCACAACAGCGGGAGGACACTATTTAGAAGCCCCTGTCCTCGGCAGTATTCCAGAAGCTAAACTCGGTCAATTGCTCCTGATGGTGGGTGCTGAGAAATCCCTCTTCGAGCAGTGGCTGCCTATCCTGCAAAGTTTCGATCCCAACCCCACTTGGTTCGGGGCAGTGGGCACCGCATCCATGGCTAAACTAGCCCTCAATCAATTAATTGGCGCTCTTACCAGTGCCTTTGGGTTGAGTCTGGCCTTAGTCCAATCATCAGGGGTGGAGGTGGAAACCTTCATGCAAATTCTGCGCCAAAGTGCGCTATATGCCCCCACCTTTGACAAAAAGCTCCAACGCATGTGCGATCGCCATTACGAAAAACCCAACTTCCCGACTCAACACTTACTCAAAGATATCAATTTAGCAATTACCTCCGCAGAAATACGTGGATTGAATACTCAGGCAGTCCAAGGGGTGCGATCGGTATTAGAAGCAACGATGGCTTTAGGACTGGGTGATCAGGATTATTCCGCATTATTCTCTGCAATTACACCCCTGATAGAAACTGGGCAATCGGAAAATGCGTAGTTGCACAGAGGAGATAGCAAAAACGACAGGACTACACTGATGGCACAGCGCTGTCACCAGGTTCGGGGTCAAGATGTACCTGTATAGGATTTATTTATGAATCATTCCAGTCATCTAAGCCTTTAAGCTACCTGTGACCCTGTAGCAGTTCTCAGTTTCACTGTCTTGCATGCATCCCCATTGATCTAGCCAGTCCATCCTCATCATGCGTGTAAAAACGAACAGATTTTGATAGAAGCTGTAGGTGGAAATCAGGAGTGTCTTTAAGGAAACTTTAGACATGAGGTAAGACAAGACAAGATTCTCTGAACTCTGATGGCAACCTCTTTCCTAGAGGGTCACCACTCCAGTAGGGTGACAAGGAATTCCTTTTCTGCTAAACACTCAAGCTCGCATGATGCCCCTTACATGATGCCCCTTGCATCCTAAGGTTGATTTCATGACCCAACTTTCTGCTCCGTAAACCAACCTGCATTGCTTTTCTGGCTAGCTTCACTGGTACTGCACGTCTGACAATTGTGAGTTCACTTGAGCAACGTTTCCCCCTACTGATCTACGATTGCTGTCCCTTGCCCTAGCTGTAATCTATGCGAATTTTGATCTACACCTATAATTATTTCCCTGAACCAATTGGGATTGCACCTCTGATCACAGAGCTAGCAGAAGGGTTAGTCAAGAAAGGACATGAGGTCAGGGTTGTAACAGGGATGCCGAACTATCCCCAACGGCAAATCTACGAAGGCTATCGGGGCAAACTGTTTATGACAGAAGAGCGGAATGGGGTACAAATTCAACGCAGCTATGTGTGGGTCAAACCACGTCCCTCGTTACTCGATCGCATTTTCCTAGATGGCAGCTTTGTCCTCACCAGCTTCTTTCAAGCCTTGCGAGGTTGGCGACCCGATTTAATCTTACTCACCGTTCCGCCTCTCCCGGTCAGTGTGCCAGCAACACTGCTCAGTTGGCTGTATAACTGTCCAATTGTACTGAATGTGCAAGATATTCTTCCAGAAGCCGCTGTACATGTGGGACTCCTGAAAAATAAGGTCTTGATCCGCGTGATGGAGAGCTTGGAACGGTTTGGTTATCGCTCTGCCCATACCATTAGTGTCATTGCCGATGGCTTTATCGATAACTTACTGAGTAAAGGGGTTCCATCAGACAAAATTACCTGTATTCCGAACTGGGTCGATACGCAATTTATTCGTCCCTTACCCAAGACGAACAACACGTTTCGTAAATGTTATGGTCTAGAGGGAAAATTTGTCGTCATGTATTCTGGCAATATTGCCCTCACCCAAGGCTTGGAAACCGTTGTCGATGCAGCAACTTACCTCAAGAATTCCCCTGAAATTTTGTTTGTGATTGTGGGGGAACCCAGTGCGATCGCCAAACTGCAAGACTATTGCGACGCACGCCAAACCACCAATGTACTACTGCTGCCCTTCCAACCTCGGGAAAAACTACCAGAGATGTTAGCCGCTGCGGATGTGGGATTAATTGTCCAAAAGCGGAACGTGGTCTCGTTCAATATGCCTTCTAAAACGCAGGTCTTATTGGCAAGCGGACGGGCGATCGTGGCATCGGTTCCTGGCGGTGGCAGCGCAGCAAAGGCGATCGAAAAGAGCCGAGGCGGACTTTTGACTGAACCCGAAAACCCAACCGCTTTAGCAGAAGCGATTTTAAAGCTCTCTAAAAATCCAGATTGGGTCGAACGGCTTGGGTATGCAGGACGACGCTTTGCCTTAGAGCGCTATTCTTTTGAACAAGCTCTGAATCAGTATGAAGCCTTGTTCTACCAAGTGACAGAAAACCCGATTCCTGCTATGCCCACCTATGCCCTCAGTCCGGAGAAATCTGGCAGTTAGCGATCAATGGCGGGAAATGAACGCTTTTCAACAGAATCACCCATTGTGATACCCATTGGAGATGCTGAAGGCAGGAGCAAGGCATCGGTCACGTTTGCAATGAGTTCTTTGCGTTTCACCAACATCAAGCCAGCCCTAATATTGACAGAATAGATGTTGCTATTTTTCAAATTTGGGAATAATAGAGATAGTCTGAAAAAAAACCTATGGTTTATCAGATTGGCGGACACTCAGATTATCTAGAAAATATCATGTCAGCTTCTCTCGCTAAGCTTCCCGTTTCTGTCGTCATTCCTGCCCGCAACGAAGAGGCGAACTTACCTGCCTGTCTCCAAAGCGTTGCCCGCGCAGATGAAGTGTTTGTGGTAGATTCTCAAAGTAGCGATCGGAGTGCTGAAATTTCTGAGCAGTATGGTGCGCAGGTTGTCCAGTTCCACTTCAATGGACGCTATCCTAAAAAAAAGAATTGGTCGCTAGCAAACTTGCCCTTTCGTCATGCTTGGGTCTTGATTGTAGATTGCGATGAACGAATCACACCAGAATTGTGGGATGAAATTGCGATCGCCTTACAAAACCCAGACTTTCAAGGCTATTACATCAATCGCAAAGTCTTTTTCCTAGGTCAGTGGATTCGGTTTGGGGGCAAATATCCGGATTGGAACTTGCGCTTATTTAAACATAACCTCGGACGCTATGAGAATCTTGGCACTGAGGGAATGCGCAATACAGGCGATAATGAAGTTCACGAGCATGTGATTTTAAACGGCAACGTGGGCTATTTGAAAAATGACATGCTGCACATTGACTTCAAAGATATTTATCACTGGCTAGAACGGCACAACCGCTATTCCAACTGGGAAGCCCGCGTTTATTACAACCTACGCCAT
>JAYKGX010000261.1:0-5153 GCA_035285565.1 Synechococcales cyanobacterium
GGTCAGCGCAGTACCTTGGATTTTCATCTCCCCAAGCTAACCCTTTTAACGAGTCGCAAAGGTAATAGCAGCCAGTATCCTGA
Source organism: Synechococcales cyanobacterium (assembly GCA_035285565.1). Taxonomy (GTDB): domain Bacteria; phylum Cyanobacteriota; class Cyanobacteriia; order Leptolyngbyales; family Leptolyngbyaceae; genus JAYKGX01. The sequence continues at coordinate 84 of JAYKGX010000261.1, forward strand.
TTATGATTTCAGTGATCAATTCATGGTTGAAATTAAGCTGATTAAAGCCAACCTCAGCAATGCAAGCCTCAGTAATGCAAACCTCAGTAATGCCGATCTCCGCTGTGCCAACCTCAGCAACGTCAAAGCCAATGGCACCGATTTTCGCCATGCCAAACTTACCGGAGCTTGCCTACAAAACTGGAGTATCAACCCCGCCACCCAATTTGATCACGTGGAATGCGAGTACGTCTATCTCTCTCCGGAGCAACAGCCTAGCGATCGTCGTCCTCTCAGTGGCAATTTTAAACCTGGTGACTTTGAAAAATTGGTGGACAAATTTGCCGATACCCTTGATTTTATTCTGCGCCAAGGGATTGATCCCGCTACCTTTCGTCAAGCTCTGAGCCATTTCTGCCAAGGCCATCCTGCCGCCAAAATTGAAAGAATCATCGCCCTAGATGATCAGTGCGTACTTGTGCAAGTTACCGTGCCCGCAACTACCAACAAAGTTGCTGCTTACATCAGTTTCCACACCAAGCTTACTCAGCTCAATCAACACCCCCAAGCTGTCCAAGCCAAAACTTGCGATCTTAAAAGTGCAATTCCAGAAAACCAATCAACAAAAACCTTACTCGCTCAACTGTTGGACACCTCTACGCCATCATCTATTGTTCTGTGATGCACGTAAACCATCCCAACCTTCCTAAAGAACCTACCCCTACTGACGGGTCAGCCCAAACTTCCTGCGCAGTTTGTCATCCAACCCTTGCAGATAGGCTCGCCCAAACTGCCCATTTTCCAACCCCGTGAACAAATGCTCCGGCAGATCCGGCTCAATTTCCACTGCATGGGTTCCCGCCCCCAGCGCGATCGCTGCCACCGTATCCACATCCCCCGTAAATGCAACACAGGTCTTTAGCAATTCACTCATAGAGTTGCTGGCTTGCATTGCCGTCACCGCTGCCCGCACACTCATCATCCCCTGCCCGCCCACTTTTCCCTGCCAAGGCGATCGCCAATCCCCTGGCACATGGTCACAGAGGAAATCTGTCAGTTCTGCCTTCGCGCCAAGCTGGTAGAGACAATAATGGGTCATCAACGCCGTCGCCACGGCTGCATTCGTCCCATCCGGCGTATTGTGGGTCAAAGCTGCTTGAATCCGGCACCGATCGATCACCTCACTCACAGTAGGAAATACCCCGATCGGACAAGCCCGCATCGCTGCCCCACTTTTATCACTCGTAGGTCGAATTCTAGCGAGAAATTCTGCCCCATCCTGTACCTTCAGCAGAAACTCATAAAACCGACTGGCATAGCCCTCTCGTGGATCACGTTTAAACGCCATCACAAACCGTTGTGCCAATACTGCAGGAGTCCAATCATCCTCTTCCACGATCGCTTCTGCAATTGCTAAACTCATTTGTGTATCATCAGTATAGCAACCAGGTGGAATGCCATGATGGGGATGCTGGATATAACGGCTTAGGTCATTGTGTTCCTGCACAATCCGATCCGCAGCATATTCAAACCCCGCACCATAGGCATCCCCGATCGCCAATTCAACCAACATGCAGCATTCCTCCCAATCGTTGCGTTAATCTTGTCTGGAGTCATGAATTTGAGCGACGGGTCACTCTCAATATACTCCTTTGCCCTCATGTTTTCCAAAATTACTACTAATCTTTTCCACGTTTTTCCAGGGTGCCGCGAGTCACCCCCAGTTGATTGCTCAGTTGCTGATGATTGAGTTTCAGTTGTTTCCAGAGTTGGGTACCTGTTATCTGTCCTTGCAAGAGTTGTTGGTAGCAAGCGATCGTTTGTTGCACTTGTTCAGGTGATTCGTTGACAAACTCAATCCTAAAATGCTTCACACCGAGTTGTCGTAAATGTTGTCCATATTCTGCACCCGTCTGAGCGGTTGCATTAAAAACTGTATTACGGCAACCTGCATCCGCTTGTAAAATATGTTCACTTCCCACGCGATCGCGCAAGTTCACCTGGTGTTTTTCACAAGGACGACCGCAGTTAGTAAAGTCTGTTCCTTCTGAAAGAAACGCACAGAATACACAATGCTCCATATGAAACATCGGCATATGTTGGTGCAGCGTGACTTCATACCAGTCAGGTGGTGTGCTAGTCAGCAAATCGGTTAATTGTTGAATATTTAAATCATAGGAAGCCGCCAACCGTTCCAAAGCAAACCGTTGTTTAAAATAATCTGCCGTCAACCCATTGGCAACATTGAGGGAAAAATCACCAATACAACGTTGATCTGCAAAAAACTGAAGATGATCGTAATTGCGCACTAAATACCCATCGGCGTTACTCTGGCGCACCTGTTGCAAAATCCAATTTTCCCCTGGTTTGGTAATACGAGGTGGAGCTACAAAAATTTCCACAGGAGACTGATTCGGTTGCTCTCCAGCCCGATCGCGCACCCATTGTACGGCTTCTCGGTAGCGGCGGGGATCTTCAAATTCACAATAAAGCGTGGTAATGCCTTGAGCGATCGCTGCTTTCAGTTGGTCGATCTGACGCACTAAAACAATTAAATTCGGTTCGCTCAGATTCGGCACGCCCAGATTCGACACGCCCAGATTCGACACGCTCAGATCGGCAGCCCGATCGCCTAGCGTTGGTAACAGGTCTTGGAAACTAGCCTGGGAATTCACAGTCCATCGCTTCGGTTGCGATCGCACCTGTTCCAACTGAGTCACAAATTCCCGTCGCATTCGGTTCAATTCACTCACCGGAAGGAGGAGATCCCCCTCAAGCTGAGCCGTTAAATGAGTTAACTGAAACGGTGTATTGCCCAACCGACCCAACTGTTCCCGTAACCGATCGCTCGTGAGCGGTTGTTTTTCGGCCTGGACAAGCGCGATCGCTGAATCCACTTGCACTACATGCCCCAGCTCATCTCGCACAATGACGGTTAGTGGTTCTCCTAGCAATCCCTGAACTGTAATTTGAATGGGACGCTGGTATTGATGCTCACGTTCATAACTTTGTCGCAGTTGCTTCTCCAATTCTGGATCACTCGTTTTCCAAAGTCGATCGCCCCCATGTACCCGTTTCCAAGCGATCGCGCCTTTGCCAAAGGTGACCATGGTTTCTTGCCCCCGTTGCTCTACCTTATACACCCGACCGCCTTCTTCCTTGCCCTCGGGATGTCCACTGTCAAATACAACTCCATCACCGGGTTTCAGCGGAGCTTCTAGGATCAAGGTGACGCGATCGCCCTGAATCGCTCGAATTTTGCCGAGATATACTCCCCGTTTTTTACCAAAGCGAGCATGAACCAGTTCCTGATTGTTAATCCCCCCAAACCATCCCGTATAAAGCCCCCGAGAAAACGCCATCTCTAGCTGGTATTGCGCTGGGTCAGACTGGGCAGTGGAACGCACCTCTCCCCCTAGCCCTGCATTCATCGTTTCTGACGGGCGGAGTTGATCGATCGCCTCTCGGTAAACTCGGGTGACATTGGCCACATATTCCGGCGTTTTTAATCTGCCTTCAATTTTGAGACAGGTCACTCCGGTTTGCACCAGTTCCGGTAAAACAGCTAAGCCCGACAAATCCTGGGGACTGAGTAAATACTTGCGATCGCCCAGGGACAGCACTTGATCATCCACGATCAACTCGTAGGGCATCCGGCAGGCTTGGGCACATTCCCCCCGATTGGCAGAACGCCCCCCCAGAGCTTCACTGGTTAAACATTGTCCAGAATAGGCAACGCACAAAGCCCCATGGACAAAGACTTCTAACGGCAAACTCAGTTGTTTTTTCCCGATTTGGGTTTGAATTTTTTTGATTTCCTGCAGCGAACATTCCCGCGCCAAAACGACCAACTGACAATCAAGCTGCTGGGCAAATTCCACCCCCGCCGCGCTCGTCACTGTCATCTGCGTGGAACCATGAATGGGAAAATCGGGAGAAAGATGGCGAATCAGACGGCAGATTCCTATATCTTGTACAATCACCGCATCCACACCCGCCAACATCATGCTGCGTAAATATTGCTCCGCTTCGGGTAATTCTTTTGGAAAAATCAAGGTATTCAGCGTGACATAGCCTTTCACGCCGCGACGGTGCAGAAATTCCATCAGGGCAGGTAAATCGGCTTCCGTGAAATTTTGCGATCGCATTCTGGCATTAAACCGATCCAGCCCAAAATAGATGGCATCCGCCCCATTTTCCACCGCCGCCCGCGCACAGTCCCAATTTCCCGCCGGAGCCAACAGGTCAGGCAATCTCACCGCCGCAGGGGTCTGGTGAACCGCAGAAGGTTGGAGGGCAGAAGGAGCGATCGCCGTTGGCTGGGAAGAGGTCATGATGGCAGAAGAGGGGATGAAAAGACAGATCTGGATTCACAAGTTGAGGGATCTTGACTTCGCGATCATACCGCATCGCTGAGATAGAAAATACTCATTCCACCCCCCGGTCAATTTTTAGCATCCTTGCTGTCAGGGGACTTCAGCCGTTGAGTACAGAGTTAAGACCTGTCCCTGATCCTGCCAAGCCCTAGGGTACACTCAAATGAATCTGGAACAGTTTTCTAGCCCTCATCCACTAGACAGAACAAAGCTCTCGTCATCCCGTGCTAATCCTGTGCTAACTTGGACGCTTTCTGTATGCCTCTAGGTTCTTCCCTTCCCCCCGATGATCTCCCCCCCCAAATCTTGGTTTTGGGCGATCGCTTGCTGCGGCAACAGTTAGAGTTAGCGATGACTTGCTGGTTTTGGTCTAGATGTAATCCCAGGCTCCAATATTTACTCTCAGGTTGTGAGTGGTCTCTTAGTACCACGGCTCAGGGACCTTTGCTGATGATTGCCTGCCCCGATCGCCTCACCAACTGGCATATTCTTAACCAGGTCGTCCCCCTGGGCACAGCAGTCGCTGAATTATCCCAAGATGCTAAACTGCGGATCTATCCTTCCTTCGATCGTATCGATCCCTTTGAAATTCGGGTGGATGAACTACCAATTTATCGGGATCCCGCTTGATTTGCGCTGCCATCCCTCAAGCAGCGTTCAATTAACGTGAGGTTGACGAATCCTGGCGAGCAGATCCCCCTAGCCCCCTTAATAA
>JAYKGX010000262.1:0-4937 GCA_035285565.1 Synechococcales cyanobacterium
AAGCCCATGTTCAACCCTGTGGTTTTTCGGAAGTCTGATGTTCAATGCACCTGAGCGCCTCTTGAGTTCTACCTCTTTTGCTCCTACCTCTGCCAACAGCCCAGCCGCCATCGGTCTTGGTGCTTGGTTTCATCGTGCTCTGAATTTGCCCCAGGGTCGGGTTCATGCAAAATTACGGGGAAATCATCTCTATCTACTCTGTGAAGCGCCCCTTTGCCCCGATCGCCCCCAGGTTTTGCAACGGTTGCATCAAGCTCTGGCGGATCCTCGGGTGAAAGCCTTGTTGCAGCATTCCGTCAACCCAATCTATCGCCTGATTGTCTATGGTCGATCGGTGGGAGAAGCACGCCCTACTTGGGCAGAAACGATCGAGCTGAGCTTTGAATCTGCGATCGGTCTGAGGTCTGTCGAACCCAGTTTGGTCGAACCCAGGCATGATGCCTTGACTCCCAATGCATCCCAGGCTGTGCCATTGAAAGCTGAACCCAAAGCTGAACCCTTGGCATCTAGGGAATTGGCATCTAGGGAATTGGCAACGGGGCAGCCAGGTGAGCAGTTAGAAGAACCCGCCCTGATCCCGCAGAAACCTTCAGAGGCTACCCCCTCCTCCCTTACCCCCCCACCGATCAGTGCTTCTACGGCAATATCTGCCCTGATCAAGGATTCCTCTCTCAATGTGGCTCTCAATGCGGTAGCAGCTCCCTTAACGGCGATCGATAGTGCTTCTCAGAGCAGTTCTTCCCTGGGGCTAAAGGTCGATCAGCGTCTTAGCCAGGTCTTGAGTCAGTATGGTGTTTCAGTCCGCAGTAAGCTCAAATTGCTGAGCAATGAGAAATCGCCGATTCCCAGTGCCACCCCACGCTATCGACTCTGGGTTCTCTGTGAAGCGCCCTACAACCTGGATGCCGAATTGGTGGCAGAAGCGATCGCCCAACAACTGCGCCACTTAGCCTTGCCCCAGGTTCAAGATGCGATCGTTTCTAGTCAAGTGCAAGGTGAGGCACAACCGGATTGGGTCTTGCGGGTGGATCTCACGCCAGCGGAAAAATTACTGGAAACTTGGGCAACCTGGGGCGATTCCCAGGCGATCGCTCGCTTGCTGAACCATAGCCTGCGGGATCAGCAGGTGCGGGTGCGGGTGAGTAGCGAAGGATCAACCTTACATGTCCATTGTCTGGGGCGGGAGAAAGTTCCCAATCAACTAGAAGTGGTGGAGCGGATCACAGAGCGGCTGACGGCGATCGCTCCCCAGGGTTGCCATGGTGCTAGCCTCTATGGATTGGCACCCCAAACCCACAATCAAGCCCCGGAATGGTTGCATTGGATTCCTTTACCCGCTGCTGAAGCGTTAGCCCTAGCAGATTCCACGGAAGGGAAGGCGCAACAGGGAGATTGGGGGGCGATCGCTCACCTGTTAACACGACGGCTCAATCCAGATCTAGATCGTTTTCTGAAAACCGGAGGCACCAAGATACAAGTTCGGCAGCGGGAATCGGTGTTGCACATTATGGTGGATGCTCCCACTTGTCCATCCCAACGGGCTACGGTGGCTGAGGTGACTCAGGTGTTACGAGTGCTGGCGATCGACGGGGTGACGGGGATTTGTCTCTATGGTCGTCGAGCTGGGCAGGCGAAACCTCTGTGGAAATCTGGAGTAGATTTAGCTACCCCCAAAGCCAAACTTGTGCCCCAGGCGGTGCCGGAATTTGCTGCAACAGATGCCTATGTGGGAGATTTGATTGCTCCTGCTGGTGCTTTGGTGTGGGTGCCTCGTTCGGAAAAGCGGGATTGGCGCAAGTGGCTGGAAGCAGTGACTCATACTACTCAGGCGGGGCTATTGCGATCGCACCTGTTTACGCCTTTGCATCAAACGCAGCCACTACAGCGCTCTGAACCAGATCACTCCGAATCTGCTCATTCTGCACCTTCCCATTTAGATGGTCGGGTGGCAGCGGTGTGGGCAGCCGTTGGAATTTGCTTTGCGATTTCGGTGGACTGGGGGCTAGGGGCGATCGGTCGTTACCAAAGTCCTGCGCCCGGTATGCAATCTACGGCAGTGACCCAAACGGTGGAATTGCCGGACATGCAGCTCAATAAATCCCGCAATGCGTCCGATGCCAGTACAGTCTTCAATTCTTCCGGGTTTACCCAGGGCAATCAAGGTACAGAGATCGTCAGCAATCCTCAACAAGATGGGGTGAATCCTGGAGAGTTCAATCCCAATTTAGTGGCGGCAGTGCTGCAACCCAAGGCGGTGTTAGAGGATGCAAAGTTGCCCTATGATGATTTGAATGTAGAGCAATTAGAAGAACGGCTGGCATTGTATCAACAGGTGGTGCAGCGATCAGGGGTGCCAGATGTGTTGGTGATTGGCAGTTCCCGAGCCTTACGTGGTATTGATCCCGCTGCGTTGCAAGAGGCATTGGCGCAGGAAGGTTATCGCAATGTGCGGGTGTTTAATTTTGGGATTAATGGTGCAACTGCTCAGTTGGTGGATTTAGTGTTGCGTCGGATGATTCCAACCGATCAATTACCTAAGTTAATTATCTGGGCAGATGGAGCAAGGGCTTTTAACAGTGGACGCGTGGATGTGACGTTTAATGCGATCGTTTCTTCTCCTGGCTATCGCACCATTCCCACGATCGCCAAAACCAGCACTCCGCCTAGTTCATCAGCCAAGCAACCTCAACCAGATCCTGTAGCAATCCGTCCCTTAAATGAACGGTTGAAAGAAGCCTACGAGCAATTGGAGCAACAACTGACCCAGGGGATCAGCCAATTCTCTGCTGCCTACCCCGAACGGAAAACCTTGGGAATCCAACTGCGCGATCGCCTCTTTGGGGCTGCCCCTAGCCCAGCCGCATTGAATCCGGCGGATACCGTGGGCATCATTCCCGAAGGAGGGAAGGGGTTGATTGATGTGAATGGATTTTTGCCGTTGTCCGTTCGCTTTAATCCAGTGACTTACTACCAGAAATATAGTCGTGTGGCGGGAGCGTTTGATGGGGATTATGAGTCGTTTAAATTATCGGGTCAACAGCAGGATGCATTGCGATCGCTGACGAGTTATCTGAATCAGTACAAGGTGAATCTTGTTTTTGTCAATCTGCCCTTAACGGCTGAATATCTGGACAATACCCGCCGTCAGTATGAAGCCACTTTCCAGCAGCACATGCTACAAACTGCGACGACCCAGAAATTTACGTTCCGAAATTTAGCAGAGGTGATGAAAAACCAGAATGATTTCTTTTCCGATCCCAGTCACTTGAATCGCTATGGAGCCTATGCCGTGGCGCAAAAACTGGCCCAGGATGCGCGGATTCCCTGGAAAGCTAATTCTCAAGCCCAGCCCAACCCCCCGCAATCGGTGAAAGATGCGATCGTCCAACAACCGAATGCGGCGGCTTTGATGAACCGATAGAAGCGGGAAGATGGGAAGGGTCAATCATGGAAATTCATCCGAGTACGTTGTATATTGTCGGCACCCCGATTGGGAACTTGGAGGATATGACCTTTCGGGCAATTCAGGTGCTGCAACAGGTGGATGCGATCGCCGCTGAAGATACCAGGCATACTGGCAAACTACTGCACCATTTTCAGATGAAAACTCCCCAGATTAGCTACCACGACCATAATCGCACCAGCCGGATTCCTGAACTCTTGCGTCGGCTGCAACAGGGGCAAGCGATCGCCCTCGTGACCGATGCGGGAATGCCCTGTGTGTCTGATCCGGGGTATGAACTCGTCAAAGCAGCGGCAGAAGCAGGCTATGCAGTGGTGCCTATTCCCGGTGTGACGGCGGTAATTACAGCCCTGGCAGGGTCGGGGTTACCTAGCGATCGCTTTACCTTTGAAGGATTTTTGCCTGCTAAGGAGAAAGAGCGGTTAAAACAGCTCCAAACCTTAGTCACTGAAACTCGAACCCTCATTTTTTATGAAGCTCCTCATCGGTTGCGCGAAACCCTGCAAGCCATGGCTACTGTGCTGGGAGACAGTCGGGAAATGACGATCGCCCGAGAACTAACGAAACTCCATGAAGAATTTTGGCGTGGCACGTTAGCAACCGCCATTCAACATTATCAACAACGTGATCCGCAAGGCGAATATACCCTGGTGGTGAAAGGGGCAGTCATCGAAACACCCCCTTTGACGGAAACTGTATTACGACAAGAACTCTTAGATTTAATCCGGCAGGGAAGTTCGCGATCGCAGGCCAGCCGCCAACTGGCAGAGCAAACGGGTCTCTCGCGTCGGCAAATTTATCAACTGGCGCTGGCATTACCAGAAGTTAATGAACTGGATGAATGATGGATCTCCCATCAACGGATTTCACTGGAATGCCGATCAGGGTTGGAGATAAACCACCGTTGCCAGACTTGCCGTAGCGAGAAGGTGGAGAAGCTGAGCCGAAGCGCAGAGGAGAGTGATAAAGACTCTAAGGCTGCTGCCGTGGGATTGTAAACAGAGCGGGATGCTTTTCTAGAATGCATGAGTCAAGTTCTTCGGAATATTGTAGATCCACCTCGTAGATTCACTTATATCAACCTATAGATTCATCCAACAGCATTATTCTCTCTCCACACGATCCGAAGATATGCGGATCAGACTCGTGATGTCACGGCAGTAATTTTACGGGTATGACTGCGATCGTAACCGATTGGGGGCAAGGTCGTGGAAGCTTAATGGGAACATAATGCTGTCTAATTCACCTATCCACAGAATTTATTGTCCCTCCGGAAGATTTGGCAAAGCTCTTGTGGGGGGTAGGAGAGGTCGCGTCAGCTTCGCATACCTAGGCATAGGTTTGGGCATAGGTTTGGGCATAGGTTTGGGCTTAGACTTGGGACTTAGACTTGGGACTTAGATTTGGGACTTAGATTTGGGACTTAGACATTTTTTTGTAACTGTTGGATTAACCAGTTAGCGGCAGCAGTATT
>JAYKGX010000263.1:0-9424 GCA_035285565.1 Synechococcales cyanobacterium
ACTGCGGACGAGCTTGGGGCAGCCCGGTACGGTGGGGCTGGAAAGCATTCACAATCAAGTGTTTGGGTTAGCGGCAGATGCAGAGGCCATGCGGATTGCTGGGTCGATGTTTGGGTCGATGCATCAAGTGCCGGAAGAAGCCGTCAGTTCCTTTGTCTTCCCATCGGGAGTGGGCATGTGGGCAGTCCCCACCGAATCTGGCATTGGCATGTCGGGCGCTGGTTTGCTGGGGGTGACCGGGATGTCAGGCGCTGGTTTACTAGGCGTAACCGGGATGTCGGGCGCTGGTTTACTAGGCGTAACCGGGATGTCGGGCGCTGGTCTGTATGGTATGGGGATGTCAGGCGTTGGCATGTCGGGCATTGGCATGTCGGGCATTGGCATGTTCTCGGCCTCAGCAGCCCCCCTACGATCGCGCAAGTTCTGGTTACTGGCGGATGCAGAACTGATCGTTTATGGTGCAACTGAACCGGATGCCACGGTAACGATCGGTGGGGTACCGATTAAATTGAATCCTGATGGCACCTTTAGCTTCCGGTTATCCTTCCAGGATGGCATGTTGGATTATCCGATTATGGCAGTGGCGGCTGATGGTGAGCAGATGCGGCAAATTCGCATGAAGTTTACCCGAGAAACGCCTTTGCGTAATACCAATGCCAAAGAAGAAGCCCAGGAGGAGTCGTTTTAGGGAATAAATAACCTTGTCGGGGTGTGCATTCCACGCCTCGATGGGTTAATTGGCTTCACCGACTAGAGTAAAGGCTGCCCAGTCATTGGGGTCGGGATATTTTTGGCGAGTGGTGAGTAGGGCTTGGCGCAGGGCTTGGGCTTTATCGAGTTTACCCGTTTGCAGGGCTTGATAAAACTGGGTCATCAGGAAGGCAGTACTCTCATCTTTGACATTCCATAACGACACCACCACACGGGGCACCCCAGCGATAAAGAGCGATCGCGATAAACCAATCACCCCATCGCCCGTAATATCCCCTCTTCCGGTACTGCAAGCACTTAAGACCACCAAATCTGCATTAAGTTTGAGATCCAGGATTTCTGCTGCCGTGAGGTAACCATCATCTCCCGAAGGGGTTAAGGCGATCGCACCGGGAACATCACCGCGTAGGGTATCTAGGAGTCCATGGGTGGCTAAATGAATCAGCCCAGCGTTTTTCATCCGATTCACCACTGTGTTTTTTGTGGCAGCAGCTCCGATTAACGGTTGTGATCGTAAAATTACACCAATTTGGTTGGCTTCTGCTTCTGCACCAGGGAGAGGTTCCAAGGGGGCATCGCCATAGAGTGGCATTTGGGGGTTACCCACAATCAGGGGGGCAAGCTGGGCAGTGGGCTGGGCTAGTTGAGACCGTTGCAATTGCTGGGTCAGGGCAAGGGCTTGCAGAGACGGTGTAAAGGAAATGGTATGGCGATCGATCACCCGTTGACCTTGAGCATTTTCCAGGGCGGCAAAGGGAACCAGAAACAGCGCACCCTGAGGAGCAAAGATAACACGCTGATTGGGATCTGGGGGTAATTCGGCTTGAATGGGCGCAATCAAGAGGTCATACAGTTGTTTTAAATCACTGCCACTGCCCTGCACGGCGACTGAGGGGGAAACTGAGGGGGAAACTGAGGGGGAAGTGGCTGGGTTGGACGTAGCTGGGCTTGAAGTAGCTGGATTTGCAACTGTCGCAGAACGGCGCGATCGCGCTCCACGAATCCCTAATCCATCGCGGCTATCTTGCACCAGACGACTGATCGGCGTATTAAACCGAGTTTGTTTGAACTGAATTTTACCAGTTGCCTGAATCACCCAAATATAGAGTTCCTGCTCGGAAATAATCGAATACTGCACCAGGGTTGCCTTTTGGGTGTGGGCAATCTGACGAATCTCCGCTAGGCTGGGCGCTTGACTGACCAATGTTTGTCCACGATCGCCAATTCTAGTCGCCAGCAACTCAATAAAGGCTCGGGCACGCCCCCGCTCGGCAATTTCCAAAGCAGCCTCAGACCGATTTTGCCGCACCAGCGATCGTTGCAGGAGACGATAGGTGCGTTCCTGGGTTTCAAACAAGGAGACTTTATCAGAGTCCGTCAAACCGGGGCGTTGCGATTCCCAAAGTTTGACAGCAGTGGTTAAAACCTGTTCCGCTTCTGTTGTTTTTCCCGTTGCCAAGAGCGATTCCCCTAAACTGGTCAGGGCTTTGCCTCGGGTAGCAGAGTCGCCCAGTTGCTGCGCTTGTTGTTCAGTTTGGCGTAACGTAGCTTGTGCTTGGGGATGTTGCGCGATCGCCACTTGGATGCCACCGACTTCTGCCAACAGTTCCGCAACTTCCGGTTTAGTCCCTAATTCCTGCGCAATTTTCAGTCCCTGGTTCAAAGCTTGCAGGGCTTTTGGAAACGCTTCCTGCTGTTGATGGAGGCGACCGATCGCTTTTAACGTGCCAATTTCACCCCGACGCGTACCAATTTCCTGATGTGTCGCTAATCCCTGCTGCAGATAGACTAAAGCTTGATCCCATTCCCCCGCTTCCGTCATCACACTACCCAATCCAGTTAACGCGATCGCACTCCGAAACCGATCACCCAGCAGTTTAGACAGATTCAGCGACGTTTGATAGACTTCCCTGGCTTTGTGATAGCGACCCAAACGGCGGTAAGACAGTCCAATGGACAGTAAGGTTCCTGCTTCTCCCTGCCGATCGCCAATTTGCCGCTGAATGGTCAGGGCTTTTTCGTGATAGTCTAACCCTTTGGCATACTGGGCTTGATCATCATAGATACGCCCGAGGTTATCCAGCATAATTGCTTCTTTTTCACGATCGCCAATGGATTTAGCAATGTTATACGCTGATTCTTGTAATTTTAATGATTTGGAATAGTCCCCTAAAATAGAATACACAACAGAAATATTAGAAAGCGCTACCATTTCACCGACTTTGCTATCCAAGGCACGATAGATTTGCAAGGCAGATTCAAATTCCTGGAGCGATCGCGAATAATCGCCTAAACTTTGAGAAACAGCCCCTAAATTCCCTAACACGGTGGCTTCTGCCTGCCGATCGCCCAGTTGTTTTGCCAGGGCGAGACTTTCGCGATAGAGTTCTGTGGCTTGTTTAAGATTCCCTTGGCGATCGGCAATCTGAGCCAGATTATTAATCGTAATGGCAACTTGCTGAGTTTGATTGAGCTGACGGCTGATTTGCAAACTCTTTTGGAAGAAATCAGAAGCTTGACTGTATTCCCCTTTGGAGAGATAGAGATTTCCCAGATTGTTGTAAGTAGTGGCTTCTGTCGATCGATCTTGGAGTTCCAGACTGATGACTAAAGCCATTTTTTGCGTTTTTAAGGCTTCATCGGGTTGTCCCAAACGCGATTGCAGAATACCAACGTTAGTCAGGGTTCTCCCTTCGAGCTGACGGTTTTGTTGCACATAGCTAGCGCGTGTTTTGTTGAACTGTTCCATCAACATTGCTTTGGGCAACTCTGCATCACAGAACTTTTTCATCAACTGGTTGGGAATCGTGGCTTCCCCAGTTTTAGCTGCATGACAGAGGCGATCGTAGTTGCTGGGGGTGATCACCTCTCGGTATTGCTGTTGGAGGTCGCGGGCAATGGTCAGTCCTTCCTGATGAATCGCGAGGGCTTGTTTGTAGTCTCCCTGGGTGCCGTAAACGGTGGCGAGGTTGTTTAAAATGCTGATTACTAACCCCCGATCGCCTAAGCGGCGCGAGAGGGCAATCGCCCGTTGATAGGTAGCGATCGCTTGCCGATAATCCGACAAATCATCATAGATGCGCCCCAGCACAAAGGTTTGGACGGCCTTGCTCAGATTCGTATCTGGCGTCATCCGGATGGCTTCTTGCACCAGCGCGATCGCTTGTTTAGGTTGATTTTGCTCGCGCTGCAGGTTCGCTAAACTCAGCAGAATGCCAGCCACACCTTCGGTATCACCCACTTCCTGGGCAAGGGCTTTAGCAATTTCGTATTCTTGGATGGCCTGGTTGTATTGTTGCTTGCGGGCATAACTGCTGGCAATTTCCCCATGGGCTAGGCGTAAACTTCCCCAAATTCCCTGTTTCAAGGCGCGATCCTGCCCCACCAAAGGCTGAGCAGATTGCAAAACGGCGATCGCTTCGGCATAACGCCCCACTTGATGCAGGGTTTGCGCCAATTGCCACAGCGTATAGGCACGGGCTTTGGGTTGTTGTTGTTTTTCGTAAGCGATCGCCGCTTGCCGGAACAGTTGCAGGGCTTTTTCGGTATCTCCAGCGGTGGCAGCCTGTTGCCCAGCCTGTCGTAAGCGATCGCCTTCGCTCTGGGGGATTGCCGGGGTGATGGGAGACGGGGGAACCTGAGCGGAGAGAATTTCTGGCACCATTCCCCAGGCTGTTATGCCCAGCAGGAGTGCGATCGTTCCTTTTGCTGAACCCGTTAGGAACTCCATAGACCCATCCTCAGCCCTATTCTCTAGCCCTATTCTCTAAGCCCTATTCTCTTAGTGCGAGCCTTCTTGCATCACTCTAGCTTGCGATCGCCCTTGCCTCCCTCTAGCTTGCGATAGCCTTTTCTCCATTCTTCATGGCAGCCCTTCAACCCGCAGAAAGCTTCAAGACGCAATACTGCACCCCACCCTCAAAAATCCGAGTTCCACCCCCCTCCGCGATCGTCTGCCGCAAAGCCGTTGGATCGCTCACCACCACGCCAGCCAGATAATCAATCCCCATATCCGCCAACTCTGGTAACCAGGGAACGGTCGCTCCCATCAGCACCAACTCTGCCTGCTGAGCCAGTTCAACCAAACGGGGAAACGTCTTATTGGCAATAGAGGTTGCGGTGAGAAAGACCCAATCGGCATCGGGTAACAGGTACTCGCAGGCTGCATCTGGTAAATCCTGGGCATTGGGCTGACGTTCCAACACGGTCAGGTCTGCTTCTTGTTCATACTGCGCCAGTCCAGGATACCGTCCAATAATCACCACTCGTTTACCCCGAATCTGCGGCAGAAAATGCTCAAACACAGCCAGATTGGCAGAACCTTGTGGATCAAGCGGTTGAGCCTGGGACGGTAAGGAGGACGTACTGTTAATCACCGAATTGATGACCGCCATCCCAATCGTCGCCTGGTAGCTATCCCAGGAGGTTATCCAGGGAGCCAACTCTGCGATCGCCTGCCCCACTAGCGTGCCTGACCAGGGTAACGCACGCGTCGGTTGCCCCGGACTCATGCATAAACCAATCCCCTCAGAGCGGCAAAACGTCCAGGTGAGTCCAATGATAATCTCTTGCACGACAGAATCACTGCGGCTCGCTGACAGCAGCAAATCATAAATGTCACGGGGATGAATCTTCATTGGAACCTCACGAGAAACCCCATGCGTTCACGCCGGGGAGGAATGTCGTCTCAAATCACCTACTTGCCACACCAGAGATGAACAGCATCCGGATTGATTTCGGAACGCAACTGCATCCATTCATCAATCAGATAATCCTCTGGAATCACATCATGTTGCTCATCCTTCAGCACCGCCAAAACATGAACCCCAGTTTTATAGCCGACATGACGGATTTCCGGGGTATAGCCTAATCGCTGCAAGGTTGTCATGACAGCATCACTATCACCAGAAGTCGTCAAATCCACTAGCAAAATTGTTTGTCCCGTCTTAGCACCCAGTTTGACACAGTTCAAAACAGTCATTATTCTTTCTCCTTATATAGCAATCCTAATTGATTTGTGGGGCGAAATTCTGCCTGCACAGGCTAGTGGATTGTCACACCTGAAATGATGGATACAAGCTGAGGAAGTCGGAGTACCACCCCCCTCTCCCTCTCCCCCTCCCACAATTCATCCCTCAAAGCAAGAATGACAAACCACTAGAAGCCTGTCCCACTTTTACAACTGAAAGAGGATTGCTATAGTTACAGTCGTACCGTTGCGGACGTTCCTCAATTTTGCGCGGTTTAGTGAGCGAATCTAGTTCCAGATCATGTTGTCTCAGTCGAGTGTTGACCGCACTTTACTGCGGCAATCTTGGTGTATTTGTATTAGGCAACTCTGTATACTCTGGCAGTCTGGTAGCATATGATCGATCAGCCAGACTTGTACTCGATGGTGAACCTACATGGGTTGATAGAGATCTTGTGACCCACTTCTTCAGTCATCCTCCAAGAACATGCCAACTGATTAGTTCCTTGCGTTCTCGTCGCATCGCCAACTGTTTTATGCTTGAAAGATGGAAAAACTCACAATCACTCGCCCCGACGACTGGCACCTTCATCTTCGCGATGGTGCGGCACTAAAAGCCGTTCTCCCCCATACAGCGCGTCAGTTCGCCCGTGCCATCGTCATGCCCAATTTGAAACCCCCAGTTCGCTCGATCGCTGAGGCGAAGGCTTACTACGATCGCATCATGGCAGCCCTTCCACCCGGTAGCCAGTTTGAGCCATTGATGACACTCTACCTCACGGACAATACTAGCCCCGAAGAGATCATTGCAGCTAAAGCATCCTCATGGGTAAAAGCAGTCAAGTATTACCCGGCTGGGGCAACCACCAACTCAGACTTTGGGGTCACCGATATTCGGCGATGCGATCGCGTTTTTGAAGCAATGGAGCAGGTAGACTTGCCGCTATTACTGCATGGAGAAGTGACCGATGGCGAAATTGATGTGTTCGATCGGGAGAAAAGGTTTATCGAGAAATATTTGATTTCCCTCAAGGAGCGATTTCCAAACCTGCGCGTAGTCTTTGAGCACATTACCACTTCCGATGCGGTGGCGTATGTCCTATCTGCCACCCAGATTGCTGCCACAATTACACCACAACATTTATTGTTTAGCCGCAATATTCTCTTCAAAGGTGGCATTCGGCCCCATTTTTATTGCTTGCCCATTTTGAAACGTGAGGAGCATCGATTGGCACTGCTGCAAGCGGCAACATCGGGTAATCCTAAGTTTTTCTTAGGCACCGACAGTGCTCCCCATTCTCGCGATAGTAAAGAAACCTCCTGTGGCTGCGCGGGTTGCTATTCGGCTCTCCATGCCATTGAATTGTATGCAGAGGCCTTTGAGAGCGTTGATGCCTTGGACAAACTGGAAGCCTTTGCCAGCTTCTATGGTCCAGATTTTTATCAACTCCCGCGCAATATTGAACAAATCACATTGACCAAAACCACTTGGCGTATTCCTGATGAATTGCCCTTTCCTGACTCCACCCTCGTGCCGTTACGAGCGGGAGAGGAAATGATGTGGAAACTGGAAAATTGTGAATGAAGCATGGAGAACAAAGACAACGGCGATCGCCTACTTCTTTACATCCGTCACCCGCCAACTCAGTTTGAAATTAATCCAAAAATTCCACAGCACCACGATCGCGATCGCCAACAGTTTTGCCAATAGCGCATCCATGCCCAGCACTTTGCTCAACAGCCCTACCAGCGTACCCTGTAGGACAATTCCTGCCCCGCAAACAACGTTGAACTTGAGCAGCCGTTTCAGCCACTGGCGCTTACCGGGTTGATGGCGTGAGATATCCCCAAATGTCCACAGATCATTCCAAAAAAAGTTATTAATCAGCGCCACTTCTGCCGAAAGCAGCGTACTCAAAATGACATCCAGCCTCAGCGTATTAAACAACAGGGCAAACATCACCATATCCACAAACAGCCCGCTGAAACCCACCACCCCGAACCGCAGAAAACGCCCGATCGGAAACTTCTGATGAAGCCGCTCCAAGCGCCCCCGCGATCGCAACCGCACTAAATGCTGAATGTACTCAACCGATTGCCGCCAAGTGACTTTACTTTCCCCATCCTGCCGTTCTTGAAACACGTATCCTACCTCCGCAATTCGCTCCACCTTACCGCGTCCCAAGACTTCCAGTAAAATTTTGTATCCCGCTGGATTCAATTGAAATTCCTCAATGCAACTGCGCTGCACTAAAAAGTAGCCACTCATGGGATCGCTAATCCGCCCCACCACCTGCGGCAAAATCACCAGCCCCAACAGTTGCGCCCCCCGCGAAGTCATTCGCCGAAACAGGCTCCATTCACTAATGCCCCCGCCGCTCACATGCCGACTGGCGATCGCCATTTCCGCCCCCTGCTGGATGTTGCCCAACAGTTGCAGTAATATTTCCGGTGGGTGCTGCAAATCCCCATCAATCACCCCCAAAATCTCGCCCCGCGCTGCCTGCCAACCCCGAATCACTGCAGTCGAGAGACCTCGCTCCCCCTGCCGCCGCATCACCTGTAACTGGGGATAATCTGCCATCAGAGCCTGCGCCCGTTCCCAAGTGCGATCGGGGCTGTCATCATCCACCACAATCAGTTCATAGTTATCCGGCAGAACTGGATCCAGCAGTTTCGTTAAGCAGCGCACCATCGCCCCCACATTGCCCCCCTCATTGAACGTGGGAATAATCAGGGAAAATGTTAGAGGATCCGCGATCGATCGCTGGGCTGGCACACAGAGTTCTCCCTGAGCTTGAGGGAGCAGAGCAGGTTGAGTGGTCGCGAGGTTAGGGGGAGTTTGCACGTTTATGAGTTTTACAAGTTTAGAGTCAGGCTTGAATTCTCAGACTTGAATTCTCAGCTATTGTACCGATCCCTTGGAATCCTTAGGAGAGAAAATGTTTCTTATCGCCCTGAGCCACGATCGCCCTCCGCATCTCAGCGCCCCCTAGCCATGCCCAAGAAATCGAAAAAGAAAGCCCCCCTTGCCCCTCAGCCGGAGACCTCAGCCCCCCTGCCCTCCCTGAAGGAACAACTCGCCGAGAAGCGCAAAGCCACCAAAGCCAAAAAAGAACTGAGTCAATTTCTCACCCTGGCGATCGGGGTTTCAGTGTTGGTAGGCATGATGGCAGCGATCGTTGGGGGGGTAAAAGGAGCCGTGGGTGGGTTTGCGGGGGTGCTGATACTGATGGTGTCGTTTAAATATCCCTGGCAGGCGCTCTATGCCTTTTGGATTTATCTTCCCCTAGGCGGCACGATGACCTATGCGATCGGCGGCGGCAGCAATCCCGTCTTGCAGTTGGCAAAGGATGCCTTTTATCTGCCAGCGCTGATCACTGTGATTCAAACCTGTCGGCAAAAGCGGCTACCCTTTGTCCTACCCGTGCAGTTAAAAACTCCGCTGATGGCATTGCTGATTTACTGTGGCTTCGTCCTGCTAGCGGTGAATGGCGCACAACAACTCTCTCCCGGTGGCGATAAACCCTTGGCAATGGGAATTTTGGGACTGAAGGTGTTTCTGGGCTATGTGCCCTTAATTTCCTGCGCTTATTACCTGCTCAACCGCCGCAAGGATTTTTACTTCTTCATGCGGGTCACCACCGGGCTAATCGTACTCTGCTGTAGTCTGGCATTTATCCAATACATGCTGCTGAAAACGGGACGCTGCCAGGGTACGGTTGGCTCTGGGGCAGAACTGTT
>JAYKGX010000264.1:0-7137 GCA_035285565.1 Synechococcales cyanobacterium
GACTGGAGAGTTCGATCGCTTAGCTGCCTAAGAGTTGGGGCACCAGTTTATGCTGGTTCCTGTCAACCCATTCCTTATAAAAAGCCGGATTCTCACTGGAAGGTTTTCCTTGAGATTCCGGCTTTAATCTTTGCTTGAATTTTAGTCCACCCAAAACGTAATGGAAGGTGGGTCGCTCAGGCTAACTATCCACAGGTTAACTATCCAACTAGGGTACGATCGAAGTTCCAGAGACCCCATCCGGCATCACGGTATTAGGGCTAACTGTGCCAGGAAGGACGATCGCAGGCACCGCAGAAGCACCCGGTACCGCAGGTTGTGCCGCTGGGGTGGGGGATTTCAATAATTGGCGCTGTCGAGCGAGAAACTGAGCTGTTGCTTCATCGACACTTTCCCGCTGGGATGCAGCCACCTCCGCTGGATCAACTCCCATGCTGCCTTGCATCGCTCGGTGGATGAGATTAAACATGCTACTAGAAGCATCCCCCCGGTTGGAGAAGGGATCGGAATTTGTATCGGTGCGAAAATCTTTCAAAGGGTCGAGGTCGGCTGCAGTCTGAGCTTGCCCAGGTTGCCCAGCCGCTAGCCACAAGCCTGCACTTACCCAGGTGCCAATGCCAAACAGTGTGAGGGTTCGAGCGAATCGTGCGGGGTAGGTCATAATTTTCTCAGGAGATGAAAAATGAATCGAGCCTCAATGGTTCCATTCTAGCGGCGATCGTTCGGTTCAGGCAGCTAGAGGTTGAGGAGATCTTAGGAATTCAGACCTACGGATCCATTCAATCGTTTGTTCTAGTTGAGCCATCAGGATCAACCTAGTCTATTGATCTGCAAGGGGTTTGGCGCATTTTTTCTTGCCATAGTTTTAATCTATTGCGATGTTAGGGTGAGTAATTGCTTAAAAGTTTTATCATTTCTTGCATGGTAGGTTTTTCTGGAATTGGATTGCCCGATCATGCTGTATTCTCGTTCTCCTTCAGATGCCTTGGGATCTCAGGAAGATTATCGCTATCTCTCACCTGTGATCCTGTATCACCTGCGCAAGATGCTGCGGCAAAATTTCGATCGCCTGACAAGTACTACAGCTCAGGAATCCCCGATGCATGCTCCCCTTAGTGATTTGAATGCAGTGTTGGAGAACCTGTACTTAGAAGAGCAGACCCTTCAAGGAATCGTTCAAAAATTAGAAAGATTGGTGTTATTGCATCAGTCTTTAACAACTCAGGGAACCCAACATCCGCAGCGATTGCGGGAAACAGAGGCACAAATCTTTGGGCTATTAGGCTTTCGGGTAGACGATCACAGCAAACGCGGCACGATTTTGCTGGTGGATGATGTCACAACCGAGCTAAATATATTAGCCGCTTACTTGAAACAGCAGACCTTTCGAGTCATGACTGCATTGGAGGGGCAGACTGCCTTGGCACTGGCTCGCGAGCACAAACCCAACCTGATATTGCTGGATATTCGGATGCCGGGGATGAACGGCTATGAAATTTGCCAACAACTGAAGCAAGATCCCACCACCCAGGATATCCCCATCTTGTTTATCAGCGGCGTTTATGATGCCCAGGAACGTGTCAAAGCCTTTGAAGTGGGTGGGGTGGACTTTATCAGCAAACCCTTTCAAGTGGAGGAAGTGTTGGCGCGGGTACAGCATCAACTGAAGCTCCACGATTTGCAAAAGCGGTTGGAAGAGCAGAATGTCCGTTTTCAGCAAGAAATTCAGGAACGGCGAGAGTTGCAAGATCGCTATCGTCGCCTGTTTGAGAATTCCATTGATGGCATGTTCCAAAGTACGCCGGGGGGGCAGTACATTAGTGTGAATCCAGCCCTAGCAGCGATCTATGGTTATGCTTCTCCAGAAGAATTAATGACCCAGGTGACTCATATTGGGCAGCAGCTTTACCTTCAAGCCAGCCGCTATGAGGGGATTCATGCCTATCTCCAGCAGCATGGTCGAGTGTTGGGAGCAGAATCTCGCATTCGCCGTAAAGATGGGAGCAAAATTTGGATTTCGGAAAATGTGCGGGTGGTGAAAGATGCCCAGGGTAAAGTTCTCTACTATGAAGGGACGGTACGGGATATCACAGAGCGGCGCAAGCTAGAGTCGGTGCTGCATCATCAAAAGAAACATACCGATCGCATTTTGCAGTCTGTGCTACCTCGCTCAGTGGCGGAGCGCTTGAAATATACCCAGCAGACGATCGCCGATCGCTTTGATGAAGTGTCGGTGCTGTTTGCAGACATTGATAATTTCACAGCCTTTTCCAGCCGGATTTCGCCAACAGAGCAGGTTCAGTTTCTCAATCGCCTGTTCTGCGAATTTGATCAGCTTACAGAACAGCTTGGGCTAGAAAAAATTAAGACGATTCGGGATGTTTACCTCGTTGCCAGTGGAATGCCAGAACCCAGAGAAGATCATGCCGATGCGATCGCAGAGATGGCGATTCAAATTCAAGCAGCGGCAGCAGCCTTTCAACACCAATTGGGCGAACCCTTTCAAGTGCGAGTGGGCATCAGCAGCGGTTCCGTAGTGGCAGGGGTCGTTGGCAGTAAGAAATTTACTTACGATCTGTGGGGCGATCCAGTGAATTTAGCAAGTCGGATGCAGTCTTCGGGAACCCCAGGGCGCATTCAGGTCACTCCCGCCACCTATCGACGCTTGCAGCACAGATATGACTTTGAAGAGCGAGGTCTGATTGAAGTGCAGGGGGTGGGCATGATGATGACCTATTGGCTGCAGGGACGCAAGTCAGGTTCAGGGGAAGCCTGTTGAGGGTATCTGATAAACCCGAGACATGGTTGAAAGAAGGGGCAGGCAGCTTGCAGCAGCAGATCCTAAGGTGATCCTAGGGGGTAGTAGTGCTATTCCAAGTCGTGAGGACGAAAATGACAACTGGAACGATCGCCAAAATTCCCTGCAGCAAGTTGCCAATCACTGACCCTACGACGATGCCCACTCCGGCTTTAACCGATTGTTGGAAATCTTTGCAATGGAGATATTCGCCTACCACTGCTCCAATAAAAGCTCCAATAAAAAGTCCAAGAATGGGAATTCCAGTGACAACGGCGGGTAATAGACCTAAAAATCCTGCAATCATGCCAACGATCGCCCCTACTTGCCCCCAATGGCTGGCTCCTGCTTTTTGACCTCCTAGGTAACCGGCTAGAAAATCAATGCCAAAACCCAGCAGGAGAACCACCACAGCGCTAATTAAAGCGACCAGGACAACACTGAACCCTTTGACAAATCCCCACACTAGAATCGCACCTAGGATAATACTCGTTCCCGGTAAGGCAGGGATAAAAGCGCCAACCACTCCCAGTGCCATAAGCGCAACGAGGCACCAGTAGAGAATAACCATGAACAATGGACTCCTGCGATCGCCAACTTTTGACTAGCTTAATCGGTTTTGAGAGGTTTGGCTGTATCCACAAGGCTCGGATTTCCGTCCGTGCGATCGCTTAGGGTGGGGACCAGATCTTGACTGAGGTCTTGACTGAGGCTATAGGTCAATTTCTCAGCGATCGCGGCGATCCAGGTTTCATCCTGCTGGGTGTAGCTACGGGGGGCATTGGCGGCTAAAATCAGCACGCCTGCTGTTCCAAGGGGTTGGCAAATAATGCCTTGGGTGTTTTCCGGCAGATAATCGAATTCAATTCGTCCTGGGTAGGCTTTCACATCGACCAGGTAAATGGGTTTGCCAAGCTCTAGAACCCGTTTGACGATCGCACCGGGGGTGAGGTCTCGTTTGGGTGCTAGGATGCCCCGTCGTGCCAGGACATTGCCTTCGTAATAGACGACGAGCGATCGCGTCACCGTATTGGTCAGCAAAATGTGGGAAGCCCAAGCTAGCTCTACTTTCAGATGCTCAGGTAGTGTGTCCATTAGCTCAAACCCTGCTTCACCCAGCAATTCAACGGAGTCCGGTAATTTAGGTTGCACCCGTTGCCAGAGCAATCCCGTTAAGATCAGCAACGCACTGAGGATGACCCCTAAAGCATCCGATCGCGCCTGCCAATTACTCAAATTGGGCGTTAAAACTCGGTTAGTCAGGAGTAAAATGCCTGCTATTGTTCCCACAACGATCGGTAGCCGTCGAATCACCTGATTTTGATCGGGTTTTGCCATTTCATCTCCCTACCCTTTGGCTTCCTCTAGCTCTGCTTGACCCTTTATTCCCGCTATCCCTATGCTGCCTTCTCTCTTGTTGATGTTCAATCTTTTCGGCGAACCGGAACTGCTCCAGATGAAGCCGATGAACCTTGCAGATGCGATCGGTCTAGCAGAATTGCAAGACACCCCCTGGATGACACTCCTGGGTGAAACGGATGCAGGCGCAGAAGCCATTGTAAGGCAATATCTCAGCCAACTGGCTGCCCAGGGTCTGAACGTGAATGAACAGAGTGTCTGGCTGCAAGCGGGTCCTGTTTTGCTGGTCAATCATCAAGGGCAAACTCCCCTCTCGGCGGCTTCGTTAACCAAAGTAGCCACTTCCTTAGCAGCCTTACAAACCTGGGGACCGGATCATCAATTTGACACCTTGATTGGGGCAACCAGTCCCGTTCAGGATGGCGTTTTGCAAGGGGACTTAATTGTTCAGGGGACGGGCGATCCGTTATTTGTTTGGGAAGAGGCGATCGCTGTGGGCAATGCCTTGAACCGCATGGGAATTCGGCAGGTCACGGGAGATTTAGTGCTCACGAGCAATTTTTTCATGAACTTTGAATTCAACCCGATGAAATCCGGTGCCATGCTGAAACAAGCATTGAATTCCCAGCAATGGCAAGCCGCCGTTACAGAACAGTATGCCAGCATGAAACCCCAACCTGCCCGCCCCCAGTTGGTGGTGAATGGAAATGTCCGCTATAGCGAGCAACCCGTTCCCATGCGGACGCTATTACGCCACAAGTCTCTGCCCATGATTCACCTGGTGAAGAAGCTGAATGTCTATAGCAATAACGTCATGTCAGAGGCCTTGTCTCGCTTGATGGGGGGGGCACAGGTGACTGCAGAACGGGCAGCGGCAGCTTCGGGCGCGCCCCTGCAGGAACTCCTCTTGGCCAATGGGTCTGGTCTGGGGGTGGAAAATCGACTCTCTTCCTACGCGGTGACGCAAATGTTGGGAGCCTTGGCACGCTTTGCCCATTCCCGCCAGATGACGATCGCTGATCTGTTTCCCATTTCCGGTACTGATGTAGGCACCTTAATCGATCGCGACATTCCCCGCAATGCTGTGGTGAAAACTGGGACTTTAAATGAAGTGAGTGCCCTCGCCGGAGTTTTACCCACCCGCGATCGGGGTCTAATCTGGTTTTCCATTATCAATCGTGGCACCAACATTGAAGGACTCCGCGCCCAGCAAGATGTGCTTTTACATCAGTTACAAACCCATTGGGGCAAACCCGAGCAGCGAGCCAGCGCCATCACCCCCAGCCCCTGGATTAACAACCCTAACACCCTCATCGGAGCGGAAGGTCGCAACGAAGTCGTTTCTGGCGGTTAACCCCCCACATAGGCACGACCTACAGCAATTTTTAGGCTCCCGCCATTAACGAAATCACCACGGTTGTGCCTTGACTGGGTACATCATCCCCAATCCATCCTTCCGCTGGGGGTGGGCTAAAAATTTCAATGTCCCCCTGCATTTGCAGCAAGAGTGCTCGTGCGATCGCTAACCCGAGTCCCGTGCCCGGAATTCCGGTTGTAGCCTGTATGCCTCGATAATGCCGTTCAAATAAACGGGGCAGATCTTCAGGAGGAATTCCCAACCCGCTGTCTGTAATCCAGATTTGCACGGTAGCTGACAGGGTGGTCGTGGGATGGGTTGCCTGATCAGGAGCTAGATCCAGGATCACCGGATCAACGGGATGCTGATTTTCAGTTTTAAGCTGGACTTGGACGATACCTGCAGGGGTGTACTTAATCGCATTGTCCACAATATTGCTGAGGACTTCTCGGAGTGCCTTGGGGGCAACCGTCACTTGGACGGGAGCTTTGGGTAAGAAGACTTGTAACTGTAATTGTTTTTCCTGCGCGATCGCCGTGGCAGACAGTAAAAGTGGCTGCAAAATTTCCAGCAGATCACAGGCGTGACAATCCAGCGGTTCTCCCCCGAGGGGACTCGTGGGTAATAGAGAGGGTGAAGGCTCTGCCATACCAGTTTCTAACACAACTTCCACGGCATAAGGGGGAGCAGGGTGGGTGGGTATAGGAGCGATCGCCCCAGTCATACCCTGATCGATCGCTGCCTCAAACTGTTTCAGCAAATCCTGCAGGCGATCGCTTTCCCGCACAATACTGCTCGCAATGTCGCGATTTGTATCGGTTTCTACCATCCGTTTCATCAACAGTTTGCCAAAGGTTCGCAATGCGGTCAGCGGATTCCGAAATTGATGCAATAAGTTATCGAACCGATCTTGCTGTTGTTGCTGGAGCAAAGGCTGCTGTTGCTGTTGTTGCTGCAACCAGGTTGCCCGTTGATCTAGCACACAGGCTAGGGTCAGGGTTTCGGCAATCTTTTCCAATTGGGGATGTTCGCTCGCTAACCAATCCCGATCGCGGCGCTCCGTAACCAAAATTCCCAGCACCAATGTCTCATGCACCAAAGGTACAACCTGTTGATACCGTTTGGGTGAGTGGGGTGGCGGGCTGAGGAAACCCACGGGAGGAATTTGGGAGGAAGGCAAACTGGGGAGGATCGCTCCTGCGATCGCCTCATCGATCGTCGCCTTGTGAGTCCCTGGCATCGATAGAACGGTAGGGGTTGCCTCAGAAACACTCACCCCATTCAAACTCGGGGCAGAGGTCGGCGGGTGAACCTGGCTGAGAGTAGTTTGTAGCGCAGTTTGCTGTGAGGTCAGAGGGGCGGAGCGATCGGTGGTGGGGCGATCGGCATCTGTTTCAGAGGCAGTCTCATCTGTAGGGGTTGGTAACCAACGTTGCTCAACTCGGTTCACCGTTTCTGCATCCGGTAGGGCAGCGACCCGCACCAATCGAGCCGCCCCACTTTGCTGCTCCTCGGCCAAATAGACAGCCCCTAAGCTTGCTCCCAAGGTTTGGAGCAACGCCAGTTGGGCTTGGCACAAAGACACATACTCGCTGCTAACCTCCATGCGCATCAACCAACCTGC
>JAYKGX010000265.1:0-18715 GCA_035285565.1 Synechococcales cyanobacterium
TGCTTTAATCCTGCGTTATACTCAGACCAGTTGCGGATGGTGCGTTTCATTGCTGTGAAAGTTTTTAGGTGGTACTTCAAACTTATCACGTTGCACCGCCGCAACCCCGATTCATGCAACAACGCCCCCTGATTTTGCAAGGTTTCTATCGATTCTAGCAATTTTCTGGTGATTTTCCCCCCACTCTATCCTCTCAAATCCCCCCTCAATAGCCTTCTTCCAGTTTTTCAGGGACGACTAATTACCTTCAAACTTATCACGTTGCACCGTCGCAACCCCGATTCATGCAACAACGCCCATTCGCGCTGGTATTAATCGATCTCTAGCATGATCTCTCAAACCGCAACGCAAATGACAGTAGATTCGTCCCGTCTCCGGACAGGTTGACTCCATTCGTGGGCGCTGATGAAATTGAGAATGTGCAAAAGCCCGATCGCAGCCTCGACGGCATCGGCATCCCCACTCAGGTGTAGGTTGATCTGTTTGGTATAGCGTTTCATTGGATTTTCCTCAAACATGAATGACGTGGACGAGGAGAACCCAAAAAACTAGCCGCCCCGTTTTCTGACATGGCAAAACAGGGCGGCGTGGAATGCTAAAATGCAATCCAGGTCACCATGCTGGCTGTTGCAGCTTGGGGGCTTAGCGATCGTTTTGAGCTGCAATCTCATTGCGATCGCGCTAGGTTTTTGGGCTTAAGCAGAAGAAAAATAGATTCTATCTGCTCAACCATAGAAACTTAACGGTAATTCAGGGGGGCTGTCAAGCGTACCGGGATGGGGAATTTAGGTCAAGAAGAATCTCACCCCACTTGGCGATCGACTGCACCTACTGATTCTGGGTGGGTCTGTGCAATTCGTTAGGGACTCGATCGAAAATCAGATCTCAGCATCCGTTTGTCGCTCCGTTGTGATCTGCCCGTGGTTGAAAACCACGGTCTCTCAGGGCGAAGTCCCTTAAGGGACTCAAAAACAGCTTTTTTCAGTCCGTTTCCAACGGACTTCGCCCTCTAGAGCGCCGAATTCTATTCCGGCACTATTCTATTCCGACTCGGCTGACTACTCGCCAAAGCGTTGTAGGCAAAGTTGGCGGAAATGATCCCCCCGTTGTTCAAAATTGTCGTACTGGTCAAAACTGGCGCAGGCGGGTGAAAATAAGACGACTTGTACGCCCAATTCTGGAGCTAAATCTGCCGATCGCGCGATCGCTTGATCTAGAGTATGCACCATTTCATAGGCATCATAGCCAACCGCCGCTAACCGTTGTGCAAAGGGTTCTGCTGCCTGACCAATTAATAAAACTTTGACTGCTTTCTGTTTAATTTTGCTCAACCAAGCCGTGTCATCCCCTTCCTTGGGTTCTCCCCCTGCAATTAACAAGGTGGGTGCTTTCACAGCATGTAAGCCAACTTCTGCAGCATCATAATTTGTGGCTTTACTATCGTTGATAAAATCAATTCCTTTCCAGGTAATAATGTGTTCTAAGCGATGTTCTACCCCTGGGAAATTCCGAATGGCTTGATCGATCGCCGCATTATTAATCCCAGCAATTTTTGCAGCAGCAACGGCCATTAACAAATTCTGTAGATTGTGATCTCCTGGCATTCTCAACGCATCAGCCGCGATCACAGCTTCCCCTTGGAAGATCACCTGATTGCTTTCAATCCAAATCCCGAACTCAGGATTGCCTACTAGATGCGATCGCCCCTGGACAGAAGTCCAACAGGCATTGGCTTTCACGGGATAACCCTGCTGTAACCCAATATTCCGCAGATAGGGATCATCGCCATTGAAAATTTGCCATTGCGATCGCGCCAATAAACGGGCTTTCATCTCGTAATAGTTTGGCATTGTTTTGTGGCGGACCAGGTGATCAGGCGTGAAAGTCGTCCAAATGCCGATCTGGGGAGCCACCGAGGGCGAAGATTCAATTTGATAACTACTGAGTTCGGCCACACACCAATCGGGCTGGCGATCGAGCAATGCCATTTCGCAGGCGGCATAGCCAATATTGCCAAAGGCGGGGGCATGGAGTCCAGCCGCTTGAAAAATCGCTGCCGTGAGGGCGGTGGTGGTGGTTTTGCCATTGGTGCCTGTGATGGCGAGCCAAGGCTGATTGCGGAGATTGCGCCAAGCCAGTTCCATTTCCCCGATCGCCACAACCCCTATGCTACGGGCTTTCACCAAACTGGGCACATCCCAAGGCACCCCAGGGCTAACGATCACCAATTCCGGTTGGCTCACCTGCGAGTCAAAATGATCACCTAAGGCGACCTCAATTCCCTCGGTGCGAAGTTCCTCCGCCTGCGCTTGCAAACGGTCAGACTGACCCCGATCGCTCACTGTCACCTGCCATCCTTGCGATTTCAGCAACCGAGCAGCAGCATTCCCGGATTTTCCCAGTCCAATCACGTAAGCTTGCGGCATAGTCTCCACAATCCTTGAGCAATCCACAAAACACCCTAGATTTTACGACTTTGCGGGGCCAGGTGAAAAAAATTAGGGTGAACGATTCGCTCACCCTAATCC
The DNA here is from genome assembly GCA_035285565.1 of Synechococcales cyanobacterium. GTDB lineage: Bacteria > Cyanobacteriota > Cyanobacteriia > Leptolyngbyales > Leptolyngbyaceae > JAYKGX01. Next base: position 2,529 of record JAYKGX010000265.1, read on the forward strand.
GTAAATCCATAGCCAACTGAGACTGGAATCTCCCTCAGGCGATCGACCTAAGGGAGTGGAGATCACCTTTAGGTTCCAGAGGTCCAGGAGTTGATGTAGGCAATCTGCTCAGCCGTCAGAGCATCGATCGAAAAGCCCATTGCCTGCAGTTTCAAGCGAGCAATTTCCTTATCCAAATCCGTGGGTACGGGGTATACACCAGGAGACAGTTGACCCTTGTTCTTCACCAGGTATTCTGCGCCCAGGGCTTGGTTGGCAAAGCTCATATCCATCACCGCGCTGGGGTGACCTTCTGCTGCCGCCAGGTTGACCAGACGACCTTCGCCAATCACCACCACAGACTTACCACTCTTGAGCTTGTACTCTTCCGTGAAGTTACGCACGGTGGAGACGCTGGTGGAACGATCCTTCAGAGCAACCAAGTCGATTTCGATATCAAAGTGACCGGAGTTAGACACCATCGCGCCATCCTTCATGACATCGAAGTGCTCACCACGAATCACATGCTTGTTCCCTGTCACGGTGATGAAGATATCACCCAGCTTAGCGGCTTCTGCCATTGGCATGACTTGGAAGCCATCCATCACTGCTTCGATCGCGCAGACGGGGTTGATTTCTGTCACGATGACATTTGCGCCCATGCCCCTTGCCCGCATCGCACAGCCTTTGCCGCACCAGCCATAGCCAGCCACGACGATGGTTTTGCCTGCGAGCAGAATGTTGGTAGCCCGGATGATGCCATCCAGGGTGGATTGGCCCGTACCATAGCGGTTGTCAAAGAAGTGCTTGGTTTCCGCATCGTTGACGTTGATGGCGGGGAAGGTCAGCACACCCGCCTTGAGCATGGCATTCAAACGGACAACCCCAGTGGTCGTCTCTTCCGTGGTGCCGATCAGATCCGCAAGCTGCTCCGGACGCTCTTGCACCAAGGTAGCAACCACATCGCAACCATCATCAATGATCACTTGGGGACGGTGATCCAAGGCGATTTGAACGTGCTTGTGGTAAGTATCGTTGTCTTCCCCTTTGATGGCGTAAACGGGAATCCCGTAGTCTGCCACCAAGCTAGCCGCTACATCATCTTGGGTAGACAAGGGGTTTGAGGCGATCAGAATCGCATCCGCACCGCCTGCTTTCAGGGCGATCGCTAGGTTAGCCGTTTCTGTAGTGACGTGGCAGCAAGCCGACAGACGAATGCCTGCAAAGGGCTTTTCCTGCTCAAAGCGATCGCGGATCTGCTTCAGCACAGGCATTTCTCGCCCTGCCCACTCGATCCGCTGTTTGCCTAGGGGGGCGAGACCGATGTCTTTAATGTCGTACTTTAACTGTACGGGAGTTGCAATCATGAATAAAACTTCCTTAGAGTGCTATGTCTGTAGAACAGGCTCTCAGAACATCCGGGCACTCCAACAGTTCGCAGAATGGATTCCCCAACCTGGTACTGTCTGAACCCTCGACACGATGCTCTTCTGCTGATGTTCTCTCAACAGGTATCACGCACGCTTGTCAGCAATGAACTAGAACGCGTATCGCAGGTCATCATCTTACGCATAAACGGTGGGGCAATGTCCTGATCTGCTAGTTCACTCCACAAGTTCCCGAACAACCGGGTATCGCTTTTAATAGGTTCCCTTGTCAGTGCTCAAACGTCAAGGGCGATCGCGTAGATTTGCTGAATTTTTATAAAGAACCTGTTCTAGTGACCTCTAAGTTTGATAGGTCTAGCCAGTTTCAACTATTTGATGAGTCTGATGGATGAGTCTGACCCATCTGGGGGATCCAAGGGATCCCCACCTTTCTGATGTCAGCCTGACAGACTATCGCATTTCTGGGGCTGCAATCTTTTGGGTCAGTTGGGTCTTGGCCTGTTTAACCTGGGTGTTAGTGTCTTTCTGGCTTGGGGCTTGGGGCACAGGGTTCTCTTTGGGGAGGTCGATCTGAATCGGAGTCAGCGCAGTCTGAGGTTTAGATTGATTGGAAAGCCAGAAGAGTCCTCCTGCTACCACTGCTCCATAGGTCAGGTAGACGGGTAAGGATTGCAGTGGAACCCCGAAGTTGCTGCTGCCTGCTGCATAGGGTGCCTTGGCAGTCCGTGCGCCCAGGGTAGTGGGTTCTGGGAGTGGAATCGCTTCGGTTAAGCTCTGTTCTGGCAGCCCTAGGGCTTTTTCTAACCGATGCAGAAATCCTCGCAGATAAATATCCACAGGCAGATGCTCGATCTGTCCTGCATCCAGGGCTTGCAGGTGATAGAGCGGAATAAAGGTGCGAGCATGGAGATGGTGTAAGGACAGCCCTTGGGCTTCTCGGGTCTGCTTGATTTTTGCACAAACTTTTTGGAGCCGTTCTATCCGGGCGATCGCCGCCTGCTGGGCCAATTCTTCAGCCGTGGGTTTTCTGGAGCGTTTTTTCGGACGAGTGGGTTGATCGGTTGGTTGCATAACCTGGGCGATCGAGGCGAAGGTTTTCTCATCTTCCAAGGCTGCCTGTTCTGCGGGAGTCAGGGGTTCAGAGGAATCTAGCGCTTGAGATTGGGTCAAGGCCTTAAGTTCCACCCCTGCTGTCTCCCCAGTAGAGGTTTCGCCTGCCAGCAGAACCGTTTTAACCGCTAATCGGATGGTTTCTCGAATCACAGATTTGAGGAGAAACTGGGTGCTGGTTCCGTTATCGGCAGCCATCTGTTGCAGTTGATCCAGAGCTTGGCGGTAAACATCGCTGCGACAGAGCGAGGCTTCTACTTGAGCGATAATCTGTCGCCATTGCTCATTGGTCTCCATCCCCTGCCCTGAAATTCCTCGAATCCCCATATCCTGTGCTAACATCGCCCTGGCCTCTCGTAGTCCTATTGAGTGCAAACTGGATTAAAAAATGAACTCAGTCCTAGTGAACGAAGCCCTCCTAGTGAACTAAGCCCTAGACTGTTTCCGGATGAGCACTCTATTTTTTTAAAATAAAAATACCCACTGACCCGGAATACCTCTCTTTTCACGGCGGGTAGGAGGATTCCGGGCAATTTAGTGAGTTGATTGCAACAGTTCTCTATATGTAGTTGATGTAGTAATTGATGTAGGCTAGGCTACTCCAACGGATGCTGGTTGAACTTTACCCCGCGATCGCATTGGCTTTCTTCGCCCAGTCTAAATCCTTTTGCGTGATACCACCAGAATCGTGGGTGGTGAGATCGACCGTTACTCGATTGTAGACGTTAAACCATTCGGGATGATGTCCGAGGGATTCAGAGACCAATGCCATGCTTGCCATAAACCCAAAGGCGGTTACGAAGTCGGGAAATTGGAACTGCTTGTGCAGTTTGCCAGATTCCACAGACCAACCTTTCAGTTGGGCGATTGCCCAATCCAGTTCTTGGGGGGATAAAACAGGTGCTGCCATGGGATCTCCTGTAGTTAAGCTTGGGTGAAATGAGGGGTTTGCCAGCAGATTAAACGATCGCAGTTTGTTTGAGCGGCACCAGGAAGCGATCGCCCGGTTTGGGTTCTAGCACTTGGGTGGATAGCCCCACTGCGGTTAAGCGTTTCTGAAGTTCGCTGGGACTGCCCTCAGCGCTGAGTAGCTTAATCAAAAATCCTTCAAACTCAATATCGCCGCCTGCTGCAGTGGGAATCATGACTTGGGGGCGCACCCATTGGGCGACTTGTAAGGCACTCTCCGTTCCTTTAATGAATGCTCCGACGATCGGTAATTTCAAGTCAATCATCGGCGTGAGCACCACATCAATCTCACCTTGCTGCTTCAGGTCTGGGGAATGGTAGCCATGGGGTTCATAGTAAAGGGTGCTGCCCTGGTGCAGATCTTGGAGCAGATAGGCATTTTCTCGGGTTGTGGGTCCCACAGGTGAGCCAATTAGGGCTTGAATCTTAACAGACTGATCGAGGGTGAAGAGTTGGTGGTGTTGCAGGGCTGTGACTTGCTGAAAGCCGAGAGACTCGGCTACCTTGGCGGCACTGGGAGACCCCACCACGGGGATAGATTTATCTAATACTTGCAACGTGGGCAAATGGGCGTGGTCTTCTAACCCCTGAGACAACAAAATCAGGTCAATCGTTTCAGGAATGGGGCGATCGTTCTGGCGGTAACCCCGGAAGAACCACTTCGCCTGACCAAACATCAGATCTCCCACTAACCAGGGATCGAGCAAAATTCGCTTGCCACCCATTTCAATCAACCAAGAATTGCTATCTAGCCAGGTCAGATGCATAGGACATTACCAAAGAGTTCAGGGGCAAGGGGCAAAACTAGTGGAATCGAGTTTGCACAAGTTCCAGGGTAACGAAAATCCATCAGAGTTGGCTAGTGACTCTCCTGGTTCATGCCCCCATCCCCACTACGCCCAGGCATCATCGACCAAATTCACTTCAAAGCTTTCCCCCAAGGCCGTCACGCGATCGCCCTGCCGGAGTTTCCGACCTCGCCGGGTTTCAATTTCGCCATTCACTTCCACCTCTCCGGCTTGGATCAGGAGTTTGGCTTGTCCGCCTGAGGGGACGAGATTGACCCACTTGAGAAATTGATCGAGTTTGATGTAATCAGCTTGGCTAGTATCAGGCATGGTTGGCATCAGGCACAGTCGGATTTTGTAGTATTTACTAAAAGATGTAGTATCAAAACGTTCGGGAAGTGCCTCATTGCGATCGCAGGACAACCCAGACCAGGATTGAAACAGGGTTGAGACAAGTTCGGTGTTAGCTATATCGTAATCCTGATGGGTTGCAATCAGAAATCTGTCTCAGATCGTCTTTCAATGCGTAGACTGCATATTTGGGAATCAGAATTTTGGAATTAGCGTTTTGAAACGAGAGAGTGCTATGAACCCTGCCAACCAGTTGCGAAATCAGCTCCTGCGCTTAGAGGGAGCCAGCTACAAAGCCTACCAGGATCTGCGGGGTCGGCATGAGTTTCCCCAGTTTACGCTCTGGATCGATCGGGTTCAGGCGGATCCCTTTGCCACTCCCAGTGCTTGCCGAATTCTCTTACCCCAGACGATCGCCCAGTTTCCCCCCTTCCTGTTTCAGTCGCAAATCCAAGCTAAAAGCCGTGAAATTGCCCTGCGGGATGCCTTAACTCGCCAGTTCGATCGCATTGCCCGTCGTTATAGCCAGCGATCGGGGACGGGCGGGAGTGGATTGATCAAAATCGTTCCGGTGGGGCAAACCATGCTGGAGCGAACAGCAGTTTTGATTAACGAGCAGCGGGTAGAAGTTCGCTTTGCTGTTGGCTTACCCGCCTATGGGCGCAGAATTGCAGGACAACAGGCGGCGGAACTGTTCTGTGACACCCTGCCCCGGATCGTAGAAGAAGCCTTGCTGTACGACAATCTCGATCCAGTGCAGCTCCGTCGTCAGGTGGAAACAGCCGAAGATGCAGATTGGTTGCGATCGCAGTTGGCAGAGCGGGGGTTGGTCGCTTTTATTGCCGATGGTTCCCTGTTACCGCGTGCCTCGGGTGTGGACGATCGCCCCCTGACCGAAGGTGCCATTCCCTGGCGATCGCCCCAGTCCCTGCGTGTAGAATTCGACTGTCCGAATCGGGGCAAGGTCAGCGGTATGGGCATTCCCCAGGGGATTACGCTGATTGTGGGGGGGGGTACCATGGCAAATCGACGCTACTGCGGGCGATCGAACGGGGGATTTATAACCATCTGCCCCAGGACGGACGGGATTATGTGGTGACGGTGCCCACGGCGATCAAAGTTCGTGCTGAAGATGGGCGCAGCGTTCAACAGGTCAACCTCTCTGCTTTTATCAACCATCTGCCCCAGGGGAAATCCACCACTCAGTTTTCTACCGCCAACGCCAGCGGCAGTACGTCCCAAGCTGCCAATATTCTCGAATCGCTGGAAGCAGGATCCTCTCTCTTACTGCTTGATGAAGACACCTGCGCCACGAACTTTATGATCCGCGATCGCCGAATGCAGGCTTTGATTGCCAAGGAGCAAGAACCGATCACCCCTTTCATTGACAAAATTCGTCAACTCTATCAGGAACACCAGGTTTCGACCATCCTAGTCATGGGTGGCTGCGGTGACTATTTGGAAGTGGCGGATACGGTGATTGGCATGACAGACTTTCAACCCCAGGATTTGACCCCCCAGGCGCGCCAGATTATCCAGTCCTACCCCAGCGATCGCCTGCCGGAAGGCGGTTGTCAGTTTGGGGCTATCCCCGATCGGCAGGTGCTACCCGGATTTTTAAGCGATCGCGACTCTGAATCTAGAACCTCTAAACCCATGAAATCTAAGGTGCGGGATATTGATGCCCTCGTTTTGGGTACCCAAGAGATAGATCTCTCTGCTGTTGAACAATTGGTGGAGGTGGGGCAAGTCCGGGCGATCGCGACGGCTATTCTCACATTGCATCCACAAATAACCCAAGCGCAATCCTTGAATCAGGTCTTGCACAGCTTGGATCAGAAAGTCATGGAGTTGGGGTTAGAGGCGCTGAGTCCTTTTCCTCAAGGAGATCTCGCTCAATTTCGACGGCTCGATGTTGCTTGTGTGCTCAATCGTCTGCGTACTCCCACCTTTCAGTCTTCTGTTCTGGCACCATCGCCCTGAGCTGGAGCACACACCCCTGTCCTTCTTAAACAAACTCCATGCCTTCCGATGCCCTCCCCTCTCCAGATCGTTTTGATGACCCCGATCAGGATGGGGATGGCAGATCGGTCAATTTTCAGACAGATCCTCTAGCGGATGATCTAGCGACCCATGACACAGAAGCACTGCCAACGGTGCCACAGGCATCTCTCTGGGGTAATCCTTGGTTAAGTGCTCCTAGCTTGGCTCAGGGGCGATCGGGGGCTTTACCTATTTGGGATCATGCGGCACCGCTGGCCTCCCTGCGAGAGCGAGATCTTCAAGAATTACAGGGATGGTTCGATCGCGAAGATATGCATGTCCTAGAACAGGATCTCCTGCGGAGGTTGAGCTATTTGTGCCCAGAACCCCTTTGGGAAGATTTAATAATCTAGTTTCTCAATCTGCTTCCGGATGTTGTTGAGGTCGATATAACGATCGGTGACATTGCGCAATTCCCGTGCAATCATGCCCTCGGTGGAGACAACTGTAATGTGGGTATTTTTAGACCGTAACAGTTCGATCGCCCGTTCAAAATCCCCATCGCCGCTGAATAGAATGACACGATCGTATTGTTCAACCGTATTAAACATATCCACCACAATTTCGATATCAAGGTTTGCTTTTTGGGAATAGCGCCCCGAATTGTCATCGTAATATTCCTTGAGGATCTTAGTCCGAACGGTGTAGCCCAGACTAATCAAAGCATCCCGAAATCCGCGCTGATCTTGAGTATCCTTGAGTCCGGTATACCAAAAGGCATTGACGAGTTCAATGCTATTTTCGCGGGTGAAATATTCCAAGACGCGCTTGGGATCAAAAAACCAGCCATTCTTTTGCTGGGCATAGAACATATTGTTGCCATCTACAAAAATAGAGAGACGATTTAATGGGTAAGGCATAGAGTGCGTAAAACCTACAAAGTTGTAGAGAGATGAATTATCATAGCGCCATGAAACTAAGAGAAATTGATGGATTATAGTCCAGAAAACCTACAGACATAACTGCTAGAAAGTAATCACGATAGAAAGTTATCAACTGGATAGAGTACCCCACCGACGATTTAGCTACTTCTCAGAGATTGAACTGATCTATGACTCAATTGACCAGTTTAACCTAAACGATCAGGGGCAAAAGGATAAGAGGTAACGGTTGAGCCTAGGGTGAAAATCAAGAACCCATAGAAAGCGAAATTGTGTATCACTAAATCGCTCATGGATGAGAAGTTCTAGCTTAGACTACCCAGTCTTCAGAAATTTCAACACTTATCATTTAATCAATAAAGAATTCAGCAGAGCTTGCAACCATGATGAAGAACCGTTCCAAGCTTTTCCCCTACGGATGCATGGTTATTTTAAACAAAATAGACGGAACTAGGTCGTTTGAATATGAAAAGTGAGCTTTTTCAGCGGTTTCTCTAGCTTAGCGACCTCATACTAAATATGTAGTTCATCATAAGGAAAATTGCGATCGTCTTTGCTCTTCTAGCCTAACGATAGAAACCTGCGAATCGCATCAGTTTAATCCCTAAAATTTATGGTCTAAGAATTAGTCCTAAATTTATCATCTAAAATCATGATTCTGTTGACAGGTTTCAACTTGTTCAATGAAAACGATAGAAGGTCACATCATAAAAGGTCGCATCATAAAAGGTCACATAAAAAGGTCGCATCATGAAGATAACATTGAGACTAAATTGAGACTAAAGCTCAGTTGAGACTGACCGGGAGCCTGCGCCTTGAATTGGCAAAGATGCACGATTAAAATTATGACAAAAAACAGTCAAAATGAGTTGTGAAGCAGGCATTTTTGCGGAGAAAGTTGAGCACAACCTTGAAGGAAAGTTCTTGAGGTAAGGGTTCAGGTTATCCTAGAGCCTAGGGTGTGTGGTTGCTAGTGTGTCTTTTTGAGCTTACCTTATGCCAAAGTTACCCAGTTCTTTAACAGAGACCTTTACGTTTGAGCCACACACCAATGGCACCCACTTCTTGCGAATTCGCTGGCCCAAGCAGATGCCCAAGATTCCCTTTTCTCGGTGGGGACATGGCATGGTACTGCTGTGGGTGCTGCTGGGGACTGGTTTGAGCGGTTGGCAGCCACCTCCGGTTCTGTTCCTAGAGCAGAAAATGCAGGGGTGGTTTCAACAGTTGCGAGGTAGTACGGTCCCGCCGCAGAATGTGGTGATTTTGGCGATCGATGACGAGTCGGTGAATTATCTGGGTCAAGCTCCCCCGTTACCCCGCTCAATCTATGCCCAGGTTGTCAATCGCCTGATGGGATCTGGTGCTAGGGCGATCGCGTTTGATCTAAAGTTTGCCAATCGCAGTAGTTTTGGGGTGTCTACCGCTTTGTCGGCGGCTGAAAGATCGACCCTGTCAAACTGTGTTCAACCGATTGAGAATCTCTCGGAGGACGATCGGGTCTTTCTGGAAGCGTTGCAGCGGTATGGCGATCGGGTTGTCATTGCCACCAGTTTTAGATCCAGTGAACAACGGCAAGCGGAGCAGACCCAGTTACAATTGCCCTACTGCCCTTTTCAGAAGACAGCGATTCATTTTGGCAACATCGACTTTTCCTATGACCGCACCTATCGGATTTCCCAATTTGGCAGTCAATATTTTGCGACCCTCAGGCGAGAGCAACCCGAACAGGCGGAGGCCATTGAAGAAGTGAAGCTCCTGTCATTTGCCGATGCTGCGCTGCAAGCGGCTCAGTTGCCCTATGCTCCCCCTGCGGGTTCCACGATTTTCTTCTACGATGCGCCAGGGCAAGCGTTTCAAGATGCAACCATTCCCCTCTGGCACCTTCTAGATGATGAAAATTGGAAGAGCGATCGCCTCCAGCAAGGGAAATACTTCAAAGATAAGCTAGTCATTGTTGGTGCGACGGCAGCGGCGAGTCCCGATAAACTGCAAACTCCGGTGGGTTTGATGAATGGAGTTGAACTCCATGCCCATGCGATCGCAACCCTGCTGGAAGGGCGATCGTTGCAGGAAGGCTTACCCAATCCTTGGCTGCGGGGGCTGGGGGTGGGCGTTGGGCTGCTAGCAATTGTATGGGTGCAGAGTCGCGTCTTGCGTCCGATCCTGCGGTTGACCTGGGCGGGAGTGGGACTGGTGGGGTGGAACAGTTTTAGCTATGCCCTCTTCAATATGGGGGGATTGCTCTTACCAACGGCGCTCCCCATGACCACGATTGGTCTGACGGGTCTCAGCTATTGGATGCATGGACTCATCGATCGTCGCAACCAGCAGCGACAACTGGAAGCGGCTCAGAGCCGAACTGAACCAGAACCGGCTCCGCTGAATTTACAACAACGCCAGTTAGAACTACAAGGTAAGGAATTAGGGGGGCGCTATCGGATTATTCAAATTCTGGGTTCGGGGGGGTTTGGAGAAACCTATGTGGCTGAAGACTTGCAGCGGCCCCAAGCTCCCCGGTGTGTGGTCAAGCAACTGCGCCCGCAGAGCCGAGATCCTCGCCATTTAAAGCTTGCTAGCCGCCTGTTCAAACGGGAAGCAGAGGCGTTGGAAAAATTGGGAAGCCACGAGCAGATTCCCCGGCTGCTCGCCTATTTTGAGGAAGATGAAGAATTTTATCTGGTACAGGAATTTATTACAGGACGACCTCTCAGTGAAGAATTTACCCTGGGGCGACAGTTGCCGGAAGCGAAGGTGCTGGCAATTCTGCGAGATCTGTTACAAATTCTGAACTTCGTCCATAGCCAGGGTGTAATTCATCGGGATATTAAACCTAGTAATATTATTCAAAAAGATAAAAATAGTGGATTGGTGCTGATTGATTTTGGTGCGGTCAAGGCTTTGCAAGATTCGTTGGTCGATAGCGATCGCGTCAGTGATTTAACCATTGGGATTGGCACCCAGGGTTATATGGCTCCGGAACAATGTGCCGGACAGCCCCGGTTGAACAGCGATCTCTATGCAGTGGGTATGGTGGGTATTCAGGCTCTGACCGGAATGCCCCCAAGCCAACTCAAACCCAACCCAGACACGGGGGAAGTGGAATGGCTGGAATATACTCAAGTCAGTGCTGGACTGGCACAGATCCTCACTCGGTTGGTGCGCTATGACTTTAAGACACGTTACCAAAAAGCCAGTGAGGTCATTCAGGATTTGCAACCCTTATCCCTCTTCCCCACCTCGCCAGAATTGATTGAACGAGCGGTACAGGAAGCGCCCTTGGTGAGTGAAGTGGTAGACCACCCGACGCAACCTTGGCCCACCTCCTTTGGTTCAGTTGGAACTGTGCTACCTCCCGAACCACCCCCCACCCAACCGTCCCCCTTGTCCGCACCGCAGGAACTCCCAGTTGCCCAGTCTGAGTCTGATGAACCGACGATCGCCTTGCCCTTACCCGTGACCGAACCCAATACCTCTGCCCTCCCCCCACTGAACCGCCCCCATTCTGAATCCAGATCAGCCCATCAAACCTGAATTGCCTATGGCCCCGTGTACAGACGTTTCGGCGAAACGTCTCTGCCGACCCACCCTTTTAGCGTGGATATACAATGCGTTGATGGTTGGATTGCTGCCAGACTTGGACAAAGACCTGGGCTATGGTGTCGAGATCCTGCCGACTTAACCCAGAATGCAACAACTGACCTTCTTGCCAACGGGCGCGCAGAATTTTTTGGATCATATTGTTAGCAATGTCTAGATTGGTATCCTGCAGCGATCGCAGGGCGGCTTCACAGGCATCCGCAAGCATAACAATTCCAGTTTCTCGGGATTGAGGTGCAGGCCCTGCATAGCGAAAATCAGATTCTTCAACGATGAGTTTGGGATTTTGCTTTGCCTTTTCCAGGGCTTTGTAGTGAAAGTAGGCGATCGTCATGGTGCCCTGATGTTCTGGGATGAAGGCTTGGACTGCTTTGGGAAGACGGGCTTTCTGGGCCATTTTTAACCCCAGGGTGACATGTTTGCGGATAATCTCGGCACTGATCCAGGGATCATCAATCACATCATGTTTGTTCGGTTCCCCCATCTGATTTTCGATAAAGCCTTGGGGATCATGCATTTTGCCAATGTCGTGGTAGAGCGTTCCGGTGCGCACCAGTTCCACGTTGCAATCTAGGGCACGGGCGGCGGCTTCTGCTAGATTGGCGACAAAAATTGTGTGTTGAAAGGTGCCAGGAGTTTCTGCTGCCAGTCGTTTGAGTAAGGGACGATTGGGATTTGCCAGTTCTAGCAGGCGGACTGTGGGCGCTAAATCAAACACCCGCTCCAGATAGGGACTTAAGCCGATCGCAATCACACACCAGAGCACGCCTCCGAGGCCTTGAATACCAATACCACTGAGCCAGTGCGCCTCCTGTCCCGTCAAAAACTGGTATAGCCCATAGCTGCTTCCCTGGAGTAAGCCAACCCCCAACCCCAACAGGGCTTGCTCTTCCCGCGATCGCAACCGTCCACCGATCGCTGCTGCGAAGGTTCCACCCACGACCATGGGAAGCCATTGGCTCAAGGGTAGCAGCATTCCCACGGGCAGCAGCAGGGCAAATCCTACGGTCATCACGATCGCCAGCCGCACCCCATAGAAGGAACTCACCAGCAGACCCACCATCGGCAGATTTGCCAGCAACCCAGTGAGCGGCAGATGACTAATCCACCGAATGCCCAGCAAAATGCCCGTTGTCAGCATCAGGAGCCACAGCAGCGTGCCATCTCGTTTCCGCCATTTCCGTTGCCAGCGCTGGGCAAAGTGGGTGAGCAAAGCCAAAAACAGCGCAACGGCTCCCCCTAAACTGGCAAGTCCCCACCCATTGGTTTTCCGCTGACTGAGTTGGAAATGTTCCAGCAGCAAAAACTGGGGTTCACTAATGGGCTGGCCGGCTACGACGATCGGTTCTCCAGGTTGAATGCTAATTTGCTGCAAGGGAATCGCTTGAGCGGCCTGCTCGGCCAGTTGAGCGGTGGCGCTGGCATCAGTGATGAGGTTTGGTTGTAAGGTTGCCTGGAGTAGCCCCTGGGCAATGGGTTGGACTTCTGGCGGTAGGCTGACGGTCACTTGTTGGGCGATCGCGCGTTCTAAGAGATCCGGCGGTAAACCGGGCGCAATCCCCTGGGTCATCATGCGATCGCGAATGCGATCGAGCTGTTGCGGTAGAGCTTGCCACTGAGCTGGGGAGAGCTGGAGTAACTCTGGGGGAAACTGGTAGGGGGGCGTAGTCTGGGCCGGATCTTGCAAGGCTTTGAGGGTAATGCGATAAAGTTGGCGGCTTTGCTCGATGCGCTCTAGGAGAATTTGCCAAGCTTTGAGAGGAGCCTTGGTTTTGTAAGTTTTGAGTTCTCGCAGCACGGTTTGTTGGGTCGGACTGAGGCGCGGCGCGGTGGGTTGCCTAGCCAGATGTTGTTGGATCGCTTGCCAATCAGTCGGGGTGGCTTGCTGGAGATAGCGTTGACTCGGGGCAGACAGTAACTTCGTCTCCACAAAGGGAAATGGACCTGCCATTTGCCGAAATCGTTGTCCTTGTTCCAGGTAATACTGTAGCTGTTCCTGAACCGTGCGCGCTGCCTGGGTATCCAGCATCATCACCGGGGCAACGTTTGCCCGAGCCATCTGCCGTTGGGCTTCAGTTGCTTTCAGGTTATCCACCACGCCCTGTCTAGGAGCTACGATCGTTTGAGGCGCAATGCGTCCGGTGGTGAGCTGAGGTTGATTGTAAAAGCGCTGTCCTAACACGGCGGTGAGGCTGAACAGCATGAGGCAAAGTAGCAGAACCGGGCGGAAAGAGAATAGGCGTTGCATAGGGTAGATTCCTAATGCGGTAGATTGAGTGCTCTTGGCGAAGTGATGAGGGGGAGGGGAGGGGCTGGATCGATCGCGGTCGGATGTAGCCCGATCCAAGTTGCCCAAAGACGCTGTGCCAGATCCATCGTGCGGTCTTTTCCCGGCTTTTGCCAAGTCAGACGCGATCGCAAGGGGAACCCTGTGATCCCTCCATAGGCTCCCCTGAGGGCGATCGTCAGGATCGCAAGCTGGGGAGATTGGGTTTGATGAGATCGATCCTCGAAGCCGGAAACCCCAGGGTAGCTCAGCAGATTAGTCTGGGAATAGAGGAATTGCAACAAGGCAGGATCGAGTGAGTCTAGCTTAGATCGGTCTACACCAGATGAGGCTAAAGCCGATTGATCTGAAGTAGATGCAGCAGGAGCTTGAGTCGCAAAGGAGGGTGGCTGGGGAAGACTGGCCTGGATGGCTGACCAAAAGAACCCTTGCTGTTGCCAAGTTTGACATTGATGAAACCATTCTGTCCAACGATCGCGCTTCTGGGGGGAGTCATCTTGAGTGCGATCATCTCTAGTGAGATTGTCTTGAGTGCGATCGGAATTAGCCGGAGCAATCTTTATCCAATCTTGTAAGATTTGCCAGCGATCATCGGGGGAGGGAGGGGCGTGCAGCGCCAAGGAAAATAATCCTGCGATTGCGCCAACCGTGGGGGTGAGATGGGACTGTAGGGCAGGGGGGAGCAGTTTGAGCAACTGGTGTGGGGATTCATGGGTGATTAAAAATGCTGGGATCCAAGCGATCGCCCAATCCAACGGTTGCCAATCTGAAGGAGGAACCCAATCCAGTGGAAAGGTATAGGGAGGCTGACCCAAGGCGAGTGCCAGGTGCTCTGATTGGTTCAGAACCGCGATCGCGCTCCTAGCTTGGGGGGAAGGAATATGAGTCAACTGGGCTGCTGCGATTGTCAACCCTACCAAGCAACCGTGGAATCGATCTATCAGTGGCAATTGATGCATGATAAGGTACCTGCCGGATCGAAATCATGATGTTGCATATTACTTCATCTGGGGGATGAATGCACCTCAATGGTAGGGCAGGAGGGTTGCGGGATGCGCGAGGCTGATCTCTCTGCTCATCAGATGCTGTGACAACCCTATTTATGGTCAGGACTCCTGTTCAAGAGTCATCCTAAAGTCCGTCATGACAAGCTTATGGATAATTGAATCAATCACTCCAACGTTATACATTAAATTTGAATTATTCAACGTAACACTGTTCTTGAATTGAATTTGTAGCAATTGTAATCTGAGACTTCTAATGTTGTAGTTTGGGTTGAAGTTGTTGAGAATTCCTAAACGCTCACTGCGGAGCTTTCACGGCTCAACTGTGAATTCTGGGTTCTGGATGCAGGTGGGTTAAAATAGCAGATTCCACTTCGGCTAATTCTGCGAGTCTTTGCATGACCAAGGACCGATCGAAATAGGTATCAGCTAAGATCCAATACATGCCATAGTGACGGGCTTCGGATTCCACTAAACTGCTGTAAAACTCGGCAATCGCTTGGTCTGTACAATGTTGTGATAACAAACATAAGCGTTCATGGCTGCGGGCTTCGATCAGGGCAGACACCAACAAGGTATCTAACATGCGATCGGGTTCTTCTCGGCGAATGTGTTTATTTAAGTTTGCGCCATAGGGGGGAGGTGTGAGAGGAGCCAGGGGAATGTTGCGTTGTTCTAGAATCTGATTCACCTGCTCAAAATGTTGTAATTCTTCCTGGGCGATCGCCGTCAAACTCCGAACTAACTTCTGGCTAGAAGGATAGCGAAACATCAAATTCAGAGCCACTCCAGCAGCTTTGCGCTCACAGTGGGAGTGGTCGAGCAAAATTTGGTCTAAATGACTTAAGGCCTGCTGTACCCAAGCATCGGAAGTGGGTTCCTGAAGGAAACGAATTCGCGGTAAGGTGACAGGGTTCACAGCAAGGCAATTATGAGTTGGTTCATCTTCGCTATCTTAACAGCTTTCTTTGAGTCCTTGAAGGATGTTTGCAGTAAGCGTAGTCTCCAGTTTTTGGATGAGTACATTGTGGCAGCCGGGGCGATGGGCTTGGGTTCCCTGCTACTGCTGCCGATTCTGCTATGGCAAGGGATTCCACCGTTGGGCAAAGACTTTGGGTTGGCATTGCTGGTGGGAGGTAGTTTAAATGTGGTTGCCTTTACGCTCTACGTCAAAGCCATTAAGGTGGCAGATTTGTCGCTGACGGTGCCGCTGACGACTCTCACTCCACTGTTTCTGCTGGTCACATCACCCCTGATTGTGCGGGAGTTTCCCACCGTGACCGATGCGATCGGGGTTTTTCTAATTGTGATTGGGTCTTATTTTCTGAACTTAAGGGAACGGCAAAACGGTTGGCTGGCTCCTTTAAAAGCGATGATCATCCATCAAGGCAGCCGCATCATGTTGGTTGTGGCTTTTATTTGGAGTATTACAGCAGCATTTGACAAGGTGGGGGTGCTCAATTCTTCACCCCTATGCTGGGCAACCGCCTTATTTGCTTATATTGCTTTGGGCATTACGCCGATGATTCTGCTCCGATCGCAGCGTCCCTGGAAGGCAATCCGCAAAAATCTCAAAATTTTGTCTCTGATTGGTCTATTAAACGGAATTGGTGTGGCATTTCAGATGATTGCGGTTAGTATTGCACCAGTCACGCAAGTGATTGCCATTAAACGGATGAGTTCGCTTTTGAGTGTTTTTTTGGGTCATTTTGTGTTTGGCGAACCAGGATTGCGAGAGCGGCTCACCGGGGCTGCCATTATGGTATTAGGTGTGTTTTTTATCACGTTAC
>JAYKGX010000266.1:0-10055 GCA_035285565.1 Synechococcales cyanobacterium
TGCTTTAATCCTGCGTTATACTCAGACCAGTTGCGGATGGTGCGTTTCATTGCTGTGAAAGTTTTTAGGTGGTACTTCAAACTTATCACGTTGCACCGCCGCAACCCCGATTCATGCAACAACGCCATAACTCTTCTTAGTTTAACTCATCTGCCTTCTCCTCCATTTAATTTGGTATTAGAACATTACTGTGATTGATGATTGTCTGCTATGGGGCAGGTAGCTGGCTGAGAGGCAATGAATTAGGGTACAACGAAGGTCGCGCCTTGGGCATTCATTTGCAAGATTGTTGCCTCTGCCAAATGAGATGCGATCGGTAGATCGATCGACGATCATTTCTTTCCCGACCATTGATGGAGCACGTAAATATTGCCAGGAGTGAGGAGCTGATCAACTAAGCAGGATCTGTATGATGCCATTTTCACTCAGTCTGCTTTGATGCAAGATTTACTGCTTCCCTTGCGTGGTAGATGCATTACAAGACTTTCCCTTGCGTGGTAGATGCATTACAAGACTTTCTCTGTTTACTTTAACGACTACGCAAAGCAATTCGCGAGACATGCTTCAAACCAGCATTATCCATTAGCTCTTGCCAATTGGAGGTGAGTAGTTGATTGTTGGGGTCTTGTAAACGGACTTCAAACATGGACTGCACCGTATCATACCAGAGTCCCTGCTTGCCGTAAAAGGATGCCCGTTCTAGCAAAGTTTTGGAATTCAGGGTCTTGACTAAAGCCGCCGAGGGAACAATGCGTTGAATCCAGCCACTGGCGATTGGACTATCCGCTCTTAGCTTGTTGCCACAGAGCATGGCAATGCCCCATTGGTAGTTCTTGCCAGGTTCCAAGGCTGCGACGGTTTTGGGCAGTTGAATCTGAACAATTTCTTCCTGTCCGGTGATGGGTAAGGTCACTTGGTAGTGAGTTTTATTTTTTTCGTCTCGCAAACTGAAAAAGATTTTTGTTGCCGAACTAGCGGGCACATAACCGAAAAATGTTGGATGCGTAGATGCAGTTAATCCATGATTGGACTGAGGGAGCAGTAGCGTTAATTTCTGATCCGTCTTCTCAGCCCCTGCGGCACAAACGCTGCCACGGGAAGCTCCGCCGACACTCTTCAACGGCGCACGAGCACCAGGAGGAGGTGTAAATAGAACTTTAAACTGTGCTTGGGCGGGCAGACCACACATCACGATGGTGGCTAGTTCTAAACCAGCAATTCCCAAGGCTACGCCTGATTTAAGGAGCCTTGCTTTCAGTATAAGTTGTGACTTCATTGTTTGAGTTTTTAGGAAACTAAGTGAATGTAACCGTTGATGAGGCTTTTAGGCAATCAATAATTGCAGGTAGCTTAGAAGGCCCACTATTATTGTATGTCTTTTTTAATGCATGTCAAAAAGTGAGGTGCTGATTTCACAACCTTCACATTTTTCTCGGCAATACTTTACATTTGCCCAAATTGAGCCACGATTATTGCCAATTTCCGATCAAAACAAAAGGTGCCCAATAGTAAGGATGTGAATATTGATCACTTCGCAAGAGCTTCAATTGAGCTTCGCGCAGGGCCGTTGCCTTCATCAAACCTTGCTGAGTCAAACCTTGGTAAAATTCCACCATCAAATTAGCGGTCGAAGTATCATGCACAGACCATAGGGTTGCGACGGTGCTGCGCGCTCCCGATCGGACTGCAAGACCCGCTAACCCCAAAATGGCACGACTATCGCCCGCTGCGGTTTCACAAGCGCTCAAAATCAGAAGTTCCACCGGTTTTTGCCCAATCTCGGATTGATTGAGCAACATTCCGCGTAGATCTTCAATTTTGACCCGTTTGTCCCAAGTGAGGAGGAAAGTGTTTTCTACGCTAGAGCTAAATTGTCCATGGGTGGCTAAATGTACAACAGGATAATTATTCGATCGAATCCGTTGCTGTAAATTATTAGCTGTGAAGGCATCATTGAGATAGATGGAAGCAGCGGTTTTTTGGGTGATAGAGGTGGTTTCTTCACCCACTCCCGGTAAGGGTGAAAATCCTTGTCTTGCTTCTGTTAGACCACCAACGAAGACTTTTTCCTGCCTGAGTTTAGCTGCCGACTGCGATTCTAAAAGATGCAAACCCGGTGCGATCGCAACATTGTGTTTTTCGACCAAATACTGTTTGCCATCGTGCAGCGCTGACATGGGTATATTTCGCAATTTACCATCCAAAACAAATACTAAGGTATTCGCTTTAGTTGCAGCTATCGTAGACTCGGCTGGACGAACCAACCAATCGTACAATTGTCCCGACAACTGAAGGCGCTCTTCATTTGAGTAAAGGGGATTGAACGATTCTAAGACTTGATCCAACAACGAGTCCAGTTGTTTGTGCGGAATTTCTTTACTATAGTACCTGAGGGGTTGTCCAGGGGCGGAAAGGATGACGACCAGGCGATCGGGCAAAATAATGGGATAGAACACAGCCGCTGATCGATCGATTTGATCAATTTGAATAGATTGTGAATTCAGACAAGCGACTCGGAAAAAGTCTTCTAATTCAGCTTGTTGCAGTGCTTCTAACACTTCTCTGGCCTGTGCCAGTTCAGCTTGACTGGGATCCTGTTGCACTAAAAGTTGTACCAATTCACGGTAAACGGGTTCAACTTTTTCTTGGAATGCAAACTGGATATCCACATTCATGGCAACCAGATCTCGGCGGAGCGTTTGCAGTAGCTTGATGGATTCAGAGTAAGCGGTGATTGCCTGGGGACGATCGC
Organism: Synechococcales cyanobacterium; assembly: GCA_035285565.1. Lineage (GTDB taxonomy): Bacteria > Cyanobacteriota > Cyanobacteriia > Leptolyngbyales > Leptolyngbyaceae > JAYKGX01. The sequence goes on from JAYKGX010000266.1 coordinate 2,753, forward strand.
CTTGCTGTTGGTGCAGTCGTCCCATTTGCCATTGCCAACGGTAGGCTAAATCAGCGGCATTGATCTGTTGGGCAATTTTTAAAGCTTGATGAGTGAATTGTTTAGACTCTTCCCACTGTTGATTCCGTTCGTACAAGGTTCCCAATTGCCCGATCGCGGCGGATTCAGCTCTAGCGTCCCCCAGTTGTCTGGCTTGCTTCACAGCATTGGATAGGATGGCAGCAATTTGGGTTGGAGTTGGTTTAGCAATGGTGGCTTCAGCCCATTGAGGTGCCATGAGGGTCGTGGCTAGGTTGATGCCGAGATTGACAGTCCGGCGACTGGGGGCAAGTTCTGCCAGCGGACTAGAAATTTGATTCAGCAGACGTTCTGCCTGGGACCATTGCTTTGTCTCAACCAGTAGGCTGAGCTGGTTCATTTGGGCATCTAGGCGGCTGTGGAGAGTCGGTGCAATGCTAGCAGCCTGTTCATAGCGTTGTAGAGCGAGAGTGGATTCCTTCAGCCCTCGATGGGTATTTCCTAAACTCAGGAGGATAGCGCTCTGCTCAACCTTGAGATTAAGCTTTTGTGCATCTTCCAGGCTTTTTTGTAAGCTGGTTTTCGCCTGAGTCAAGTGCCCCGAAGCCTGCCACAATTGTCCTAAGCTGCGTTGGGTGGTGACGCTCAGGGGGCTGAGCGGTTGGCTTTGGGATTGTTGATTGACCCGATCGAGCAAATCCTGAGCCTGACGATACAGTCCCAAGACCTGGAGGGCTTGTGCTTGATTCAGTTGACTACCTAATACGCCATTGCGATCGTCGATTTGCTGATAGGCTTTCTCGGTGGCTTTCCAGGTTTCTAAGGCAAGCTGGGGTTGACTTTGGGAGAGCTGGAGTTTGCCTTGGGTGTTGTTGATTTGAGCGGCGATGGCAACGCCTTTGGTATCCAGTTTGCCTTGGGCTTTGATCAACTGCTGAGCCTGTTCCAGGGTGTTTTTGGCTGATTGCCAATCTCCTAGCGCCTGCTGTGCTGTGGAAAGATAGCTCAAGCTCAAGGCCTGGTTCAGGCTATCACCACTTTGCTGATAGGCTTGGGCTGCTTTTTGCCAAAGTTCGATCGCCACCGTAAAATTTCCGGTCTGATAGCGCAACTGTCCTTGTTTGATCAGGCTTTGAGAGTTGGGCAAATTGCGACTTGCGATGGGGGGGGTGGAAGTTGTCGCTGAGTTTGCTGCGATCGTGGCATGGGCGGGCAGACCTATGACTAGGGGAAGAAGGACTCCTCCTAGTAATCCACTCAAGGTCATGGATCGTAGTGATGGCTGGAAGCTTGCGAAATGGGTACGAGGGGAGAAATGGTGTTGACTCATGGTGAAATTGCTCTGTGACAGAGTGCTGATACTAAGGATGTAATTGTCGGAAATCGCTCGATCGCTTGCCTGGAATTACTGGGCTGCAGCATGACAGCTAGAAGATTGTGTCGCTGGAAATGAACCTGAATTCGCTTGGGCATATAGCACCGTTTTGCCATTCACCTTGTGCCATCCTTCAGCTTCAACTAGTGTGTGGGCAGCTTGGGTGGCGGGAGTCATTGTTTGGAGATCAGTTGCCTGCATAGCAGTACGACGGCTGGCATTGCTATCTGGCGCAGCATCAGCTAGGCGAAAATCCTGCCAGACATTATCCGCCTGCAAGAGTTGCTCAGCGGATTCGGGCAGTCCACCACGACCTGTGACGATAAACTGATTCACCCCACCAGGACCACAGGTGGCAGCGACTTGGGTATTGCTGGTCAGGACGGGCATTTGATTGAGACCTTGGTCTGGATCTACATTAGGACCATCGATCTCGATCGTTCCGCTAAACTCTGGACCGAGGTTCGAGCTAGCGGTAATATCACTCAACGAAGTCAATTTTGCACGCGGCTCAATCCCCAAAATGCTTGTGGCAGTGATTCGCACCCGTCCCCCGAAGTTATCCACAGCATTGGCGGTAATGTCGCTGTTTTCTAATGTGGGAGCAACTAGGAACTTCGTATTGAGTGTAATATTACCGCCCTTGGAACTGCCGAGGGCATTAGTGGTAATGGAACTGCCGTTGCGGAGGACGATCGATTCCGCATTGCTCACGGTAATGTTAGCTTGAGGGGTGGTGATATTGGGATTAAATCCGGCACTATCAGCCGTGAGACGGGCATTATCCAGCAGCAGCGATCGCGCTTGAATGTTGAGATTGCCAACCGGACCTCGGCCGCGCAAGTTGACGTTGCCGTTACTGGGGAAGTTACTGATATTGATCTGAGCTTGATTTTCCAGCGTTAGCGTATCTGCTGTAACCTGAATGGTGCCCCCTGCCCCTGTGGGGTTAATCCCACTAATCCCAGCACTGATGGCACTGGCATAAATGCCTGTTCGTCCTCGTCCTAGCACATCAGCCCCCGTCAGAAAAAAGTCTTTGGCGGTGATGGTGATGTTCCCTCCATTCCCTGAGCCACCTGTCGCGGTAGAAATCTGTCCCCCATTGCTCATGCGGAATGTCTCAGTATTGACCGTGATGTTAGCTGCATTCCCAGTGCGGATGGTAGAAGCAAATAACCCACTGGGGGTTCCACTTTGTGTCGAGCTAGCGGGGGTTCCTGTGCCATTAATCTCAATTGATTTGGCATTGACGATCAAATTGCTCGCACTGCCCGCTCCTCGGCTACTTGACCCAATCTGCCCACCGTCTGCTAGTCTCAAGTTTTCAGTATTGATGATTAAGTTTCCACTATTGCCCGCAGCCAAGTCATTCGATGTTGCACGTATCGTACTGACCCCAACAGGAGTATTGAGATGGTCTCGTGCGGTTGTTTCGCCAATCACTTCAACATTTTTTGCATTGATCGTTAAAACGCCGCCATTGCCTTGACTACTGGTGCCTGTACTAATCCGCGCCCCATTGGTAATTCTGAGATCTTGGGTGTCGATCGTTAAATTACCGCCATTCCCGGTTTTAGTACTGGCCAGGGCGGCAGTGGTTGTCCCGGAGCCAAAGACTGTGGCAAATAGACCATTTGCACCTAAACGATTGAGTGCGCCATCCAAATGAATCGTTTGAGCTTTGACTGTGAGATTTCCGCCTTGTCCCAATCCAGTCGTTGCGGCTGTAATAACACCGCCATCACGGATATTGAGGAGACCCGTTTCGATCGCCGTATTCCCCCCGCGTGCCGTACTGGTAGTTCCAACGGCTGTATAGGAGAAAATCCCACTCCGAAAGGTGGGCGCGGTCGTTGTTCCCGAAAAGCCTCGAATTTCCAAGCCTTCGGTTGCTCGAACCGTCACGCCTTTGCCTTGTCCCGAACCTTGAGTCACGGCTATGAGCGCCGAACTTTCGGTCAAACTCACCTGCCGCCCTTGAACCCGAATTTCACCCGCACCACTAGCGCTCACATCTGCTGAGGCTGCTTTTGAGAAGCGAATATCCCCGAATTGATTAATTCCCCCATAGCCTAAGGTCCAACCGGGATTGGTCGGCGTGAGTGTGACGAATCCGCCTTCTTTGAGGCTTCCGAGTTCAATCCTTCCCCCTGCAGCGGTGAGGTTCCCGCCTGTAATATTGAGGTCACCCCCCACCAAAGCTAAGGTTTGTCCTGTGGGAACCGTTAACCCATTGGCTGTGCCGCTAATGACCAGATTGCTTGGATTAATAGTTCGATTATTACCTGGACCATTCAGGGCAATGGGTTGGGGAGTTGCGCCATATTGCAAACCTACAGGCGCACTGACGGTGAGTAATGGTGTGGTTGTGGGAGTTGTGGCGCTGAAATCCGTCCCATCAGCAAATCGAATACTATTTGCGGTGCTGCCGATAAAAGAACCACCAATACTCAGTCGGGCATTCGGTCCAAATAAAATCCCACTGGGATTCAGTAAAAACAAATTCGCCGTTCCTTGAGCTTGAATCACACCATCGATCGAAGAAGGACTACCCCCGGTCACCCGTGTAAAGATGTTTTGAATAGTCGTAGGATGGCTAAAAACAACCGTTTCACCTGTTCTGACAGAAAACTGCTGAAAGCTATGAAAAAGGTTGGTTGTAGCTGTCACACCTCCTGTGATCGTTGTATTGTTGACACTTTGTTGCACGATCGAAGGACTAGATAAACTGCTATCGGGAATGATCTGGGCGATCGCTGCCAAAGGGCATCCCACAATAGATAGAAGGGAACTCACAAGAATCAGATGAAAAGTAGATCGGTGCATAGTGAGATAGGAGAGTGAGGGTGATGCAAGCTAGTGTTAGAGAGATAACTTGATGCCTGGTTGCATGCTTCACCCAATGTATTCATGCCTAGATTGCCCAGTGGTGTAAGGTAAATAACGGCAACGTGGATCGCAAAGGCTAAATTCTCAAAATTAATGCCTCTTTAAACAAGAGAATAGTTAGCAGACATTCCAGTCCCCTAACTACCTCTTAAGCCCATCTTGAGTAATTACATCTTGAGCAATTGTGAATTAACAAATTGGCATTACAGTTTGATCTCCAATTGCTTTATATTCAAGGCGACACCCTCATCCAGGAAAGTCCATTTTGGCTTGTTCTGAGCTGGTTTGTTGTCCGATGTGAAACTCTCCTTGTGGGTAAAGCGGTACAGGCGGCTTTCCCAATTTGTCATGTTCCCCTGACGAGATCCTGCGGTTATCGCATCTACCATAACTTCTGATAACCGCTTGCTGTTGAAGATAGCAGTTTGGGCTGACTTGAGATCAACGTTGCCTTTCCAGAAGGATTGGTGATCTAAGATTTCGGTTAAGCCCTTGCTCGCTTTCGCTAAAGCATCTTGCCAAGCCAAACCTTTAGTGATCCGCACGGGTTTATACCCTACATTGCCCAGTTTATTGGTAGCAACCGGAGCGGAAACATCCGATAACGTCATCTCGGAAACTGCTCTGCCCTGCTTGGCAATGGGTGTTTCCCCTTGAGATCCAAGATCACTGAGATCTAGCTCTTGGAAAGCCCCGCTTGACCAGAACAGATTGGTAATCCTTTGCCAGAAGGGATCATTGCCGCTGCCATCGTTCCAGAAGGGATCATTGCCGCTACCATCGTTCCAGAAGGGATCATTGCCGCTACCATCGTTGTAGATGTAGCTTCCGCGAATCATATTTTTTATTTCAGTTGAGGTCAATCCCGTATTTATGGTAGCAGCTTGGGCTTGACTGAGTAAGGTGGATAGATTGGTAACACTACTACTGCGTCCCATTTTCACACCTGTGTTGGTCGAAGAGATGACCCCACTGGCTAACGTAGATAGATCCCACCCAATGACATCCAGAGCACGCAAGTCGAGATGTCCGATCCAGGGTTTGGAACCTAATCTCAGGCTTGGTCCCATCAGACCGACGCGATAGTTGATGCCACCAATATTGGTTGTTGAGTTGCGCCAGTGGCTTGCCTGTTGTCCATCACCGCCGGAATCGGAGCCGTCAGAAAAGGTTCCGGAAGCGTACTCCGCCAATCGAGTTACACCTTTATCCACAGTGAAGTATTTGGGGTCACCAAAACCGCCCGCAGACATATCATGCACGTAATAGTCGTCCGTAGACCAGGCGATGGAGTGATCTGACATCCGGAAAAAGTCTAGGGGTGATGTGTAATCAATCCGTTCATGAACGGATGCCAGATAATCAAAATGACCATTGAGCGTGGTATCAATAGTGGAGTATGACCATCCCTGATCCACACCACTGACATAGCCCAGGATATGACCCATTTCATGCATGATCACGCTGAGCATATCTAGCCGAGTCCCCGTAGGAGCGCTACTGACATTACTAAAGGAGCCACTGAAGTCTGTATTGGAATTCGCCCAGGTAATCTGTTGTCTTGTTCCATTGATTAATGCGCTATACCCAGACAAATCACTGAGCAAGATATAGCCATCCAATCCATCATATCCCCTATCCGTTGGTTGCAGCAGACCGAGGGCTTTTCCATTAGCACGGGTCATCAGTACCTTATCACCCGAGTAGAATTGCCCGATATTATTGAAATTCTCATCAAATTGATCAAACCAAGCTTCGTACCAGTCTCCAGTTCTGAGCAATCCCGGATTGCTATCAGGGTTCAGTGGGTTACCCGCAACGCGTCGATCGTCGGCAGACTTCGCATCTCCTCTCAGAGCATTGCGGAAGGACGAATATCTTGTCTGCATTGGTTCAAAGTCAAGATTCGTCCAGTTGAAATCTGTCGTATACATCATGGCGGGCAGCGCGCCCCCAATCACCTTTTTATTCCGCTGTTCTTGGGTTAATGTGCTATTGCGCATGACACCGACACCAATATTCACGGTGACATTATCGGTCAAATAGGAAGACCAGACCCGACCAGCCAGTTCCATGCCAGTTTTGAGTTGGGTCATGAAAGTGTTTGCTTGGGTTAAGGCAGTGCCGCTGAGACCTGCTGTATAGCTGTTGTCAAACTTGAAATTGAAGTTGACCATAAGTTGAATAAGTTATAGCTTGAGCTGAATGTGGAGATGCATGCCACTCACTTATTCCGACTGTTTGAACCAACCTCAGGTCATGTAGTGTAAACCTTGAGTGAAATAAGAGTGTGATTTAGAATAAGCTTGGACAGTGAAATTACGTATATTGTTTCAAAATGATCGGCTTTTATGTAAAAACACTCAATCCAATTGTTAAGGTAAATTGTCGAAACGAATTTTGTAGGTATAATCAATGATCTTTGAGACGATCGATCGCAACTATTAGAATGCACAGATGCCAGGAGCAGCAAGCATAGGACTGGAAATTGAAGTGACGAGTTCGACCTAGCTTTTTTATTTCGTTGCTAACTAGCAACCTCGATGCGTGTTGATCCAAAGCTCGTAGAACAACTTACCAATAGTGTACCCACTTGTTGTAAATTTGTTGCCAACTGGTTACTTGAATTTGGTTGATTCAAAGTCCGCAGGGCAGTTGACTAATAATTGCACCTAATTGCACCGACTTGGTTAAATATGATGACTTGATTGACTCGACATTGAGTAATGCTCGATCCTTTCTCCCTCAGATGGTGCATGTCATTGCCCGAGGGGAGAGGGCACACCATCAGCCACAAAAACAACTAGAATCTCTCTAGGGGCGATCGCGCTGCTAACTTGCTAAGCTTCTTCATTCTTCTAGGAAATGTCGTACCGTTTTCAGTTCTTCCGGCATAATCATGACAGAACGCGTTTACTCGGTTGGCTCATGATATTGTCATCCTTCCTTGCATCCCTATTGGTAGCTCAGTTCACTCCGCCGCCTAAAGAAATTCTCCGCCCCCAGGAGATGCGAATA
>JAYKGX010000267.1:0-14078 GCA_035285565.1 Synechococcales cyanobacterium
AGATCAATCAGCCCCCTCCCCCTTCCCCCCTCTCCTCATACAAAATGTGTTGCACCCAACTGAAAATTGCTGCAAGTTCCCTCCAACTGAAAATTGCTGTAACTTCCCTCCGGTAGCAGCGATCCCACAAACCTGGCACTGGCTCAAACCTGTTAAAATTGGAAGCCCGTAGACAAGACAGGATTGAGAGGCTATGGTTGCTTCCTTCACAGATACCCAGGTCGGCGATACCCAGCTTAGATCCCAGGCAGGATTAGATCACCTGGCCCAAGCAACCCGCAATGCCGCCCGATCGCTTGCAATTCAACCGACAGAGGTGCGCAATCAAGCCATTACAGCGATCGCAGATGCCCTGGTTGCCAATGCAGAAGCCATCCTAGCCGCCAATCAAGCGGACTGTGAAGCCGCTCAACAGGATGAACTGTCGCCTTCCCTCTATGCCCGCTTAAAACTGGATTCCACAAAACTTCAGGCAGCGATCGCTGGCGTGCGTGATGTCGCAAAATTGACGGATCCGCTAGGGCAAATACAACTCCATCGAGAACTGGATGAAGGTTTGATTTTGAAGCGAATCACCTGTCCCTTGGGGGTGTTGGGGGTGATTTTTGAGGCGAGACCCGATGCAGTCATGCAAATTGCCAGTCTGGCACTCAAATCTGGTAATGGCGTGATTTTAAAAGGGGGGCGGGAGGCGATTCAGTCCTGTGCCGCTTTAGTCCAAGCCATCCATCAAGGTCTCCAGCACACCGAGATTGATCCGCAGGTGGTACAACTGTTGACTACTCGGGAAGAAACCCTTGCTCTGCTTAAGTTGGATCAATTTGTTGATCTGATCATTCCTCGGGGTTCCAATTCCTTCGTGCGGTTTGTCCAGGACAATACCAGGATTCCGGTTTTGGGTCATGCCGATGGAATTTGCCACCTTTATCTGGATGCTGCGGCTGATTTAGACAAAGCGCTGCCGATCGTCGTGGATGCCAAAACCCAGTATGCCGCCGCTTGCAATGCCATCGAAACCCTGCTAATTCACCGAGCGATCGCCCCCACAGTTCTACCGCTCGTGGCAGAAGCCCTAGAAGCCAAGCATGTCCAACTCCGAGGCGATGCTGACAGCCAAGCCATTTTGCCCCATCTGACGGCTGCTACCGACAAAGACTGGGAAACGGAATATAGCGATTTAGTGCTCGCCATTAAAATTGTTGATTCCCTAGAAGCGGCGATCGCCCATATCAACACCTATGGATCCCGTCATACAGAAGCGATCGTCACCGAGAACCCCACCGCTGCCCAACAATTTCTCGCCCAGGTTGATGCTGCCGGAGTGTATCACAACTGTTCCACCCGCTTTGCTGATGGGTTCCGCTATGGCTTTGGCGCAGAAGTGGGCATCAGCACCCAAAAAATGCCCCCCCGAGGACCCGTTGGCTTAGAAGGACTGGTCACCTATAAATATCAACTCGTCGGCTCGGGACAAATTGCTGCCACCTATGCGGGAAGCAATCCCAAACCCTTCACCCATCAAGACTTGAGACTTGAGACTTGAGAAACCCAAAACCAGTCTTTTTGTCTCCATTCTTCATTCTTCAATCCTAAGATACTTTCTTGTCCTAAGACACTTTCTTGCGTTCTCCAATGGCGATCGCCCGATCCACTCCTTGGGATTGGTATTGTCCGGCTGCGTATTGATCGAGGTGCTGAAATAGGGCTATCGAGGGCGTGACTCGGCAGGTAAAAAATTCAACAATGACGCGCCCGTCAGGCAGAAGACGGACTTTGGGAGAGAGATCTTTGACGGCTTCTGTGCGCCACTGCCATTGCAACTGTTGCGGAATGGTATTGATCAACTGATGCTTATGCCAACTGACTTGCTGACCGATCGCACCAAATTCACTAAACTCCCGCTTGAGCAGTGAGCCAATCAAATAGGAAAAGGGAGAACTATCCCCTTCTACTGCCATCATCACATGGGCTAACGCACCTTCTGGTTGGGGAGGATTTTCAGTGCCATTAGCCTGGGTCAGCGCGGTTTCCAGATGGGCGGTGGTACTTAAGGCTTCTGGCAGGGCGATCGTTTTGCCAACCCCCACATTGCCCATACGATAGAGATAGCTCACCAAGCGCATTCCGGGTTTGAGCTGCAAACCCGGTAGCTTCATAAACACAACTCCTGGATCCACAACACTGATAAACCATTGCCCTTGATCATTCGGCATGGGAACACCCTCTTCCAAAGAAGTGCCCACTCGAAATAAATCCCCCAATCCGGCCAAGGAATCTGGTTCTGGAGCAGAAAAAGCAGGGCTACCTTCTAACATCGAAAAGAGCCGGGGCCGATTCTCTGGCTCAGGAAGCACCAGGATTGTTCTCAGGTACTGCCGAACTTTCTGTAAAGCATCAAGGGAGATTCGCTGGGTAGACATGTATAGACTAATAGCAATCCAAAGAATGAGTTGTGGCTAGTTAGGACTTGTACATAATTAATAAATCAGTTTTAGGATACCCATCCCAACGGTAAAAACCTTGGTTAGACCGTAAACCTTTTGGTAAATTCACGGGTTGGCAGATTCACCAATTGGTAGATTTACTGGCAAGTGGATGGATGGGACATCAATGAGCCATCAATTGAATTGATGGGGCGAGATGTGGAAGTGTCAACTTGATATTGCCGTGATATTACAGATGACTGTTCAGGCAATCCAGAAATCTTAACGCTTGGAATAATTATTTTTTAACCTTTTTTTAACTGAAGCTTAATTTTTAGGGCAATATTTTTAACTTTTCTATAACTCAGCATTATGGAAGCTTAACCTTGCCTCCGTACACTACTAGTGATTTCAACTACTTAGACATCTGTTGCAAAACTGAACTTCGTCTAGTCAAGGTCAGAAAACTCAGATTGTCTTGCATGACAGCAAAGTTTTTAGTGTCAGAGATGCTATTCGCAAAAAAATCTGGATCCCATCGATCGTTTTTTGCGTGATTCCTAGTTGTGTAGCCCAAGTTCTGTAGCCCAAGTTTGTGTTTTGTGTAACTCAAGTTTGTGTGGCTCAAGCATTTTGTCGATCCAGTACGAAGAGCAAGTAAAACATTATGTTCTCTAACAATCAATTCAAGTGGGCATCCCTGACTGCAGCCGGATTGGCGGCAACGATCGCTACTGTGGTGGTGCCTAATCTGGTGCAGGCGCAAGGTGGCGTGATTAAAGTAGATGGCTCTAGTACCGTATTCCCCATCACTGAAGCAGCCGCCTCTGGGTTCCAGAAGGGGGGCGGTGCCAAGGTGACCGTGGGCGTATCCGGTACGGGTGGTGGCTTCAAGAAGTTCTGCGCGGGTGAAACGGATATTTCCAATGCCTCTCGCCCCATTCTGAAGAAGGAGATGGATGCTTGCAAAGCAAAGGGAATTCAGTACATTGAACTGCCCGTTGCTTATGATGCAATCACCGTGGTTGTCAATCCCCGCAACCCCATTAACAGCATCAAGACAGAGGAATTGAAAAAGATTTGGGAACCTGCTGCTCAGGGCAAGGTGATGAAGTGGAACCAAGTCTTCTCTGGTTGGCCGAATGCGAACCTGCGTCTGTTTGGACCGGGTGCTGATTCTGGTACGTTTGACTACTTCACCGAAGCGATTAACGGGAAATCTAAATCAGTTCGCAAGGACTTCACCGCTAGCGAGAACGATAACGTTTTGGTGCAAGGGGTTGCCAGTGACGTGAATGCCATGGGCTACTTTGGCTTCGCTTATTATCAAGCGAATCGCAGTAAGTTAAAGGCGCTGGCCGTTAATGGGGTCATGCCTTCCGAGCAAAACGTGATCAATGGCAGCTACCGTCCTCTCTCGCGTCCAGTTTTCATCTACGTTAACGCGAAGTCGGCTCAGCGTCCGGAAGTGAAGCGTTTCGTTCAGTACTATCTGAACAATGGTGCAGCGATCAGTAAGCAAGCTCGCTATGTGGCCCTCCCCGCAAGTGCCTATCGCACCATCCTCGGTCATTTCAACAAAAACCGCCTTGGTACGATTTTTGGGGGTGAAGAGGCAGTCGGTCTAACGATTCAAGAGTTGATCAGCCGTGAAGCTCGCTAAGCGCTGACCTGTGAATTCATGACCATTGAATGGGGCGTGGTGCAACGATCGCGCCCTATTTGCCTGGATACGATTTGCCTGATCATTTGTTAGCACTGGGATTTGGAAGTAGGAATGGCACAACAATTCGCTTCCCTTGCGGAAGTGTCCCGACAGGACGATCGCCGTAAGGTTCGCGATCTCCGGGAAAAGATCATTGAAGGACTTTTATTTCTGTGTGCGCTGTTTGCCGTGGGAGTGACGACCGCGATCGTGGTGATCCTAGTGGTGGATGCGTTGCCTCTGTTTAAAGTCGTCAGTTTGTGGGACTTTCTCACAGGACGGGAATGGTCACCGCTCTTTGAACCCCCAGCCTATGGGATCGTGCCCTTGGTCTGTGGCACCCTTTCCACAACCCTAGTTGCTCTAGCGGTTGCAGTTCCCCTGGGAACAGTGATTGCCATTTACCTGACGGAATTTGCGGCGGCTAAGGTGCGTGAGGTGGTCAAGCCCATTTTGGAATTGTTGGCAGGCGTGCCCACGGTGGTTTATGGCTATTTTGCCTTACTCGTGGTGAGTAAGGTTCTGCAAGCAACCATTCTCCCTAACCTGCCCACATTTAACATGCTGAGTGCAGGGCTAGTGATGGGGATTATGATTATTCCCCAAATTGCCTCCATCAGTGAAGATGCCATGCGGGCGGTGCCTGTAGGGTTGAAGGAGGGTTCCTATGCCACTGGGGCAACCCGTCTGCAAACCGCTTGGAATGTGGTCTTGCCGGCGGCTATTTCAGGAGTCTCTTCTTCCTACATTCTGGGGATTTCCCGTGCTGTGGGTGAAACGATGATTGTGGCGATCGCAGCGGGGGGGCAGCCCATTTTCTTGGATCCAGAAAAGCCACTGCCGATCGCAGCAGCAGCAGGCCTGAATCCCATGGAAGGTGGCCAGACCGTAACGGCCTACATTGTGCAGGTGAGCTTAGGTGATTTACCCCACGACAGTATTGCCTATCAATCGATTTTTGCCGCAGGACTCAGCCTCGCGATCGTCACCTTAATGTTCAACGTGGTCGGGCATTACCTCAGTCAAAAATATCGGGAGAAGTATTAGCGATGCACCTAGATCAACAGTCGTCTCTTCCCCCGTCCATTGAAGTAGAAAAGCCCTATACCCTGGCTGAGATTCGCGCCTCTGTCTCCCGCCGACAATTAGTCAATCAGATCTTTGTGATTGCTGGGCTAGTGGCGATCGGCATTGGTCTCGTCAGTCTGTTAGCGCTGGTTGCCAGCCTTGCCATTTCAGGGGTGCCCCGAATTAGTTGGGAATTTCTGACCAGTTTCCCCGATGCGGACTTTAGCAAAGCGGGCATTCTGGCGGCTTGGGTTGGCAGTTGCCTGGTTATTTTCGTCACAGTGCTTGCGGCAGTTCCCCTGGGGGTTGGCGCTGGGATTTATCTAGAAGAATATGCCAAGAAAAATTGGCTGTCCGACATCATCGAAATTAATGTCACCAATTTGGCAGGCGTTCCTTCAATCGTCTATGGTCTGTTGGCATTAGGTCTGTTTAAGTACTACTTGAAGCTCGGCTCGACGGTGATCACCGCAGGGTTGACTCTCTCCTTGTTGGTGATTCCCATTGTGATCGTCACCACGCGGGAAGCCTTACGTGCCATCCCCAGTTCGCTGCGGGAAGCTGCCTATGCCGTAGGTGCCACCAAATGGCGCATGATCCAAGATCATATGTTGCCCTATTCGATCGGTAGTGTTTTGACGGGCGTGATTATTGGTCTATCGCGGGCGATCGGCGAAACCGCCCCTCTGATTACGATCGGCGCACTCACCTTCATTGCGTTTTTGCCGCCTGTGCCCTTCACCCCAGATGTAACCACGGGCAAAACGGCTGGACTGTTTGACTGGTTGCTCTCCCCCTTCACGGTGATGCCCATTCAGATGTATGACTGGGTGTCGCGTCCGGATGAAGGGTTTCATATCAATGCCGCTGCTACTGGAGTGATTCTCCTGGTGATGACCCTAGGAATGAACGGCATCGCCATCTATTTACGCTATCGTCTCCGCCGAGGTTTGAAATGGTAAACAATCAGTTCAGTACAACTAACATGGCAGATTCTCAATCTAACGTGGCGATCGGGGGTTCTAATACTTCTCCCACTGCACCCAAGGCAGAGGTGGTGAATCTCAACTTTTACTATGGATCTACCAAGGTCATCAAAGGGGTGAACATGGTCATCCCCGAGAAGAAAATCACGGCATTGATTGGGCCCTCGGGCTGTGGCAAAACTACCCTCCTGCGCTGCTTCAACCGAATGCATGATCTCTATCCCGGCAATCGCTATGAAGGAGAGATTGTGCTAGATGGGCAGGTGAATTTGCTCTCGCGCAAAGTCGATCCGATCGAAGTGCGGATGCGAATCAGCATGGTTTTCCAGCGGCCCAACCCCTTTCCCAAATCCATTCACGAAAATGTGGCCTATGGCTTACGAGTCCGGGGCGAGAAAAATCGCAAAGTGATTGACGAGAAAGTGGAAAAAGCGCTGATCAATGCTGCCCTGTGGAACGAAGTCAAGGATCGCCTCAAAGATAACGCCCTCACCCTATCGGGGGGGCAACAACAACGGCTTTGCATTGCCCGCGCCTTAGCGACCGACCCGGAAATCATTTTGTTTGACGAACCCACCTCGGCCCTAGACCCGATCGCAACTAGCAACATCGAAGATCTGATGGCAGAGCTACGCAACCAAGTCACGATTTTGATTGTGACCCATAGTATGCAGCAAGCAGCGCGGATTTCCGATTACACCGCTTTCATGTATCTCGGAGAACTCATCGAGCACGATCGTACCGAAATGATTTTCAATTCTCCCCGGCGGAAACAAACCGAAGACTACGTGAATGGACGCTTTGGTTAAAAGCCACATAGGGCATCGGGAAGCGAAACCAGGCAATCATGAGTTCCCGTAGGGGCGCGCATCCCGCGCCCAAACCCACCCATCCCACACCCAAAAACCGACGATCGTAGCAAATTGAATCAGAGAAAACGGCAGGGGCGATCGAGGGCAGCTTGGAGCACATCATCGTACTCGTCTGCAGAGATGATATAGGCTCCGAATCGTTCTAAATGCGGATTCATTAACTGGACATCAAACAGGGCAAAGTCGCGATCGCGCAGATGTTCGACCAGTTTGACCAGGGCAACCTTGGATCCCTCTGGAATGTTGAAAAACATCGATTCGCCAATAAAAATCCCCCGGACAACAATGCCCAAAATGCCCCCCGCCAGCCGATCGCCCTGCCAGGTTTCAAAGCTATGGGCCCAGCCCGCCTTGTGCAACTGCCAATACAGCTCCTTGAGGTCATCGGAAATCCAGGTCGTTTCGCGATCGGCACAGCCTTCCACCACTTCTTGAAAAGCACTATTCATCCGGAATTGAAAGCGATTTTGATTGAGCACCCGGCGTAAAGAAGTGGGATAGCGAAATCGATCATCTAGAGGCATTAAAGTGCGTTCTATACTGCGATACCACCGCAGGCGATCGTCATCATCTGCCATCAGGAAGTAGCCCTGGGCGTAGCCGTTAATAATTTCTGCAATATCCCACATGCGCGTTGCTCAACCCAATCAATTCGTCCTAATCAATGCGTAACGTCTCAGGCATCCGGAGGTAAATACCTTGCGGATCATTGAGGTGACGCAATTGATCAAACTCGGTTTTCAGGTGATGAAACTCACGGGTAAAGGGATCGCTCGACTGCGCCTTCGCCTTGACATGAGCACCAAACAACCCGCGCACCAGCCGCTCTTCAAAGGTGGTGGGTTTAGGATATTCTTCCACCATCCAGTCATCCCCCAGTTTTGCCCGTTTGCTGGCATCGACGATCGCATCTTCCAAGCCACCCAATTCATCCACCAAGCCAATTTTTTTCGCTTCTGCGCCAGACCATACGCGACCCTGGGCAATTTCCGCAACTTTTTTGCGGTCTAATTTGCGTGACTCTGCTACCTTATCTAGAAATTGATCATAGATATCCCCGACAAAACGCTGCACAATTTTGATTTCCTCCTGGGTTTTGGGACGGGTGATGGTCTCCCCATCAGCAAATTTCCCGGTCTTCACCGTATCCCAGGTCACGCCATTGTCATTCGCTAGCTTTTGGACATTGGGTAACAGCCCAAATACGCCGATCGATCCGGTAATGGTCGTCGGTTCCGCAAAAATACGATCGCCATAGGTGGAAATCCAATAGCCGCCAGAAGCCGCCAGAGACCCCATGGAAATTACAACAGGTTTACTTTTACGGGTCAAAATCACTTCCCGCTGGATCACCTCCGAGGCCACGGCACTGCCCCCCGGACTGTTCACCCGCAGCACCACCGCTTTCACACCGTCATCCTGCCGCAGTTTCCGGAGTTGCCTTGCCAGCCGATCGCCTCCCACTAAACCGGCTTCGCCTTCCCCATCCACAATGCCGCCTTCTGCATAAACGACCGCAATTTTATTTTCTGATTGGCGATCGTCCTGGGCTGCCGCCACTACTGCATAATCCGCCATCGCAATGCCTCGGAAGGATTTGCTCTGTTCATCTTCCCCCGTGAGTTTTTTCAAGTCTTCGATCACTTCATCCACGTAGGCAATGCGATCGACCAGTTTTTCTGCCTTTGCTTCCTTCGGAGTCAGGATCCCTTTGCTATCGACCAGTTTTTGCAAGTCTTGGGGCGATCGCTGACGAGCTTTCCCGGTCGTGGTTAAAATTTCTCCCCAAATATCGCCTAGCAACTTCGTCGTCTGCTCCCGGCTGGCATTACTGCTCTGTTGCCGCAAGAAGGGTTCCACAGCGGACTTATACTTACCCCGCCAGATGGCCTGCACCCCAACCCCAAATTTCTGCAACGCACCGGAGAAGAAGGTGGTTTGGGCACTCAGACCGTTGATTTCTAGCCCACCCATGGGGTTGACGGCAATGCTATCTGCCACAGAAGCGAGGTAAAATTCCTTTTCCCGCCATTCCACATCGTAGGCGTAGATCTTCTTGCCCGATTTTTTGAACCGCTCTAGGGCTTCCCGCACTTCCTTTAGGGTGGCATAGCCCGTCGGCACCCCTGGCACTGCATCTGCACTGTACAGGTAGAGTCCAACAATCTTTTTGTCATTCGCGGCCCGATCGATCGCATGAATCACCGATCGCAGGGTCAGTGGTTGTCCCCCTTGCCCAGCCAGCGCCTCATTCACCACCTCGCCAGCGGATTGCTCCGGAATGGAATCGGCAATTGGCTGCCCCATATTCAGCACCAACATGGACTTATTCCGCACTTGAGGCGTGGCTTCTGGAGAGCTGGCGATCGCAACAATGAGCGCTATGAGACCCAACAGCCCCAAGCCAGTGAACAGAGTTAAGCCCAAGAGGGTTGCCAAGGTTGTTTTGAGAAAATCGCGCATAGGGGGGGTAAAGGATTCAGGTTGTTGTTTCGGTTGGCAGTTCTCCCTGCGTCAAAGGGGGAGTAGGAAGAGCGAGGTTCGTCAGGGATCTATCAGCCGTTTGACGCTAGGGTGGAGACGATCACCAACCAACTTCCATCCGACCGATTCCAGATTCCATCCCTATGCTAGTGGCTTCTATTGCGATCCGGCGAATTCCGGCGATCGAAATCACGAAAAATCCTAGAGGATCTCTCGCTTCAGGTAGGGTTGCAGCGCCTCTGGCACCCGAACAGTCCCATCTGCCTGTTGATAGTTTTCCAGCACAGCAGCCATGGTGCGTCCTACCGCTAGACCCGATCCATTCAGGGTGTGGACAAACTGGGTTCCCTTTTGCCCCGCTTCCTTAAAGCGAATATTCCCCCGCCTTGCCTGAAAATCACCGAAATTGGAGCAACTGGAAATTTCTCGGTAGGTGTCTGCAGAAGGGAGCCACACTTCCAGGTCGTAACATTTCGCCGCCCCAAAGCCAATATCCCCTGTGCAGAGTTCCAACACCCGGTAGGGGAGTTTGAGGCCTTGCAGGATAGCTTCGGCATTTTGAACCAGATTCTGGTGTTCGGCTTCCGAGGTTTCTGGGCGAACGAGCTTGACCAACTCCACCTTATTGAACTGGTGCAGCCGAATCAGTCCTCGGGTATCCCGCCCATAGCTGCCTGCTTCCCGCCGAAAACAAGGGGTGTAGGCACAGTGGTAGATCGGTAGTTGGGCAGCCTCCAGAATTTCATCCCGATAGAGGTTTGTTACCGGGACTTCCGCTGTGGGAGCCAGCCAGAGGTCATCCTCAGCGCACTTGAAGCTCTCTTCCGCAAATTTTGGTAACTGACCCGTGGCGGTGAGGGAGTCGGTGTTGATGAGCACGGGAGGTAATACTTCCAGGTACCCTGCGGCAATTTGGCTGTCGAGCATGTACTGGATGAGGGCGCGTTCCAGGGCAGCTCCGGCTCCGAACAGAGCCACAAAGCGGGTTTGGGCTATTTTGGTGGCGCGATCGGTGTTGAAGATGCCTAGTTTTTCGGCAATTTCATAGTGGGGCAGCACCACTTGGCTGGGTTTATATTCGTCGCCCCAACGGCGCACCTCTACGTTTTCCGTCTCATCGTTGCCAACTGGGGTGGAGTCACTCGGCAGGTTGGGTAATTGCAGCAGCAGCGATCGAATTTCTTCCTTCAGCTCTTTTTCCCGAGGTTCCAAGTCAGCCAGTTGCTGCTTAATTTGGTTGCCTTCTTCCTTGAGGGCAAGGATTTCGGGGTCATTGGGTTTGCTGCCAGACTTCATCTGTTGTCCGACGAGTTTACCGACCTCGTTGCTGCGGGCTTGTAGGGCAGAGCGTTGCATTTCCAGCTCCCGACTGGTGCGATCGCGCTCCAGAATAGGCTGAAGATCGTAGTGGCCGTTGCGGCTATTTAGCTTTTGCTGTACGAGGTCTGGGTTATCCCGCAGGAGCTTTAGATCAAGCACGATGACTCCACAAATAAACTGGCGATTACAAGGTGTCCACCCAATAGGATACCGAAATTGAGCACCGGACGAGAGCGTCGCATATTCTCCTAAGGATCTGATGCAGGGCATTCTCATCTGATGCAGGGCATTATCATAGGAAGGGTTGCCACTCTGGACGAGATCGCTATGCCGCAATTCGACATTCAAGCCCCCTTTGAACCGACGGGGGATCAGCCCAAAGCCATCAAAGCCTTGATCAAATCTATCCAGACAGGGCATCGCTACCAAACCTTGCTAGGTGCAACTGGCACGGGCAAAACCCATACGATCGCCCGTGTGATTGATCAAGTTGGCAAACCCACCCTGGTCTTGGCACACAATAAAACCTTGGCAGCGCAGCTTTGTAATGAATTGCGACAATTTTTTCCAGAGAATGCGGTGGAATATTTCATCAGCTATTACGACTATTACCAACCAGAGGCCTATATTCCCGTCACCGATACCTATATTGAAAAAACCGCTTCCATCAACGAAGAAATTGATATGCTGCGCCACTCCGCCACGCGATCGTTGTTTGAACGGCGGGATGTGATTGTGGTGGCTTCTATTAGCTGTATTTATGGGTTGGGGATTCCTTCGGAATATTTAAATGCGGCAATTAAATTGCGGGTGGGTGAAGAAATTAATCAGCGCCAGATTTTGCGAGATTTGGCTTCTGTGCAATACGATCGCAATGATTTAGATTTAGGACGGGGACGGTTCCGGGTCAAAGGGGATGTCTTGGAAATTGGGCCAGCCTACGAGGATCGGATTATTCGGGTGGAATTTTTTGGGGATGAAATTGACGCGATTCGCTACGTTGATCCGATCACGGGTGCCACCTTGCAAACCATGGAAGCGGTGAATATCTACCCAGCCCGCCACTTTGTCACCCCGGAGGATCGCCTAGAAGCCGCTTGCGATGCGATTCAGTCAGAGTTAAAGCAACAGGTTACCCAATTTGAAACCGAAGGCAAACTGATTGAAGCCCAACGGATTGACCAACGGACTCGCTATGACTTGGAAGTTCTGCGGGAAGTTGGTTTTTGCCAGGGGGTGGAAAACTATTCACGCCATCTTGCGGGGCGGGAAGCTGGGGCACCCCCGGAATGCTTGATCGACTATTTTCCCCAGAATGATTGGTTGCTCGTGATTGATGAGTCTCACGTTACCATTCCCCAAATTCGTGGGATGTTCAACGGCGATCAAGCTCGCAAAAAGGTCTTGATCGATCACGGATTTCGCTTGCCCAGTGCTGCAGATAACCGACCTTTGAAGGCAGATGAATTTTGGGAGAAGGTCAATCAATGTATCTTTGTTTCTGCCACACCAGGAGATTGGGAAATCGCAATCTCCGAAAAACAGGTGGTGGAACAGGTGATCCGCCCGACGGGTGTGGTTGATCCAGAAGTGATGGTGCGACCCACGGAAGGACAGGTGGATGATCTATTGGCGGAAATTCAGCATCGCCTCCCCAAAAAAGAGCGGGTGTTAATTACAACGCTAACCAAACGCATGGCAGAGGATTTGACGGAATATTTCCAGGAACGGGGCGTACGGGTGCGCTATCTGCATTCAGAAATCACCTCGATCGAACGCATTGAAATTCTGCAAGACCTGCGGGAAGGGGTGTTTGATGTCTTAATCGGCGTGAATTTGCTGCGGGAAGGCTTGGATTTACCGGAAGTATCCTTAGTGGCGATTCTGGATGCAGATAAAGAAGGGTTTCTACGAGCCACGCGATCGCTGATTCAAACGATCGGACGGGCGGCACGCCATGTGGAAGGCAAGGCAATTCTTTATGCTGATAACATGACCGATAGTATGACGGCTGCCATTAGTGAAACCGAGCGTCGTCGTGTCATCCAGCTTGCTTATAACAAAAAGCATGGAATTGTTCCCCAATCGATCGTCAAGAAATCTAGCAACGCCATTTTGGCATTTTTAGAAGTCTCAAGACGCTTGAATTCTCAAGAACTAGATCAAGCCTATCACCAAGCTGATGAGATTCCTTTAGAAAATATTCCCGAACTGATTCAGCAATTAGAAGCCCAAATGAAAGATGCTGCAAAGAAGCAAGCATTTGAAGATGCTGCAAAGTGCCGCGATCGCATTAAACATTTACGCGATAAACTCACTGGCAAATCGCCCCAATATGAATCCTAATTCCCCAATATGAATTCATTTTCCCCCGATCCAAATTCATTTCTCCCCGATCGTACAGATGCGATTAATCCCGTCTCTAGCAACGGGCATGAGGCTTTTATTGCAGGGGAATACGATCGCGCTATTGCTGCCTTTACCCAGGCGATCGGCACCCAACCCCACCCCACAGAAATTGATTTATCGGAAATCTATTTGTATCGTGGATCGTCCTATTGTGAATTAGGGCATTACACCGCCGCGATCGCTGATTTCCAACAGGTGCTGCAATACCAACCAGGTGCCACTACTGCCTATCGGGGATTGGGAATTGCCCATTATAAATTGGGACACTTTGATCAGGCGATCGCTTGTTATACCCAGGCACTAGAAAAGGATCCTAATAATACCGATGTGTATAGCGATCGCGCCCTCGTTTATATGGAGCAAGGGGATCTCAATGCAGCTCTATCAGATTTGAATCAGGCAATATCAATTGATGCTAATTCCACGATCGCTCTAGTGAATCGTGGACGTGTTTACCACGCTTTAGGAAATTTTTCCCAAGCATTGTTAGATTTCAATCAAGCGATTCTTCTGGATAAAAATTTGGCAATCACCTACTATTGTCGTGGCAGAACCTATGGAGCCTCAGAGAAATGGCAGGCTGCACTGACGGACTTGAATCAAGCGATCGCCCTGCAAAGTAATTTAGGCCCTGCTTATCTAGAACGGGGACGATTATTCGATCGTCAGGGTCAGTTTGCCGCCGCCTTGCAGGATTATCATCAAGCCGTGCAATATAGCCCTCGTTTAGGTGAAACCTATCTCTATCGCGGAAATTTGTATGCCAAAGCTGGGGATTTTGCTGCTGCGAACGCCGACTATAGCCAAGGTC
>JAYKGX010000268.1:0-12567 GCA_035285565.1 Synechococcales cyanobacterium
ACTGCCGCGCTGTGGCACCGAGGCTTCTAAGGGAACGGCAGTGAAGGCAGAAATCATGAAAATGGCAGCTAATAGGAGATGGGGCCCGATTGGCAAAAAGGACTGGATCTGATCTGGCAAAATCCGCAGGGCGAGATTGGATTCAATGCCTGCCATGCCGCCCACACTGAAGATCAAGAGCGATCGTTTCAAAGGGAGTGCTACAACGGGATCAGGAGAAGGTGAGACCTTAGGCAATTGAAGTCGCGATCGTTGCAAACAAAGCGCTGCAATTAATAAAATCACAGCCCCTACAATGAATGTTCCAACCTTCCCTAAAACCTGAAAAAGCTGAATCAATAAAGGATCTAAAGCCGCCACAAACCCAAAAACAAACGTTAAAAAGGCATTGGCATGGGGTAGTTCTGCCGTGGGTGCTAACTGGCGAATTAGGGCGATCGCCGGTCCACGAAAAATAATCATGGCAATCACCCAAAGGGTCATCAAGACTGGAATGACCCAAGCGATCGTTGCCGATAATTGAATTTGCAACAGACAGGCAATGACGATAAACAATAACCCGGCTAAGGTCATGCCTAGGGCAATTTGCGGGAGCCGACTGCCATAGCGTTGCATCCAGCGATCGCTCACCTGACCCACTACTGGTTCTACGATCGCTCCCAGTAGTCCTTGCCCAATCCCCAGCCAATGTGCCCAGGTCACCCAGCCAAACTCTTCTAAAATCTTCGGTTGGTAGAAACCATAGGCGATCCAGCAAAGGACGATCGCCGCTACGAGGACTGCCACACTCCACACTTTTTGCCAAGCATCGACGGAGGTTGTCTGTGCTGGGGATTTGACCATAACTGCTTCCCTTTGCATTTTGGATGAGAGGGCTTTTAGGAAACACCTGGATCCCTCAGAACGCGGGGATGACCTGTCTGGGTTCCAAGATGCTGCACCCATCCTACAATAGCTGGCAGGTTCTGTACCCTTGTCACACTTTCAGAATCCAACGATCGCGCAGGTCTGCACTCACAAAGGAAGAAGGAACAATATCGAGACCCACCCCCAGGGACTTGAACGCGGCTCGAATTGCGGTGGCATGGGAGGCTTCATTCGACCCGATCGTGGCACCCGCAGTAATCAGGGCAGGGGTTTTCAATTGCGCCACTTCTTGGGTATAGGCGATCGCGGCATCCACTTCCAGCGCCAAGGCAAGTTTGGCAATATTGGCATCCGAATCTAGTCCACCTTCGCCTTTATTGAGATAGGAAGAGACATCATAGCTTTTTTCTGCCATCACGGGTTTGCCACCTAAACTCCGCACCGCTGCAGCCAGGGCATCCCGATGGGCTTTGTGGTCCCGTTGGTTCATCAGGGCGATCGCCAGAACAGCTTTCCCCACTTCTGTATTGCTCAGTTTGCCAGCAGCGAAGTCATAGGCCCAAATGGCTTGATGTTCGTAGTAGAGGGCGTTGTTGAGAATTTTAATGTCGCTTTGCTTGGTGTTTGGGGCGGCAGCTTCAGCCCGCTCGGTCAGCAAGGTCATGCCTGTGGAAACGCCGGAGGTAGCAGCTAGCCCTGCGGTTGCACCCAGGGTGACTAACAAATTGCGACGGGAAACGGCAGACCGGGAAAGATTGCGGGAAGGTTGAGAATTGCGCATCATACTTAAAGGTTCTCCAAGATTCGATAATTGTTTAAGGATCGCTGCAGGAAATCGATCGCCCCCTGACAATTCAAGTAGGACAATCTGCTCGATGAAGCAATGCCAATCGGTCAGTGATGATTAAAAATGGGTTGATTCCCGCGCAGGATTTCAGGATCCCAAGGTGGTGAAATCAGCATGGCTCAGGCAACAGAAGGCTTGATTGCTGTTTTCTATGGGAAGATACGTGCGGCGATCGCCCTTGGATCTCTCCCTTGGATTTTTTTTGACTGTGGGGTCAGCGGAGGTTGGGTTCAGTGCAGGGTGGCTCGCCTGATGTCCCGTCCCCGATTACGGATACCAGATGGCTTCGATTTGTTGGATGGTTTGTTCTGCCCAGGGAGTGATCGGGGTTGCTGCGGACTCTAGGGGGAGACAGACGGTGACGTGACCCAGTTTGCGACCGGGGCGGGATTGGGGTTTGTTGTACCAGTACAATTGGGCGTGGGGCAGGGCGGCGAGTTGTTGG
This sequence comes from Synechococcales cyanobacterium, assembly GCA_035285565.1. Taxonomy (GTDB): domain Bacteria; phylum Cyanobacteriota; class Cyanobacteriia; order Leptolyngbyales; family Leptolyngbyaceae; genus JAYKGX01. Next base: position 2,160 of record JAYKGX010000268.1, read on the forward strand.
CGCTTTTCGGCATAGTCGCAGGTGGAACTTTCAAAACCTAGTAAGTTGACCATGACGGCGGCTTGGCAATTTAAAGCGGCACTGCCGAGGGGTAAACCAGTGACAGCGCGTAATTGTTGTTCAAACTGGGAAGTCACACAGGCATCCAAACTATAGTGCCCGGAATTGTGGGTGCGCGGCGCGATTTCATTCACTAATACTTCGCCCTCATGGGTCAGGAACAGTTCCACGCCTAAAATGCCAATAAATTGCAGGCTCTCGACGATCGCCCGAGCAATGGCATCTACCTGCTGTGCTACGCCGGTGGGTAAGGGGGTGGGCACAGTGACGCGCCGACAAACTTGATTTTCCTGCTGACTTTCGACGATCGGATAGACCACAATCTCTCCCGTTTGCGATCGCGCCACCATTACGGCTAATTCCCGCTCAAAGGGAACAAAGCTTTCCCAAATCAATTCATCCAGCGAGCGCGTCTGTGATATTTTTTGCAATAGTTCTTGTAATGCCGATCGGTGTTTAACAATGAAGGTTCCATAGCCATCATAGCCATTACGGCGCGTTTTCAGAACGGCTGGGAAGGTTAGGGAGTCTAAGTCTAGCTCGGTGAGGATGGCAAACTGGGGAGTGGGCAACTGGCGATCGCGCAAAAAGCACCGTTGTTCATATTTATCCAACAGCGGTGCGAGCGACGTTAAATGGGGGCGAAAACAAACTCCTTGCTCCGCTAATGCCCCTAGGGCGATGAGATCCACAAATTCATTTTCAAAGGTAATTACATCACAACGGTTTGCCAAATCGACGGTGGCTTGGGCATCTGCCACGGAGGCGAGGATCACGTCTGAGGCGATCGCCACGGCAGAATCTTGAGGGGTTTCCGTTTGCACCACAAGGGAGAGACCCAATTTTTTTGCGGCTCCGGCCATCATCCAAGCCAATTGCCCACCGCCAATCACTCCCACCCGCTGAATCGGGGTTTGGGAAGGGGCTGGGGTGCCGGGAGAAGGCAGAGAAAGGTCTTGGGGATCGTTGAGCATAGGAGGGAATCTGAGTTGCCAGCCCTCTATTTTAATACAAACGAGATCTGATGATTGCCCCAGGTTTGCAATCTACAGGCGATCGCGGAGTGGTTCAATCGCTTCGATCGACAGCCCTAACGTCTGAGCAATAGATTTAGAGATGAATACGCAGTTTTTCGACGGCTTCGATCGACAGCCCTAACGTCTGAGCAATAAAGTCTGCTTCCAGTCCCGCCCGGAGCAATTCAAGAGCAGCTTCCAACTTGCCTTCCAACTTGCCTTCCAACTTGCCTTCCAACTTCGCTTCTTCAATCTTCTTAATGTAAGCCGCAGATAAGTTCATCATAAATTCCTCGTCTTCTGGGGTGAGCGATCGATTGGCTTCTAGCTTGGCGCGATAGTTGGCGAGAATCTCCTCAATACTATTATAGAGCGTTGTTCGGACAGGCTTTGTCACAAGCTCTTGAATTGCTCTGGCTTGGTTGCCCGATCGCCCCAAAATCCTTAGCCAAAGCGTCTCTTCAGTAACTGCGAGCTGATGAATGACCACCAACCCAACACGATGCAGCTTGGGCAATCGATACACACCGGGAATGCGAGACTTGCCAAACCCAAATCCTCGACGAATCCAAACTCATCATGGGGAAATTCAGACATGAATCAAGGTTCCACAACTTCTAGCATTCACAAATCTAGAGATCTAGCATTTGTAACTTGTAGAGACTGGCATAGAGTCCTTCTTGGGCTAACAAGGCTTCGTGGCTGCCGGATTCAACTAATCTGCCACGTTTTAACACCAAAATGCGATCGCAGTTGCGAATGGTAGATAAACGGTGAGCAATGATGATTGCTGTGCGATTTGCCAACATGCGATCGAGCGCTTCTTGAATTTGGGCTTCGGTGCCCACGTCTAAACTGGCGGTGGCTTCATCTAGGACGAGAATTTTAGGATCGCGGATGGCGGCTCTTGCAAAGGCAATCAGTTGTTTCTGTCCGCCCGAAAGATTAGTCCCCCGTTCTCGCAGTTGGGTGTTGTACCCCTGGGGCAGTTGTTCAATCAAAAGCGCTACATTGGTTTTCTCGGCGGCTGCCTGAATGCGATCGCGACTGTATTGTTCTCCTAGGGTAATGTTGCTATTCACATCACCTGCAAAAATAAATCCATCCTGCAAGATAATGCCAATCCGTTGACGCAGTTCTGCTTGGGGTAAATCGTTAATATCCACACCATCTAACAGAATTCGACCCTGCTGCGGTTCATACAGCCGACTGAGCAGGCGGATAATAGAACTTTTCCCAGCTCCGGTAGGACCGACCAGCGCCACTTTTTCTCCGGGCTGAATCGTAAAATTCAAGTCATGCAACACAAATTCATGGGGTTTATAGCCAAAGGAAACCTGCTCAAACCGAATTTCTCCGCGCACGGGTTGGTCGATCGCCCGTTGCAAGTTCTGGGATGGAGCGCGATCTTGAATTTCGATCGGTTCATTCAACACATCACTAATGCGCTCAACGGCTGTAAAACCAGCTTGGATTGCTGTGAATTTTTCAGCAAACTGCCGCAGAGGATCAAATAAGGTTTGGGCAAACAGGATAAAAGCAGATAAGGTGCCAATATCTAAACGGTCACCCAAAATAAACCAACCCCCGACCGCTAAAACCACAGCGATCGCCACGAGTGCCACCCATTCCAAGGTTGCCGATACTGCCGAATCATAGAAAATTGTGGCATCAATTTCCTGGATGTATTGGCGATTAACTTGATTGAATAATTCGCTATTGAGCCGTTCCCGCCGAAAAATTTGCACTACGCCTACGCCCAGAATATTTTCCTGCAACATGGCATTGAGGCTAGAGAGTTCATCCCGTGCTTTGTAATTGGCAAGGCGATAGCGACGCTGAAGATAAATGATTAATAACGCAGTCGGAATTAGTAAAACTAATAAAAGAGATGCCAATTGCCATTGTTTGATAAACATCAGTGCCAAAATGGTCATCATAAGCACAAAGTCGCTGATAATGCCGATCGCACCAGCCGAAAAAACTTCCCCCAAAGCATCCACATCACTGGTTAAGCGAGTGATTAATTTTCCCACAGGAGTGCGATCGAAAAAACGCACCGCCAATGCAGTCACATGGGCAAATAAGTCGTAGCGAATGTCTGCTGTAATCCGCTGACCTGCTTTTTGTACCAAAAATCCTTGGCTGGCATCCAGCACCAACCGTCCCACCATCGTCAACAGCAGCAGCAACGAGAGGCTCATCAACCCATCCGACAGCGGTTGCGATCGCAGAAAACTCCAAGCGGAAGGTTCTTGCCGCAGGAGCGAAATGGCTTGACCAATCAAGAGGGGTTGCACGGCCCGAGCGATCGCACTGGGTAAGAGCAGGAAGACTGCCAGCCCTAATGGGGTTCGGTTCCGCAGGACGTAGGGTTTCAGCCGCAAAAACAAGCGCCAGTCATTCACAGATGCGGTGGGAGACTGGGGCGATCGCGAGGGATCTGAAGAGAAGTTAGAAGAGGCAGTCATCGTGCGGGCTATTTAAGGGCGGTGGATCGGAAAAAAGCCTTTCTAGCCTAGCAGATTTGCAGGGTTGCTCGGTGGGGAAACGGATTTTAGGGTGGGAAGGGGAACATCTATTCTGTACAATTTCTGTCAAGCAAATTTTGTGGAACTGATTCGTTATAATTGCCGTCTCAAGGGTCATACTCAAATTGTCTGATCCAAAATGCCTATCTTAAAGCTCCTAAGACTGGATTCCTCTAGATTAATTGTTCTAAATTTCTCTAGATTTCTCTAGATTTCTCTAGATTAAGTGCGCAGGAGGCATCTCCCTTGTCTGCCTCAGGACTCTCAGGGATTTGCGGCTGTTTCTCAAGGAAAAATTTACAGAAATCACCCGATCGCGCAGAATGAGAAGGCAAATTGAGTAGTATGTTATTCGTTTCGTAAGCCAAACCTTTTCCAAGCAAGTATCATTGCAGGAGTTGTCATGAATTTGAGGATTCGTCAGATCGCGAAAACAAGCGTTGCAGCAGGAACCTTGCTAGGTGCCCTCGTTTTGGGTGGACTCCAGGCGCTTGCCCTCACCCCCGAACAAATTACTCAGAAGCTGACCCGCATTCCTGTATTCACGATCACGGATGCTCAGGGTGCGCCCTTAGTGGCTTCTCCGCCCAATGGTCAGAAGGGCAATCCTGCCGCCGGGGTCTTCATCAGTCAGCAGGATGCTCAAGCTTTCCTAGAGCGCCTCAAGCAACAAAGCCCAGAAGTGGCGAAGAACGTCAAGGTCGTGCCAATTTCTCTGGCAGAGGTGTATGACCTGGAACGCAAGAACCAAGGCAAGCAACCCCAACTGGATTTTGTCTATGTGCCGACCAAGAAGCAGCTAGATTCTGCGGTGGCAATTCTGAAGAAGGTGGATCCGAAAGCTCAACAATTTCCTGGCACTCCCCTCTTTGCGGCCCGTGCCGGTAAGGATAAAGAAAAAGGCTTCCTGACGATTCAACAGGGCAATCAGTCCGTGATTCCGATGTTCTTTGATAAAGAGCAACTCCAGGCATTGCTCGATCGCTTTAAGCAACAACAGCCGGATTTGGCCAACTCTGCCGATATTGAAGTCTTTCCCTTAGAAGGGGTGCTGGAGGCGATGACGACCCAAAAGGATCCACAGTTGGAAAAAATTGTCTTGGTGCCGTCGTTAGAGTCGATTCAGTTCATCCAAACCTTGCAAAAACAGCAGCCCAGCGGGCAAACCAAACCTGCGCCCCAACCTGCGAATAAACCCGCAGCTCAACCTGCTAACAAGTCTGCTACACCGCCTAAGAAGTAGTTCAACCCGTTGTTTTCCAACCCGTTGTTTTCCAACCCGTTGTTCTCCAACCCGTTGTCCTCCAACCCGTTGTGAAATTTCTAAACGCTATTTTTTCTAGGAGCCTGCTTAGGTCGTCTCTGATGGGGCAGATCTAGGTGGGTTCCTGCTATTCATTGTTTGGATCCATCCCCTATGGATGAACAAGTTTCTGGTGCTGAGCTGTGGCAATGGTATACCCAAGCGCGAGTAGAGGCGATCGCCGCCCAGGTGCCCGTTGGCGAATTGGATTGGTTTCTGGAGTCGGTCACCGAGTTAGATCGACTCAGTTTACGCTTAGAAACTTACAAAACCATGCCCTCGGTGGGGATCACAATACCCTGGTTCCGGTTGCAATCGGTCTGGCAAACCAGACGGGTCGATCGCGTTCCACTCCAATACTTGGTGGGCAAAACGACTTGGCGGCAATTTGAGTTGAAAGTTTCGCCCGCTGTGTTGATTCCGCGTCCGGAAACGGAATGTTTGATTGAACACTTGCAAGAATTTCTCCTACAGACAGATCGCTCAACTGTTCAGCACCAAGCGCTCCAAACAGGGCATTGGGTGGATTTAGGAACCGGGAGTGGGGCGATCGCGATCGGGTTAGCGGTGTTGTTGCCCCAGGCGCAAATTCATGCAGTTGATCTCAGTGCCGAAGCGCTAGCAATTGCCCAAGACAATGCCCAAGCCTGTGGATTTGGCGATCGAATTCAATTTCATCAAGGCAGTTGGTTAGATCCCTTGGCAGGTCAACCATTAATAGGAATTATTTCCAATCCACCCTACATTCCTACAGCGATGGTTTTGGAATTAGAGCCAGAAGTGAGACAGCATGAACCTCATTTAGCGCTCGATGGAGGGATGGATGGGTTAAATTGCCTACGACATCTGGTAGAAATTGCTCCTGCTGCTCTTGTCTCAGGAGGCGTTTGGATGGTAGAGATGATGAAAGGACAGGCAGACTCAGTGGTTCAACTGTTGACATCTCAGGGGCAATACCAGGAGATTCGACTCGCACGGGATCTAGAAGGGGTGGAGCGGTTTGCGATCGCGACTCGGTGCTAGCGCAAACATGATTCTGACAACCGTTACTCGTGCAACAGTCACCGATGCAATTGTCTCCCATCGAGTTTGTCTAATCTCGTCCATTCAATGTCTTGATTCATCACACCTTGCTCCATTACGCCTTGATCCATCCCTATGTCTGCAATTCAGCCTATCGAACCTCAGCCTGGTCAGGAATCGGTATGGGACTATCCCCGCCCTCCTAGAGTAGAACCGACTCAGAAACATATTCAGATTATTTTCAATGCTGTGGTTATTGCAGATACGCGATCAGCCTATCGTGTCTTAGAAACGAGCCACCCGCCTGTGTATTATATCCCACTGGACGATATTCAACAGCAATATCTATTGCCCTCTCCCCGCACCACGTTCTGTGAATGGAAGGGGCAAGGCAGTTATTACACCCTTTCAGTCAACGGTCATCAACTGCCCAATGTGGCTTGGTATTATGCAATGCCCACCCCAGCCTTTGAGGTGATTCGCAACTATGTTGCTTTTTATGCAGGACCGATGGATCGCTGCTTGGTGGATGGAGAGGTTGTAACGCCCCAACCGGGCAATTTCTATGGGGGTTGGATTACCCAAGATATTGTGGGACCCTTTAAGGGGGAACCCGGCAGTTGGGGCTGGTAAGGGCGCTTTTAGAGCGGGCGCTGTAATGGGCTGCGATTTTCGATCGCAGCGAGAATCGTTCTCTCAATACGATGGGATCGGGTGCTGGGGCGTTTGGCACTTTCAATCCAATAGAGCGTATTCTTTTTCATGCTGTTACTAAATTGTGCAAAGTGCTGTTGTGCAGGGGGATGAGCTTCCAAAGCAGCTTGTAAGTCTTGAGGAATGATCAGGGCTTCAATGTTGTCTAACGAATGCCAGGACCCATCCTCTTTGGCAGCTTGAATTCTAGCAAGTCCAGCTTCTGTCATCAGCCCTTCTGCTATTAATTCTTCGACATATTGCTTGTTCAGTTTCGACCAAACACTCTTAGTTTTGCGGGGTGTGAAGATCTGCATATACCGTTCTTCATCCAGCGATCGCACTTTACTATCAATCCAGCCAAAACAGAGCGCTTCTTTAACGGCATCTCGGTATTTAATACTAGGTTTGCCGCTCTTCACGTTGTAATATACCAACCAAATCCCTGGGCAATCTTGATGGTGTTGAATTAGCCATTGTCTCCACGTCTGACGATCGAGGGCATACAATTGCTCAAGTTGGTCTTCAAATTTAGTCCGCATAGCAAAGTGTTCTACACAACAGGGTCACTGCAACCATCATAGCCAAGACAACCTGCCTATCATCAATTCTTGACGATAGGCACCTCAGACCTTTACTTATGCTTTAAAAACATGGATTTAATTTGAATTTCGATTTTGTTTTATCATCCTATAGGAGGATGTCTCTGAGGAGTTTCTTCTGCATGTAGAAACAGCAATGCATCGAATTTTCACCCAAATTCAGGGCAAGTCACAAAAAAAGGGTGAACCGCAGCTCACCCCAGGATGTTGGTTTATTCTGTTGGCTAATTAGGCGCGTGAATTAAATCATCTGTGTAGGTTGGAAGGATGTAGCTTGCTTCCCGAAGGGTAACCCAACCCCTCTGAAAAAATTGAGTTTCGTTAGCCTCAACCCAAATCGCTACGAATTGGAGGTGATTAAATTGTGCGGTGATTTAATTCCGATGCCTGAATCAACTCGTTAGACAATCAAGACAATCAATGGGTGAATCGATTAGCCAACGGTTGCCATCAGTTGTGCTTCTTCCTCCCTAGAGACCACCCGTCCTTCGTCTTCAAATCCGGCAATTTGGTCGAAGTTAAGATAGCGGTAGAGATCAGCAGCTAGGGGATCCAGCTTGTTGCCCACGATCGCTTTGTACTCATCCACCGTAGGCAGTTTACCTAAGAGCGCACAGGCAGCAGCCAATTCCGCTGACCCTAGGTAAACCTGCGCTCCTTTACCCATCCGGTTATTAAAGTTGCGAGTGGAGGTGGAAAACACAGTGGTATTGTCTTCGACCCTGGCTTGATTGCCCATGCAGAGTGAACAACCGGGAACTTCGGTGCGAGCTTTGACCGCTTCAAAGGTGCTATAAATCCCTTCCTTGCGCAACTGGGTTTCGTCCATGCGGGTGGGGGGCGCAATCCACAGCCGTACATTCTCCAAGGCCGGTTGACCTTCTAGGACCTTAGCGGCTGCGCGATAGTGCCCAATGTTGGTCATACAGGAACCAATAAAGACTTCCTGAACGGGATCTCCAGCTACCTCTGAGAGGGTTTTGATATTGTCTGGGTCATTGGGCGCAGCTACCAAAGGTTCGGTAATTTGAGTTAGATCTACTTCCAGAACCTCCGCATATTCTGCATCGGAATCTGCTTCCAGCAACACGGGATTGGCTAACCAGGCTTCCATTTGCTTCACCCGGCGTAGAATGGTTCGCGCATCACCATAGCCACGGGCAACCATGTTTTTCAGCAATGCTACGTTGGAACTTAAATATTCGCTCACGGTATCGATCGAGAGGGCAATGGTACAACCGGCGGCCGATCGCTCTGCTGTTGCATCGGTTAACTCAAATGCCTGTTCTAGCTTGAGATCAGGGAGTCCTTCCATTTCAATAATCTTGCCGGAAAAGACGTTGATTTTATTCTCCTTGGCAACGGTGAGTTTGCCTTGTTGAATGGCAACGTAGGGAATGGCATTGACGATATCGCGCAGGGTAATCCCCGGTTGCAGTTCCCCCTTAAAGCGCACGAGGATCGATTCTGGCATATCCAAGGGCATCACTCCCAGGGCAGCAGCAAAAGCCACCAGACCTGAGCCAGCGGGGAAGGAAATTCCCAAGGGGAAACGGGTGTGGGAATCGCCACCAGTCCCTACGCTGTCTGGTAGTAACATGCGATTCAGCCAGGAGTGAATGATGCCATCCCCCGGTCGCAACGAAACGCCACCGCGATTATTAATAAAATCAGGTAGTTCCGCATGGGTTTTGAGATCGACGGGTTTGGGATAGGCGGCGGTGTGGCAGAAACTTTGCATGACGAGATCCGCACTGAAGCCGAGGCAAGCCAGTTCTTTCAGTTCATCCCGCGTCATGGGTCCGGTGGTATCTTGGGAGCCGACGGTGGTCATATGGGGTTCGCAGGAAGTGCCTGGACGAACGCCTACGACACCGCAAGCCTTACCGACAATTTTCTGGGCTAAGCTGTAGCCTTTGCCTGTTTCGATCGGTGCTTGTGGGCGGACAAACAAGTCACTCACCGGTAGGTTCAAGGCGTTTCTGGCTTTATCGGTCAGGGTTCTGCCAATCAATAATGGAATGCGGCCTCCCGCTCTGACTTCATCCAGGATGGTATCGGGTTTGAGGGTAAAGGTTGCGATCGCATTGCCCTTAGCATTCACAATCTCACCTTTGTAAGGATAGATGGTAATCACATCTCCCGTTTCCAGTTGCGTCACATCACATTCGATCGGCAGGGCACCTGAATCCTCAGCAGTATTGAAAAAGATTGGTGCAATTTTGCCGCCAATCACGAAGCCGCCCGATCGCTTGTTAGGGACACAAGGAATATCTTCACCCATATGCCAGAGCACTGAGTTAATGGCAGATTTGCGGGATGATCCTGTTCCTACCACATCCCCCACATAGGCGACAGGATGCCCTTTTTGCTTCAGCTCTGCAATCACTGCCAGCGAACCAGGGAGTCGGGTTTCCAACATCGCCATGGCATGGAGGGGAATATCCGGGCGAGTGGTGGCATGGGTGGCAGGTGACAGGTCATCAGTATTAGTTTCGCCGGGAACTTTAAACACGGTCACAGTAATCGATTCTGCCAGGGGCGATCGGTTGGTGAACCATTCTGCATCAGCCCAGGACTGCAGCACTTGTTGCGCATAGGTATTGCCTGCTTCTGCCAGTTCCTGGACATCATGGAAGGCATCGTAGACCAGCAGTGTTTTTTTCAGGGCATTGGTGGCAGCTTGGGCGAGGGTGGCATTGGCATGGCTCAGCAGGTCGATGAGCGATCGCACGTTATAGCCCCCCATCATGGTTCCCAGCAATTCCACGGCACTTTCTGGGGAGACAAGGGGAGAGGTGATTTCTCCCTGGGCGATCGCGGTGAGGAAGCCTGCTTTGACGTAGGCGGCTTGATCGACTCCGGGGGGAATGCGATCGCGCAGTAGCTCTAGCAGGAATGCTTCTTCACCGCTGGGAGGATTTTTCAATAATTCGCACAGATCCGCCGTCTGTTGGGCATCCAGGGGCAATGGTGGCACTCCTTGGTCGGCGCGATCGGCAACATGGGCACGGTAGGCTTGCAACATAGGGGACTCTCTAATGGCAGTCAAGATGGACTTGTAACAACTTGCAAAAATTTACAAAAAACTGGTATCCATTGTGCCGCTTCCAGGACTTTTCATCAACCTTGGGGGTGGTTTGCTTTGAGGGATGAGGTGTGGGAGGGGGAGGGGGAGAG
>JAYKGX010000269.1:0-26610 GCA_035285565.1 Synechococcales cyanobacterium
CACCGCATGGAGCCGCATTGCGATCGTCAAATCCATCACCCGAAATAATCCTTTCAAGAGTTGTGGATCCTCAATTTGTAAGATCTGACTTTGGGGAATCGTGGGCTGGAGTTGTTGAGCGATCGCCAGATCCAAACTAGCTTGGAAGGGCAGGAAATAGATCGTCCCTCGGGTTTTCTGCTGAAGCTGCTGTAACGCTTGTCCCAAGATTTGTACATCCGTTGGGCTAAGGGTCCGGTGCTGGCGGAGATTCACAGCGATCCAAGGGCGAGGCAGATCGGCGGAGAAAGTTCCCTGGGCGGACAGAGAAACGGCTGTGCGGGACTGGTCTGAACTCAACCCATCCGTCAGTCCCTCGATCGATTTTCCTGCTAAAGCCAAAACCGGATCCGGTGCCAATTTATGGGGAATATTCCAGCGCTGGAGTAGCTCAGAAGAAGCGCGATCGCGCACGCTCACGGCATCACACCGATCTAGAACATGCCGGGTCATCCAACGGTTGTAGGACTGTTTGAGGGGTCCCAAGCCTTGTGCCCAGGCGATCGTGGTCAATCCCTTCAGTTGAGCGAGTTTCATTAATCCGGCATAGTACAGCGGGCTGATGACACTGCTGGTGTCTTGCATCAAACTCCCCCCTCCCCAGATAAAAATATCTGCCTGCTGGAACGCTTTCCATAATTCTCGCCAATGCCAGCGATCGTAAGCTTCTACCCCATAGCGATCGCGGGTTTGCTGCGGCATTTTGGATAGGACGATCGGTGTGATATGGGCAGGCAGCATTTGCATCAACGTAACCATGAGTGCTTCATCGCCTGCATTCCCCATGCCATAGTAGCCACACAAGAGTGCTTTTTTTTGGGGTAGCCGAGACATCAGATCAGACGGTTCAAAGGGAACTGGCATGGCAAATTAGGTGACAATTTTGTCGTCGTTATAGTTGTCATCAGAGTCCAAGATAGTCGAAACTAGGGCATTCAACATGGTAGATTTGCAAGTCGGAGCAAGGAAGGGACGACAAATCTGTCATGAATGCATTATCAATACCGACTTGGATTATTCATGTTTCAAGTGTTATAGAGTGGATTGCCGCAATCTGGCTAGTGTGGCGCTATGCCGCTGTGACGGGGTATCGTGCTTGGCGATCGCTGTCCTGGGGGATGTTACCGGCTTTAGTGAGTGCAATGTGCGCCTGTACCTGGCATTTTTTTGATAATTTGCCTGCGCTGGAGTGGTTGGTGACCCTGCAAGCTTGGATGACACTGGTGGGAAATATCACACTGATGGCAGCAGCCTGGTGGATTTGGAAGCAGCGGACACTAGTAAAACCCTAATAAAACCCTAAGTTTTACCTATTTACCAGATCTCAAACTTTTGAAGGAAAACCTCTCTCATGTTCACCCTGTCTAAGGAAACGCTGTTTGCCCTCTCCCTATTTCCCTACTTGGGGTTTCTCTGGTTTTTAACCAAATCAGGGCAGGCTCCTCGCTTAGTTCTTGCAGGGTTCTATCTCTTACTCTTGTTTGTCGCCATTACAATTCCCGCTGGCATTTACGCCAAAATTGCCTACAGTAAAGAACTGGCAAATGTGGATTGGTTGCATGGGGGAGCAGAATTTTTCCTCACCCTGTCTAATATGGTGGTGGTGATCGGGCTACAGCAGGCGATCGCGACCCGACGCATCAAAGCATTAGACCCAGACAGTTAATTAGGACAATTCAGATCACGATGCCATTTGGTCTTGCCATTCATACCAGTAGTCCAGAATTGGGACTGGCGATCGGCGCGGTCGCCTCTCCAGCAGCAGGCTCCTCCCCCACGGCAGAATTGCTTGCGAAACCGCTGTCATCCCAGTCGTTCCTGACAAGTCAACCCAATCCAGATCAACTTCCAGCCCCCCTCAGTCCAGATCAACCCATTCGCTGGCAAACTTGGAATCTAGGTCGTGAAGTTTCAGGACAGTTGCAGCAGATCGTCCTGGATTTTTTGCTTCCTCAGGCTTGGCAAGATCTTGCATTCATCGCAGTGGCAAAAGGTCCCGGTGGGTTTACAGGCACGCGGTTAGGCGTTGTGATGGCGCGTACCCTTGCTCAGCAGTTAAATCTACCCCTGTTTGGTTACTCCAGCCTCGCAGCGATCGCTCAAGCCACTCTGCAAGATCCCGAGCAGCGTGGGAATTTGCCACTATCTACTTCTTTGATTGCTGTGCAAATGCCAGCCCAGCGTGGAGAACTACATACCGCTCTGTATCAGATTGATGCGGCTCAGTCAGATTCCCTTGGGGGGCGCTCCATTGACCCTACCGCCGTCTTACCAGATTCTGTCCTATCAGAAACGGCTTGGCAGACTAAATTAGCACAACTGAATCACCCCTACTTTGTCATTGAAACCCCCAGCCAACAAGGCTTTGCCGTATCTGCCCTATGGCAATTAGCAAGACAAGCATGGCTCCAGGGCGATCGCCCCCATTGGGCAAACACGCTTCCCACCTATGGTCAGCACCCAGTGAATTAGCCATCTTTGGCTTAGCCATCTTTGGCTTAGCCATTTCGCGAAATATCGCAAAACCTGTCTGTCTCAAAATGGGAATAGGTTGGGATCTAGTAAGCCGCTGGGGCATTCAGTTGCTGGACGGCATTAAGCTGGTAGGCTTTCCAACAAATTAACCCCATCGGTTTCCACAAAAGCGGTTCCATCGACGGATTGAGCAATTCCCACCATGCGGCAAAGCACCGTATAGTTCAAAACTTTACCCATCAAAATCACCACACGTCCCCGCTGGGAAATGCGCAAATTTGTCAGAGCTGTTAGACCGAGTTGCTCCTGAAATGCTAGCTTCACCCGCTTCGCTAAGCCTTGATGATCGTACTCACCATGAATTCCCACCCTTTCGGGCGGAATAGAATTCAGGAGAAACAATTTAGAAGCTCCAAGGGGCTGCTCTGATGTTGAACGATCGGCACAGGTTTCAGAAAAAAGTGTTGGAACACAGTGATGAGTTAAAAATGGGGCACTTGGATCGGATTCCGATGACTGCACCCAAGCATTTAAGCGTGCCATAGCCATTAAATGATTGATTTTCTAAACGGTAGAATCCCTCTCGCTTCATTAAAACTTGTTCAAATCCTCTGAACAATCCCTCGTAAGGTAGAAGCATTTTGTAAAGACTTTACAATAGTTTGTATAATAATGTGTCTAGATCTTTACAATTTAAATTTCTGCATTAAACTTTACAAACTTAGGAAAAGTCTGTCGCCTCAGCATTAGAGGAATTAGCACTAGAAGAGGTTTCAAGCACCTGGTGAATGAGTGAGAGAGAAACTTGCATAAAATATTGCCGACGAAACTGTTCTTCCTGGAGCGCCCTGTAGAAAGGAACTGCAGCAACCTGTAACTGAGTCAGAGTTGGGAAAACTGGGGGAGCAACTATCTGAATCCCATCTGGGGTCATTTCGAGATGGAATGCGATCGCTTGTAAAGCTGCCAAGCCCACCTGTAAACTGGCTGCCGAAATGTTGAGCTTTTGTAGTAATTGCTGGGGGGAAGCGGGCTGTTGGGTGCGGCTGAGGTACTTGGCAATCCCAATCAATTGTTGCCAGCATTGCATCTTGTCAAGCGCCTCCGGTCTGGCATAGGCCAAAGCCAAGGCTTGCTGTTGTTGTTGGGCACGGCGGTACCAAAGAATCAATTCCGTCCAACGGGTGGGGCAACGGGTGAGGGGCAGAACGGCGATCGATCGGGTTTCAGGTACAGCTTGTCGCCAATCGAGCAGCGGCGAATCAGAGAGGGAGCGGAGTGGAGGATCTGGGGGAGTTGAGGGGTCTGCTACAGCCGATCGCACTGCCACTAAGCGCACCTCATACCGTTCTTTGTAGAGATTATTTTCCAGTTCTACCAAAACATCACAACGCCCTTCGGGGATTTCTTCCCGGTAATGTCCCCACCAGGTGCCATGAATTCCAGTGGAGCCACTCTCATCCCACAGTTGAAAGCGGGTTTGGATATAGGTCACCTTGCCCCCACGCTGATCCTTGAGATTAGCGTGGCTGACTTGGGTAAACCAAACATTTTTCAACCACAGCACTGGAATAGGATTGCCCATGCCACAGGGTTCGATCGCCCGCAGTTCCCGATAAAGCGGTAGCCCTAAATCTGCCACAGTCACTTGCAGATCACCCTTAAACGGCGGTGGTGGTGGCATTTCCCCTGCGAGTTGTTGCCGGAGTGCTTGATTAATTGCCGTCGTAAAGAGCGGTAGATTGGCGATCGGCAAACTGAGACCTGCTGCAAAGGGATGCCCCCCAAAGCGATGTAAGAGATGCGCTTGCTGGCTGACCAATTGATAGAGATCAATGCCATTCACCGATCGCGCCGATCCTCTTGCCAACCCTGTTTCCCCAGTGCTTTCTAAGTTGAGTAACAAGGTCGGTCTTCCTAACTCCTGCGCTACCTGACTCGCTACCAAACCCAATACACCGGGATGCCATTGCGGATCTGCTAGAACGATCGCCGCCGTCGTGGAAAGATCCAACTGCTGCACCCGCGCCATCACCTGATCAGCCACTTCTCGCTGCAAGGCTCGCCGTCGAGTATTGGCCAACTCGGTTGCCTCTGCTAACTGGCGACAATACGCGGCATCCCGGCTCGTGAGTAAATCAACACAGAAATGGGCATCGCCCTGAATGCGACTGACCGCATTAATCCGAGGTCCAATCCCAAAGGCAATATCCGTCGCCCGATCGCCCCGCCGCCGACAAAAATCAAGCAGATGGTAGAGTCCAGGTCGGGTGGCAGTTTGGAGTTTTGCTTGGGTTTGCAACCGCTGAATCCCCTGCTGAGCCATGGCTCGGCAATCTCCCCTCAGTTCCACTAAATCTGCCACCAGACCGATCGCCACGAGATCTAACAAATACTCCACGGGCTGCTGGGGCACCTGGGGCAGGGCTTGATAGAGCGCCACCACTAATTTATAGGCAACCGCTACACCAGACAGGGTTGCCCAAGCATGATCGGCTGGGAGATAGCGGGGATTGACGATCGCCACGACGGGAGGCCGTTGGGCTGGCAAGGTATGGTGATCGGTGACAATGATCTCGACCCCCAAGCGGTGTGCCTCGTCGATTTCCACTCGGTTCGTGCTGCCCGTATCGCATGTGACCACCAGGGTAAAGCCCTGTGCCGCCAATTGGGCTAGCCCTGCCTGAGATAACCCATGGGATTCCGTCAGACGATTGGGAATGTAATAGGTCAAGCGATCGCCCTTGGAAAAAAACTGCCCTAGCCCATCCCACAGCACCGCCGTTGCCGTCACACCATCGGCATCAAAGTCGCCCCAAATCGCCACTTTTTCTTGAGTTTGCCAAGCGGTTTGCAGCCGAGCGATCGCCAACTGCATTTCACGGGTCAAGGGATCCAGGTCTACTGCCGCTTCCTGGGTTGGATCGGGGGGGCTGGAGGGTTCAGTGGGCACTAGCAGAGTTGGTTTGAGAAAAGCTTGTACCGCCGAGCGATCGCGATACCCCCGCCGCCAGAGAATCGTAGCCAAGGAATGTCCCGTCAAGCCACTCAGTTGCTGCACCCATTGCACAAATTCCGCCGGAGGAGATTCATCAGACAGAATCCAAGCCCGTTCATCCATGGTGATTGCCCCCCTCCCCCCTACAGCACAATTTCCGGAATCGCAGCAAACCCCAGCCCACTCGGCTCGGCTGCAGCCTGGGTCTCCTCTAGCATCGATCGCCCGCACTTCATTTGAAAGGGACACACCTGACAATGACCTGCCTGGGGAACCACCTGGGGAAAATCGCTGCCGAGCAATTCATAGGCTTGCCACCATTGAGCAAACTGGTTCAGCAACTGCGTCAACTCTGTAGCTACGACCATATGACGATCCCGACTCCAAGGAAAGGTTAAGGATTGAGCTGGTTGCACTTCCTGGCAGGAATCTCCCTCGAAAAACCAGTAGGTCATGCTGATCTGGTCTGGCTCATAGTCACTCGTTTCTGCTAGCACAAACGGGTACAACTTCGTCTGCCAATGGTTCGCCAACCGATCGACCTGTTGCGGTTTTCCATAGGTTTTCCAATCCAAAATGTGGGCTTGTCGATCCCCCAGTAACAACAGGTCATAGACCACCACCAGCGCCTGCCCTTCCCAGTCCAAAATCTGCTTCTGCTCACTCAAGCGGGTCAGACATTCTGCATCGCTATCCATCGGCAGTTGTAAAATTTGCGGGATCGCCGCTTGAAACTGCTGAAACCATTGGTCAAGCTGGGGGTGGGTCTGCAACAGTGGAGCGATCGGCAAACCCAGATCCCATTGCTGGATCAACTGATGAAACTGGCTCCCCTGCAGCAACCGAGTTTGCTCTTCTGTTTCCAGAGCCAAACCGAGCTGATCCAGAAACAGATACTGGAACTGGCGCGGGCAAGTGGAAAGCCGCATCAAATGCGCTTGGGAAATTCGCATCTTCTTACTTCACAACTATTTCTATCCTACTCTTGACAGTACAAAAACACTACCTTCACTCCCCCGCCCCACCCGCAAATCGTCATCCAGGTAAGTAATCTCCAGCCAACCATTCTGATTGCGAGGCGCGATCGCCCAATCCAACCCCAGGAACTTCTGACCTGCCTCAATTTGCTGAATGAACCCCTGCACGGAACGATACCCAATCACCCGCTGTAACCCTGCAATTGACCGATCAAACCGCACCGATACTCGCAGGGGGGAAACTGGAACGCAGGTAGCAGAAACGGCAACCAATCCAGCCAGCCCAGGGATCCCAGAAATTTCAGCCACATTGTATAGGCGGGGATATGAAGTATCAGCCGGGAGCCGAATCGATTGATAGACTGCCCCTAAGTGATTAAAAGGGATGCGATCGAGTCCCAAGATGCCGCGACTGGTGGTATAGAGCAATTGCCAATCCCCCTCTAATCGCTCAACCGCTTCGGTCGGTCGGGGAGTTGGGTTCTGGTCTTCCAAACGGGCGATCGTCATGGCAATTTCAGTTCGTTGGGCAGAAGTTACTGCCAAACCGCGATCGCTAGCCGCAAGTTTTTCCATCAATTCAGACTTATACAGCATGATTCCTTCCCCCTAAGCCTGCTTAATGCTTCTGACTGGATTCTTCTGAAAGTGCTTCTAAAGTGCTTCTAATTTATTCAATCTTGACCGGATTCTGAAAACCCTTGGCGAAAATGTCTAGTAAAACGCTTTTCTATTCCTACTGACCTGCGCTATATTCCCAGAGGATATGCTACTCTATAGCGCCGAGACCCAGGTTTTCCTGAATCATGTGCGATCAAATTGAAGATTTCATGATGTATGGATGTCGCAAATAGGCAAGTCGGTGCTAAACTCTGGTTACTTTTTCAGATGTAGGCGAAAATCGTTAGAAATCGTCGAAGCTGAGCCAAGTATTGCAAGCGACCTATTGAGAGCAGCGTATTCGGAGCATCGGTTTAGCTTCGAGGAACAATATGTTTGGGAGACCCTTTCATGGTTTATAACCCTTCTCTTCGTGAAGAACCCCGCAATAAGCCTGCCAGCGTGATTCCGCTCAAGCAGGAAGCTTCCATTCTAGATTGGTTGGAGCAAAATGGGCGGCTACGGGCACGCCAAGCGGGAGATTTCGACTACGTGGATGACGAAGAAGAAATCAACGATTTGATGGGCGGAGACGATGCATCTTTTGATTTTGATGATGACGATGAAGATCTGGGTGATCTAGAAGACTAATTTTCTAGACGCGGAATTTTCTAGGCACTCGATCGCCTTCAGCAAGTGATGAATGACTCCAAATAGGGGACAGTTTCGTTCAGGTTATAGTGTGGAGTGAGTGAGTTGTGGATGCTAAGTTATTTTCGAGTCGTTCGTTCAGCCTATCAGGAACTCGGTTATTCCTGCTCCTAGTACTGGGTTTGGCGGGCGCTGCATCTCTGTTTGATCTCTGGAGTGGACGCTTTTTCCTGCAATTTAATTCTTTAACCTTGCCCTTGGTGGTCTCGGCAGCGTTATCAGCCCTCGCTGGCTGTGTAGCTGTTCCCATGCTGCGAGCTTTGAAAGCAGGTCAGATCATTCGAGAAGATGGACCGAAGGCGCATTTGAAGAAAGCAGGTACCCCGACGATGGGAGGAGCCTTCTTTGTTCCCGTTGCCTTGATTGTGGCACTGCTCTGGTCTGGGTTTCATCCGAATGTGATGGCAGTCTCCGCATTGACGGCAGCCTATGCCAGTATTGGATTCTTCGACGATTGGGAAATTATCCGACGCAAGTCTAACAAAGGGATTTCACCTCGCATGAAGATGGGGCTACAAATCAGCTTTGCAGCTCTCTTCTGCCTGTGGCTCCTCTTGACTCAAAACCTGTCTACCGCTGTGCTACTGCCTTTTGGGCTGACATTACCCCTGGGATCGCTCTTCTGGCTGCTAGCAGGCTTCGTTTTGGTGGCAGAAAGCAATGCCACCAACCTGACCGATGGCGTTGATGGTTTAGCAGGTGGCACGGTGGCGATCGCCCTCCTAGGAATGGGCGCAATCGTTTCGTCTAGTCATCCCGAATTAATGCTGTTCTGCGCTTGCTTGAGTGGCAGTTGTCTGGGATTTTTAGCCCATAACCGCAATCCGGCACGGGTTTTTATGGGCGATACTGGTTCCCTTGCTTTGGGCGGTGCCTTGGCAGCGATCGGGCTATTGAGTAACTCCCTCTTTGCTTTGCTCCTAGTCAGCGGTCTCTTTTTCTGGGAAACCATTTCGGTCATCATCCAAGTTAGCTACTTCAAGCTCACAAAGAATGCTGATGGAGTCGGTCAACGCTTTTTTAAGATGTCGCCCTATCACAACCACCTGGAACTGAGTGGCTGGACGGAGACCCAAATCGTGGGCTGGTTCTATGCTGTAAATGCCATGCTGGTTCTGTTTGCATTGGCTTGCCGCTAGAAAGTGACAATATTTTTTCAGATTCACAACTCAAGCAAACATTTTTCTGCTATAGTTGTGAATCGAAGCCTGGAGAGGTGGCTGAGTGGTCGAAAGCGGCAGATTGCTAATCTGTTGTACGGCAGGTAACTCCGTACCGAGGGTTCGAATCCCTCTCTCTCCGTTTTAAAAGCAAGATAGTGGACAGTTTTCAAGACTTGATTCAGGTTCCATGAGGAACCTTTTTTGTTGGTGAGAGCCTGCAAACTTCTGAATTTCCCCTAGACCCTCGCTCCAATAACCGCTAACCTTAACTACAATCTTGCTACGATCTTGAGACCTTCAAGCTCGGCAGGATCGGGTGAACTTCAGATGTGAGTTGAGGAGTTGTTTGATGAATCGGAAATCTCGAATCCAGCCAATGGAACGTCGGAAAATTCGGAACGCGATCGCCCTAGCCAGCCTCACCTTGGCGTTAGGACTGTTCACGGTTGCCTGCCAAGAATCGACTGAGACCCCATCCTCTACTTCTTCTGGGACTGGATCGCCAGCACCCGACAGCAGCAAAAATCTCAAGCTGGGATCCCTTCTCCCATCCACTGGAGATTTAGCCGCTCTGGGTCAGCCCATGATTGCCTCCGTTCCCATACTGGTGAAAACCGTCAATGGCTGTGGCGGAATTAATGGTGCGCCTGTAGAACTCGTGGCCGCCAATGATCAAACTGATCCCAGCGCGGGCACAGAAGCCATGACTAAACTAACCACCGTGGATAAAGTCGCAGGAGTTGTTGGTTCCTTTGGCAGTAGTGTGTCCATGGCTGCCGCTGCCGTCGCTACCCGCAGCAAGGTAATGTTGATCTCCCCTGGTAGCACCAGCCCAGACTTTACGAAAAAAGCCAACGAATTTCAGGGATTCTGGGCTCGAACGGCTCCTTCCGATGCCTATCAAGCCCCTGCCTTAGCAAAACTTGCCTACGATCGTGGCTTCCGCAAAGTAGCGACGATCGCCATCAACAATGACTATGGGGTTGCTTTCGAGAAGGAGTTTGTCACCGCCTTCCAAAAACTGGGAGGGACGATCGTCAATGAAGCAAAACCCGTGCGCTATGACCCCAAAGCGACCTCACTGAAATCAGAAGCTGCCGCTGCTTTTCAAGACAAGCCTGATGCCGTAGCTGCCATCATGTACGGAGAAACCGGAAGTCTCATCCTCAAATCTGCCTATGAACAAGGGGTAAGTCAAGGGATTCCGGTGCTCCTGACCGATGGTATGTATGATGAAGGGTTGGCGGCTAAGGTTGGCAAAGGGCAAGATGGCAAATTTATTGCTACAGGGGTTTTAGGCACGATTCCTGGCGCAAGTGGAACAGCCCTAACCGACTTCAGCAAAATCTGGGAAGCAGAATTAAAGCGACCTGTGCAAGCCTATGCTGCTCACTCCTGGGATGCAGCAGCTCTATTGGTGCTAGCGGCTGAAGCGGCCAAGCGCAATACGGGTGAAGGAATTCAAAGCAAGCTGCGCGAAATTGCCAATGCGCCGGGTGAAGAGGTGGGGGATGTCTGCAAAGCCCTAGAAATGCTCCGTCAAGGCAAAGATATCAACTATCAAGGGGCAAGTGGCAATGTAGACATTGATGAAAATGGCGACGTGATTGGTACCTATGACGTATGGGAAGTTAAACCCGACGGCAAAATTGCCAAGGTGGGCAACGTCCAATAATTGCTACCGATCGCAAAACCCTGCCGCCCAGTCCCCAGGTTACCCAATTAAACCCGTAGAGACGTTCCGCCGGAACGTCTCTACGGCGATCGGAACACATTCAGGGGTTCACGGTTGATGGACGCACGGTTGATGGGTGCGGTTAAACATTTTGATCGACATATCATTAGGTTCGATCGCCTAATCCCGTCTTTCCACTGTTGGCTGCAGTAGCTCGTTTAACCAAGTATCCACTTGCCACCACAGCGGTGGATAGGTTGTGGTTTGGCTTTCATGCTGCAAGCAGTCTAACGCTTGATAATAGGAATTGATGGCACAGTTCCAATCGCCAAAGAGGTGATGGGTACGCCCACATTCTGCGTGAATATGGGCTTCTAACAAGACCTGGTTACTCACATCCGGGTCAGAAGAATTAATCTCTAGTGCTTGGATAAAATTATCAATGGCGGGGCTATGCATCTCTAATTCTCGGAACGTAATCCCTTGATTAATCCAAGCCCTGACATTTTGAGGATCCAGCTCGATCGCCGTTTGATAATCTGTAATCGCTGCAAACAGATCTCCCTGAGCGGCATAGTAATTAGCTCGATTATTGTAGACATTCGCCAAATTGGGGTCGAGGCGAATTGCGTAGTTATAGTCTGCAAGTGCATCCGCCCAGTTGCCACATTGGAAATGCACTAAACCGCGATTATTGTAATCTGCTGCACTCTCTTGATTTCGTTCGATCAGACAATTCAGGCCTGAGATCGCGATCGTATATTGCCCACGTTGTGCCGCAAAGAGAGCCTGTTGCCGGAGGAGTCGATCCCGATCGGCTATTTCCAACCAATGAAGATTGCCTCCATCTCGAAAATCTTCTTCTTTAAAAGATAAATGAGTTGATGATCGTAAAGTATTCAGTCGTGGTTGTTTGCCTCTGCGCGACCTCAACAGCAAGATCGACCCCTGGTGTCCCAGAAATAAGCGATGTCGATCTAACCGATACCGATGGATTCGGCGAAACTTACGATTGGTGGGAGAAACGAAAGTGAACATACGAGCAAATTATCCTCATTGGGCACCCATGGTCAAAATAACTCTTTAGAGCGATTCAAAAAATAACCATAGACTGTTGACAGATAATGATCCACCCTACTTTTTTGTATGCACGATTTTATAGCGCTAGTCCGGTTAAATCGCTCATCTTTAACCAATCATCAACTTTCTATCTCAAGGGTTCATACCGCAACCTTACGGATTCGCGCCTAGAGTGATCCGGTCAGCAGGCTGATAGCCTGTGGAAATTACGGATTTTACCTCTGTAAACACTTCAATGTAATTGACTCAATTTCTAACATTCCCTTTCATGCTCTGAATCCAACAGATACAATTCCCAGTACAGGTAGAAACATCCAGTCGTTTGCATTGGTTTCACCCCTGCCCATCATCATTTTTGTCAATATTTTATGAACCTTTCTTCTTCTTCAACTGCCACCTATCCCCACAGCACCGATCTCTCCGCCGATGATTATCTCGTCCTAGGGTTAGCCACTTGTTTTGTCAAGGCAGAGGGTGAAGTGCATCCCATTCAAGTGATTGAGCCAATCCCTGCTGCTGCCCTAGAAGCGATCGTCAAAGGAATTCCCACTTCCTACGAACTAGCAATTGCCACTACTCTAGGAGCTACCATCCGAGAGGATCAGCTCCAAAAGCCGACGAATTTCCCTACAGAGGCTCATTTCTGTGATGATTTTGCGTTCCGAGCCAGTTCCGCAGCCCGCACCTTCAAAGCCCGTGCGATCGCCCAAACCATCATTCCCCTCGGATCAACCAGCAAAAATTTCAACTATTCCACCGAGCGAAAGCGGATCCTTAACTTAGACCAGATCGTCAAACCTGAGGATAACGTCAAACAGCACGCCTACACTCATCAAGTTCTCTAGCGAGTCTAAGTTCCCTAGCTCCCCCAGGATCTGTCCCATCTCTCCCAGCGCCCTTTCTTTCAGCAGGCTTAAGCAATAATGCTTAGGCAACAATGCGGCTACTGTCGGGGGTGCAATCGATCGCAGTCAAAGACATGGCTTCAGTCTTAAGCCTTGGGTCAGGATGTAGAGGTTCTACCCAACAAGGCTCAGAAACGACAGACTCTGCCATTAAGATCGGTTCCGATTCCCCTAAAAGTGATTCCCCCAAGAGCGGTTCGACTGCAAGAACAGGAGAAAAAAACGGGATCGCCAGTTGGCAAGACTCCCAGCTCCCCTGAACCTGTGCATTAAACAGCGTACAGTGACCGCCTCGACGACCTTCCAACAGGTAGTGTTTACAGTGACGACAGGCAGACACCTGGGGATCATTTCCAGCCATAGGATCTAGCTTGGGGAGTAACGTTTCCTTCCCTATTGTCAATGATGGTCAAACTCCTCTCTGACAATCTCGAGGGAGGAAGACTTTGCTCTATCTAGCTTTCCAAGTTTTGCAGGGAAAATTAATGTTCACATAATCTTTAGATTTATGGAATTTGAGCCTTTGAAATGAGTCAAGAAAAGCTGTAAAGGCAGTGACAACAATGATCCCCACTGATTTCATCGGATCCAAAACATCTGTGATCCCCGTTTTTCATACCCCTTGATCCCCACTGTGTACTCCTGATGATTCGAAGATCGCTTCAAGTTGCATAACAGCATGGGATAGAATTTTATGCTTGAACATGGGATAGAATTTTATGCTTGAAAATTAATTTGCGTGAAAGTTGGCGTGAAATTTTTCGTGCATTTCTGCGATGCTGGACTAAACTAGGGGACTAAATGATGTCATCTCCTGAAAAATCACAGATATAGCGCTTTATACTCTCATCGGCGTTGCATATAGCGTTTTTCGGGGTTTTAGATCCTCTGGTTTAAGGGCGGATAAGAATCCATGCAACAAGCGACGTTTACCTCTCCCACTGTTCCCTCTGCAGTTGCTACTGCAAGAGCCAACAGCCTGCATCCTTCGATTCGGAAAGCATTACATCATCTTGATAGTCGGCTAGAGGATGAGTTGGCACGGTATCGCCGTCATCGAGAAGGTTTATCAGTTCAACCTTCCTCGGTTATTTCTCTCCAGGCTCCCACCCCCCAGCGATCGCAGCAACGGCGATTGGATCTCGCCACCTTTGCGCCAGTCGGTCATCATGCCGCTAATGTCAGACAAACTAATGTCACACCCACGGACAAGAGGGGTGCCGCAGCAGAACTAGAGTTCCCCTCCTCCAATTCAGAGGGGTCTCCCAGCGCTCAACATTCGGATCCAGTCTCGTTGCGCAGTGGATCACTAGAAGCCGTCTCAACATCGTTACCCCCAGAAGGGTTCCAATCTGAGTCGATCGCCTTGCAGGAAAATCTGGTTGAAAGCAGCGATCTTGATCCCTCTCTCTCTGCTCCAGATGATTACCTAGCCTCTTCTGAAGCATTACTCCGCAGTTTGGCTGAAGAAGAAGCGAGAGAAGCTGCTACACCTGATGTGGTTCAGCATTTAATGACCCCCTTAGGCATCGGTTCCATGATTTTGATGCTGGTAGGGAGCACCATGTTTGGCTATTTGATTATGAATCCGGGGAGTTTGGGGTCGATCGCAGAAGGAATTAAGCAGCTCGCCAGCCGTGCCACTGCTCCTAACGCTTCCAGTTCTTCTGATTCTTCCTCCCCCAACGACACAACCGCAGATAATGGCTTACCTGCAGGATCGCCAGTGTTAGGCGCACAGGAATTTTTTGACCCCAGTCTGGATAATTTAATGGCATTGCCCGATCGAGGAAATTTGCCCTTACTGTCCGCTGACAAATCGACGCTCTCCAACCCCTCAGCCCTGACCAGCAATCCTAATCAGGTGGTATCGGGTAGCAAGGTCCCAACGAATATTTTGGGTCTCTCCCCTAGTCCCTCTCCCTTAGGCAACATGACGATCGGCGGCAGCAACCCATCTAGTTCTAGTGGCAGTCTGGGGCAAAGCAATCCCAGCAGCAGTACGAGCAGCGGGCTATTTGGTCAAAACTCGGAGAGAAATATCTCTACCAGCTCGATCGCAACCCTACCCACCCCTTCATTGCGTCGTCCCTCAACGCCTAGCTATTCAGCACCTCGCTACTCGGCACCCAGCTATCGCTCTGGAGATTCTTCTAATCGACCCACAAGCTACTACAATCCTGAACCCCCAGCAACAACCCCGCTGCCCCCGGCACCGCAAATTCTTCCCACTTCTCTTCCCACGGTGAATGTGCCCCCACCGGTTGCCCCCAGTCAAAGCGCTGGTTTCCCTAATGCAAGCGATCGTTCGACTGCAGCTTCTGAAAGTCCATCCTCAAGCGGGAGTAACTACAAGGTGGTCGTGCCCTATGACAATGATCGCACCTTAGATCAGATTCAGCAGATCGATTCTGGGGCTTATTTCAAAAATAGTGAGAGCGGCGCTGTGATTCAAACTTCTGGATCCTATAGTTCGGAAGCAGAAGCGGCTGCTAAAGTACAAGAACTCAAACAGCAGGGCATCCCGGCAGAAGTTCAAAAGTAGTAGTTCTTCAGGCAGGGCGCGATCGATTCACCGCGATCGATCCACTAGGAGTCTGGAGAAGCTTGAGGGCTAGGAGTTGGTGTGGGAGAAGGCTGGGGTTCTGGAAACTCAAAGTATGTTTGTCGCTGGGGATCAGTTTTTTCTACACCACCTAGGTTGAGAATTTCCTGCTTGGCTCTTTCTTGGGTTTCCCGATCGCGGGCTGCTTGAGCTTGGGCATAGACATCACTCCAAGACCAAACTCGCACTCGTTTACTATCTGGCTCGGCAGCTAAGAAGCGGGCGGTGCCTAGCAACAAAGGTGAGATCTGATGGTACTGGGGATCGCTAGAACCTGCAGCCCATTCTCCAGCCTTTTGGTGAGAGTGGATGGAAGCAGGAATATCACCCAATAGCAAGAGTTGTTCCAACCCCTTAAAGCGCCAAACCACAAATGCTCTAGGATGCTGCTGAGGCGAAAGGGCATTGGTTCCCCGCGTCATATACTCCACCGCCAATTCTGGTTTTGCCATCCGATAGGCCAAGGTGCCAGAAAGGAAGAGGTAGGTATCCACAAAACGGGGATCTCGACGAGTCATCACATCAAAGTAAGCCGGAGCCAACTCATAGCCCAATTTTCGCCTTGCGATCGTATCACCGTCGTATTGCAAAAAATTTAAGAATGTCCAATCTGATAACAGGTTATCAAACCCAAAACTAGGCATTCGCCCCAATAGCGACAACCGGAGGGCCTCTTGACGATCGGCACGCTGGAGCGCCTGAGTATCGGTTTGTAAAGTTTGTGAGAGTTGCGATCGCTGAATACTGACCAAGCTCGCCAAGGAAGCAGTGGCAATTGCCAAGGCAAGCAAACTCTTTAAAGCAGTGGTGATCCAAGGTAGGGGCGGCATTTAAGAAAAAATTTTTCAGTATAGAATTTTCAGGGCTGACCAGGATTAAGATAGTCGTTAGTGCTCATCTTTTTAGCTTCTATCTTTGGCAAACTCTTAAGGAAGTGTAGCCTTTTTGAGCAGGATCCGCCCAGATTTACATCTACCATTTCTGTCGATGATTGATGTTGATTTTCCTCTGGATTTTCCCTTAATGCCTGCTTCTATAAATCTTTGCTAAAAAGTGATCAAAAATCGTCACAAACTAGACATCTGATTTGGTATTTTTCTGGTTACTCTAGATATGGACTTGCTACATCCGATTTCCAGCTTCATCTTCCCGAATGCTGGAGCTAGATTACCAGATTTTCTTCTCATCTAAATTCACCCTCTTCCACGGCAGCCCTCATGAAACACTTGCTCTCCCGCTTGGTTTCGCTTCGTCCCCATCAATCTCCTGGGTTTCTGACCTCCCTTGCCGCCGCTACTGCTATTACCTATCTCATGCTGGCAGGCTCTGCAACTTCAGTAAAGGCAGCTTTGCAAGACAGTCCCAAAATGGTTCTGGATGAGGCTTGGCAAATTGTTAATCGAGAGTATGTGGATGAGAGCTTCAATAAAAACGATTGGGTTGCCATTCGCCAAAACTTACTCAATCGGGATTATGCCAATCGGGAACAGGCTTATAATGCCCTGCGGTCTGTGCTGAAACGTTTGGAAGATCCCTACACTCGCTTCATGGATCCCAAGCAATTTGATGTGTTAAATAGTCAGACTTCCGGCGAATTGTCTGGCGTGGGGATTCGATTGGATGTGGATGAGAAAACCAAGACGCTCGTGGTGGTGGAGCCGTTACCCAATTCTCCAGCGATGAAAGCAGGGGTTAAAGCAGGCGATCGGATTCTTGCGATTAATGGGAGATCCGCCAAAGGGATGAGCGTTGAGCAAGCCTCTGGTATGATTCGTGGGCAGGAAGGGACTGTCGTCAAACTGCGGATTGACAGACCGAGTATGGGAGAGTTTGATCTACCCCTGACCCGTGCCAGAATTGAGCTACAAGCAGTGCGCTCGTTTTTAAAAACTGAAGGCAAACGCCGGGTCGGCTATATTCGACTGAGTGAGTTCAGTAGCCATGCAGCCGATCAAACCCGACAAGCGATTCGCGGATTGCTGAAAGAGAACGTTGATAGTTTTGTTCTTGACTTACGTGGCAATCCAGGGGGGCTACTGCAAGCTAGTATTGAAATTAGCCGCATGTGGGTGGATCAAGGCAGCATCGTCCGTACCGTCGATCGCAAAGGCGGCAGCGAAGAAATTAATGCCAACCGGACTGCCCTGACCAATCTTCCTCTCATTGTATTGGTGGATAAAAACTCCGCCAGTTCCAGCGAAATTCTCACCGGAGCACTCAAAGATAACCGTCGTGCCACGATCGTTGGGAGCCAAACCTTCGGGAAAGCACTCGTGCAATCGGTTCACCCCCTTTCAGATGGTTCAGGCATTGCAGTGACGATCGCCCACTACTATACCCCCAATGGCACCGATATCAGCCAGAAAGGCATTGAGCCTAATATTGTGCTCAACCTCACCCCAGAACAGCAACAGAAGTTGTATAGCAACCCTCGCCTGTTTGGCACCCTCGAAGATCCGCAATATGTCCGTGCTTTAGCAGCCCTAGAGCAAGTGGCAAATGCTAATAACGGCAATGTTGGGCAAAATCCAACTTTCGATTATCGAGTCCCACAGCCACTGCCTCAATGATACCTGAGGTTTCGGCATGTCATTGCTTACCCGTCGGCGATTTCTGCAACTTTCAACTGTCTCTGCTGTGGGGCTGGGACTTCAGGGCTGTGCTGTCCCGGAATTAGCCAATCTTGTGGGCAGCGCCACTGAACCCTTGAACCAGTCTCTGGAGGAACTGCTCTTTAATCCACAAAAGCCAGTACCAGAATATCCCCCCAGCCGGATTCAACCCAATCAACTGCTCGTGAATGGCTTCTCACGCTATATCCCGACCCTAGATCCGGATCAGTATCGTTTGGTGCTTGATGGGGCGATCGCTCAACCCCTAGCGCTTTCGTTACCGGAACTCTACCAAATGACCCGGCAGTCCATGGTGATTCGGCATGTTTGTGTAGAGGGATGGGCAGCGATCGTCCAGTGGGCTGGGGTGCCTTTGCGTGAACTGGCAAAACGGGCCCAACTTCAAGCAGGAGTGAAGTATGTCTATTTCCAATCGGCAGATGGATATTACGAGAGTTGGGACATTGCCTCCTGCCTCCATCCCCAAACCCTGCTAGCCTATGAGAAAAATGGCGAACCCCTGCCCATTCCCCATGGTGCGCCCCTGCGGCTCGCTTCTCCCATCAAATTGGGCTATAAGTTAAGTAAATGGGTGACTCGTCTAACTTTCACTCAAGCACAGGTTCCTCCAGATTGGCTCACAACTCCGAGCGATCGCCTCCTTGCAACCAATAAGGCGCTTTATAATCTATCGGGACGACTGGGCTTCTGGGAAGATCAGGGCTATGAATGGTTTGCTGGGTTATAGCTAATGGCAGAAACAACAACTGGAATTAAGATTATCAGTGACAATCGACAGGCTCGTTATCTCTACGAAATTCTGGAAACCTTTGAGGCTGGCATTGAGCTGGTAGGGACTGAAGTCAAATCCCTTCGGGCTGGCAAAGTCAATCTGCGGGATGGGTTTGCGTTGATTCGTCATGGCGAAGTCTGGCTGCTCAATGTCCATATTTCGCCCCACCAAACTGCTAGTCAGTTTTTCAACCATGACCCCCGGCGGAACCGCAAGCTCCTCATGCACCGTCGAGAAATTCGCAAACTAGTCGGTCAGGTGGAACAGCAAGGTTTAACCCTCGTCCCCTTAAAACTCTATTTCAAGCGTGGTTGGGTCAAAGTGGATATTGCATTGGTGCGCGGCAAAAAGATTCACGATAAACGGCAAGATATTCGCAAACGGGAAGATCAACGGGATATGCAGCGGGCAATGAAGAATCGTTAATCAGCCTGGGGCGTTATTCCTTGATGAATTCTAAGTAAACTGGCGCAATGGATTGCGTCTTTGAGCGATCGCGCGGGAATGATAAGCGGAGCGTGGCTCTATTATTAACCCTTCTAGCTGGCAACTCCTATGTGCTCGCTCCCCCATATCCATCAGCCTGTGTCCGATCCACCGAGTATCCATCAGCCTGTGTCCGATCCAACGAGTTTGCCTCCCACGACAGCGATGCTCAATCAGCTTTTAGGGGGGAGATATTTGGTCATGCAACACTTGGGGGGGGGCGGGTTTGGTCAAACCTTTTTGGCTCAAGATCAGCACCTACCCGGCAAACCAACCTGCGTGGTCAAACAGTTAAAACCCAAGGTCATGCGCCCCGCTGCTTGGGAAATGGCGAAGCGGTTGTTTGAAGCAGAAGCAGAAGTTCTGCACATTCTGGGACATCATGACCAAATTCCCCGGTTAACAGCCCATTTTGAGGAAAATCAAGAATTTTACCTGGTACAGGAATATATTGAAGGCAAGGTGCTGAGCCAGGAATTTCGCGATCGAGGTTCTTTACCCGAAGCAGAGGTGCGATCGCTGGTTCAAGAAATTTTGACGCTGCTGGTCTTCGTTCACCAGTATCAAGTTGTCCATCGTGATATTAAACCTGGCAACCTCATCCGGCGGGGCAACGATAACAAAATCGTGCTGATTGACTTTGGGGCCGTGAAACAGATGACCCTTCATGCCGCCAACGACCCCGCTCTCGTCATTGGCTCCTCAGGCTATGCCCCCCCCGAGCAACTCTCAGGAGCATCCGGCTTTGAAAGTGATCTCTACGCCGTGGGCATGATTGGCATTCAAGCGCTAACCAACTGCTCGCCCAAACATTTTCAACGGGATGCGCAAAGCCAAACCCTTTTCTGGCGCGATCAGGCCGAAGTCAGTCCAGAATTTGCTGACTTTCTGGATCGGATGATTCATTACGATCCCCAGCAGCGGTATGGTGTAGCCAAGGAAGCCCTAGACTGCTTGCATCACTTGCAACCCCTGCACCCACCCCTAGCGATCGAAGAGCCGGGACAGGCCTGGCGCGAGCGGGGAGACTATCTCTTGCAACGCCAGCACTATCGAGAAGCAATCGCTGCCTACGATCGGGCGTTACAAGTGCAACCCCAGGATGCTGAACTTTGGTGGCAGAAGGCAATTGCCTTCGATAGTAGTCAGGATTTTGCAGCCGCGCTGAGTTGTTATGAACAAGTCATTGAGCTAAATCCCCGGTCGGTTCCAGCTTGGCTGAAACGGGCCATTTTGTTGGAAAATCTGGGGCAATGGCAGGCAGCGTTGGACTGTTATGGTCAAGCCATTCAACTTCAGCCCGATAATTACTGGGTCTGGTACGATCGCGGCAAGCTCTTGGAATTGTTAGAACGCGATCAGGAGGCGATCGCCGCTTACTATCAAGCGATTCAGCATAAACCGACATTCCACCTGGCGATCGAAAGTCACAAACGCTTGTTAATCCAGCACCGGAAGATTGATGGACTCATGCAGCATGGTCATTATGCAGAAGTCCTAGCTCTGCTGGATGAGCAATGCTTAGAAGTTCTGCAGGCAGGCAAACAGGACAAGGGTAAACCGGATCTAGAGCTATTGCACAGCTCCTCCTCCCCAACCCAACAATCCGGTAGCCAACAAGCCAGTAGCCAACAAGCGATCATTACCCTGCTGTCCCCCCACGCTCAGCTCACCTACAGTATTGCCCTAGCTCGCTTAAAACAGTATGACGCAGCCTTAGCCTTGCTGGACAGGCTTATGACCACCCATCCCGAACAGGGTCTGGTTTATCTGGAGCAAGCCTGGATTCTCCGGCAACAACAGGACTTCGATGCAGCATTGGAAGCGGCCAATCACGCCATCAAACTGTTGCCTGACCGGGCGATCGCTTGGTATGGACGGGCCAAAGTCCTAGAGAAATTGCAGTCCTATGAAGCAGCGATGCTGGCGTACCATCGCTGTTTGGAACTACAACCCGATATGACGACTGCCCAGGCTGGTCGCGCTCGAATGCTGAAAGAGTTGCGCCCTGACCAGCCCCAATTATCAGAAGAACTTGACGATTCCACCATTCTGAGCGCCATCTCTGCCAGCCCCCAAGGAGAAGCAGTTGTGGCGATCGTTCCTGAACCCGCCCAGCAGGCTACAGCAGAAGCCGAACTCGCTAAGAACGCAGAACTCACTCACCCCTCTGAGTCTCCATCTCTTCCATCCCTTGCATCTCCTCCATCCCTTGCATCCCCTGAAAGTCCTCCCCCTGTTCACCCAATTTCAGCAATTCCTTCTACCCTAGCCGCCGCCCAAGCTTTTACGAAACTATCCCTCCCTCTC
Organism: Synechococcales cyanobacterium; assembly: GCA_035285565.1. Taxonomy (GTDB): domain Bacteria; phylum Cyanobacteriota; class Cyanobacteriia; order Leptolyngbyales; family Leptolyngbyaceae; genus JAYKGX01. The sequence goes on from JAYKGX010000269.1 coordinate 21,430, forward strand.
CAAAAACAAGATCAAGCTGGCTCCTGGATCTTGAAAGGACGACTCTTGGAAAAAATGCAGAATCACCAAGGGGCGATCGCTGCTTATAACCAAGCGATGCAACTCAATCCAGATGATCCAGAAGTGCTGCGGCAACGGGGCAATGTGCTGTTTGCTCTAGGGCGGTATGAAGAGGCCATTAGTGCCTACGATCGCGCGATTCATAATCAACCTGAGAATCCTGTGCTGTGGAATAGCTTAGCCAGTGCGCTGATGAAATTGAAACGATATCGAGAGGCGATCGCTTGTTTCGATCGGGTGATTCACCTCAAACCAGATAATCCTGTGCCTTGGTATTGGCGCGGCAAAATTCTTTGGAGCCTCAAACGCCATGAAGCTGCTATTCAATCCATGGATGCAGCTCTGTCCCGCAAGCCCAACTTTGAACCCGCCCTGCGCGATCGACAAACCATGATACAACTGCAGGAAAAAGAACAACCCAGAGTGAGCGTTGGGATGATAATTGAAAATTCCAATCGTTAATTAGGCACAAGAGAGGAGCCGAGATTCGCTATTCTGGATAAGGTGCGAAGTTAATAGAACTTTACAAGTCTGGTTCTGACCCTCGCAATCCGTGCCCTACACCCCATCTGTAATCAACTGCTCCTATGAAATGTGTGATTAATCGGCGGGCTAAGTTCTCAGCGAGTCATCGCTACTGGCTGCCCGAGCTAAGCGATGCAGAGAATGCGGACCAATTTGGAGCCTGCGCCCGGTTTCCCGGTCATGGGCACAACTACACCTTGTACGTTTCGATGTTGGGTGAGTTGGACGAGTACGGAATGGTGCTGAATCTATCAAACGTGAAGCACACGATTAAGCAGGAAGTGATCGGTCAGCTTGATTTTTCCTTTCTGAACGACGCTTGGGAAGAGTTCCGTCAGACCCTTCCCACCACCGAAAACCTGGCACGGGTGATCTGGCAACGGCTGGCACCCCATCTACCGATCGTCAACATTCAACTGTACGAAAACGAGACTCTTTGGGCTGATTATCAAGGAAACGCTATGGAAGCTTACCTGACTGTTAGTACGCATTTCAGCGCTGCACACCGCTTGGCGCACCCCGACCTCACCCTAGAAGAAAACACTGCCATCTACGGCAAATGTGCTCGGGTCAATGGGCATGGGCATAACTATCATTTGGATGTGACCGTTAAGGGAGGAATTCATCCACGCACGGGCATGTTGGTGGATTTAGGAGCGTTGCAACAGGCGATCGCCGATTATGTGACCGAACCCATGGATCACACCTTCCTGAATAAAGATATTGGCTACTTCGATCGCGTGGTACCAACGGCTGAAAATATTGCCCTCTACATTTGTCAAGTGTTGGAAGCTCCGGTACTTGCCTTAGGGGCAGAGTTACACAAAGTCAAGCTGTACGAGAGTCCCAATAATGCCTGTGAAGTTTATGCCAGTGGACAATCTGATCAGCTACGCCTGAAGATGCAGACCCCTGAATTGGTAGCGGTTTAAGGTCGCACGTATTCAGTTCCAATTCCAGTAGTAACATAACTGCTAGTGACCTGTGGAAAACCCGGTGAAAAGAGAGGACTGGATCTCTTAGACATCGGTTTCGTGCCTGGGAAATTAGCAGTTTTCATTTTGTAGCGTGCGATTGCATTGAATGGGTATAGTTCACCAGCCCTCGTGGGTGATCCTTCCTAGGCTCAGTGCAGTATTTTCCTAAGCTCACTAGTTAATTTTGAGAAATCAACTTAACTTAGCTATAACAATTGCTAAAACAATTTTGAACGAACTATTCTGACGGATAACAATGACCATTAAGCGGCTAATTCTGGTGGCATTAACTGCCTTCGCTCTTTTTCTGATGGGCACGGATTTAATTTCGAGCTTTAACAAACCCCAGTTTCAAACGCGATTGGCACTCTTTGAAGCCGATTTAAAACTGCATATCGCCGAATTTCAGCCAGCAGGGAATTCAGCCGATGCTCTCAGCACAACCTTTCAAGATTTAGTGGCAGAGCAGCGATCGCCCCTGCAACCCGCCCTAGCCCAGTATGAAGAAGCCCGCCAGATTGCTGCCCAAAGTTTGGAGAGCAGCCGTCAGAGCTTGGCGAAATTAGAAACTGCATGGCAATCCCAGCATCCCCCTTCTGAGCCGGAAAAACAGCAACTGAACCAGCAGACTCAGCTCGTTGCCACTCAACAAACGACCCTGGAAGAAATTACCATCCGTCAAGGCATTCTGAAAGTCAGAATAGAACAGGATCCACAGTCTGCGTTAGAAATTTGGCAAGGATTAGATGAACCACTGACTCCTCAGACTGCCGAACTATTGCCTGTCCTGCAGGGTTTATGGAGTGACCCCATTCAGTTACAACCGGAAGCCGAAGCTATTGTCAAACGATCGCTGGATGGCTGGTATCGCTACCAAGCCCTCAAACGTTTGTACGAAGCGGAACAACGATCGGAGGCGATCGCAACCTTGCAGGCTCAGGAACAACAAAAAGCTGCCGAGGTGATGACCAAAGTGGGCTTCAGCGGCTTGCTATCCTTTGCAGCCATCGTCACGGGTAGTCTGTCACTTCTGGGTTTGCTGGTGCAATGGGGTCTCAAACGCAAAGAATCAGCGATCGGCAGTTTGTCTACCATTCGTTGGACCGTGCCGTGGGACTGGGAATCGGTTTGGCTCGTCCTCGCAGTTGGGTTTTTCTTTTGCGGTCAAATCTTAATTGGAGCGCTGATTGCACCCCTATTAGTAGAATTCTTAGGAAGTGTAGGGATTTCAGGTGCCTTAGCCCAGGGGATTCAGGCGATCGGGGTTTATAGTTGTCTGGCGATCGCAGGCTTGACTACCCTTTATCTTGTGCTCAAACCCCACCGTCCCTTACCGCAGGATTGGTTTCAAGTGAAATGGCAGGGGCGCGGGTTTCTCTGGGGCGTTGGTGGCTATTTAATGGCATTCCCCCTCGTGATTCTCGTCTCCTTACTGAATCAACAAATCTGGCAGGGGCAAGGCGGGAGCAACCCCTTGTTACCAATTGCACTGCAAAGTCAAGATAATACCGCTAAGATATTATTTTTCGTGACGGCGGCTGTTTTTGCCCCCATCTTTGAAGAAATCCTATTTCGCGGTTTTCTCTTACCTTCCCTGACCCGCTACGTTTCTAATTGGAACGCTATCTTATTAAGTAGCTTCCTATTTGCCTTGGTTCATCTCAGTCTCTCAGAAGTCCTACCCCTGACCGTACTGGGTATCGTTCTGGCTTTTGTTTACACTCGAACTCAGAATCTCTTAGCACCGATCCTGCTCCACAGTCTTTGGAATGGAGGAACCCTGATTAGCCTCTTTCTGTTAGGAAGTGCCGCAAGATGAAATCCTCTTGGTTTTACTGGACTTGTGCTGGGATGGCTTATTTCAACGCCTTCTCTAGCTTGAATCTGCCGCAAACGGTCAGTAGTGTGATCGCTGCTGTGCCCATTGTGCTCACAGTCCTCTGGTGGATGCGGTTTTCCCCAGAACGATCCTTTTCAGGGCGATCCTCTCCAGGGCGATCGCCTGACCCTTCCCACCCTGACGCAATGCCATCCCCTCACATTGCTCAATCTCCATATCGTGATCTTCAAAGTGATCTTCCGGTACCCGATCGATCGCCTTGAGCCTCTTAACAGACGTGACTTCTATGACGACTTTTCCTTCTCCATCCCAGGGGACACAACCGACTCAGGATCATCCCCTCTCTGCCCCTATATCCCAGCCTGTGGTCGATCGCCCTCACTCATTGCAGACCCTGACGCTAGAAATCCAGGGAATGAAATGTGGCGGTTGTGTCAAAGCTGTGGAACGCAGATTGAGCCAGCAGGCAGGGATCCAACAGGCTTCTGTGAATTTGCTCCTGGGTATGGCCACAGTAAACACCGATGGCTCCATTGCACCAGAACAGCTCGTCACTTTGCTCTCCGAAGCGGGCTATCCCACCCAGGCTAGATCAACCCAGGGATCCAATACTCAGATGGGTTTGGCAGAACTGCAAGCACAGCGGCAGCAACAGGCGAAACGGCAATTTCAGCAACTCATCATCGCCATTCTGCTGGTCATCATCTCTAGTTTGGGGCATCTGGCTCATACGATCGGCTATCCTTTACCAGGTTTGAGCAATGATTGGTTCCATGCGGGTTTGGCAGCAGCGACCCTCTTGATCCCTGGGCGGAGCATTGTACTAGAAGGCTGGCAAGGTCTGCGCCGTAACATGCCCAATATGAATACCCTGATTGGCTTAGGAGCTTCGATCGCCTTTGTGACCAGTCTGATGGCTCTGATTAATCCGAACCTAGGGTGGGATTGCTTTTTTGATGAACCCGTGATGTTAATTGGCTTCATTCTCTTGGGTCGCAATCTAGAGCAGCGCGCCAAACGACAAGCCACTGCCGCCTATGAAGCCCTGTTAGCGTTGCAACCTAAAACCGCTCGACTGATCCAGCGAACTGCGATCGGATCAATCCCCCAGGATCCTGGTCAGAGTTCTGCCGCGACCCCTCAGACTGCCGCCCCTCAAACTGCGATCGCGATCCCGGTTGAACATTTACGCGTAGGGGAATGGGTACAGGTCTTGCCGGGAGAACAAATTCCCATTGATGGCAGGGTTGTGGCGGGCGAATCCACCGTCGATGAAGCCATGCTGACTGGGGAACCCTTGCCCGCATTAAAGCAGTTGGGCGATCGCGTCACTGCAGGCACTATCAATCAATCTGGCGCAATGACCCTTGAAATTAGTCAGATTGGGCAGGCAACCACCCTATCCCGCATCATTCAGCTCGTGCAGGAGGCCCAAACCCGCAAAGCACCCATCCAAGCCCTAGCAGATACGATCGCAGGCTACTTTACCTACGTTGTGATGACCTTGGCATTGCTCACCTTTGGGTTTTGGTATTTCTATGGCAGCCAGCAATGGGGTGATTTATTGCATCTCACAACAGCCCAGGATGCCATGACGAATCACGCAGTCGTCGATCATGCAACCCATGCCACGGCAGGTCAGGGCATCTCTCGCCTCAGTCCCCATCTGACTTCCATCTTGCTGAGTTTAAAATTAGCGATCGCCGTCCTTGTGATTGCTTGCCCCTGTGCCCTCGGTTTAGCCACCCCAACGGCCCTCTTGGTTGGTTCCAGTTTAGG
>JAYKGX010000270.1:0-12464 GCA_035285565.1 Synechococcales cyanobacterium
TATTTTTAGGACTCATTGTTTTGGGTTGCTTTTGGTATGATTTTCAGACTAGTCATCATGTCTGCGATCGCCCCGAGTTGCAGCCCTGGGGGATAGGCTCCGGTATCGCGAATTTGTTGTAAAACGGCAGGAGCAATGGGAAATCCTAGCTTTTCACCAACAGCGCGGGTGATATCAGCCCGATCGATCACCCCAGCCACCGCCCCAGCAGGAGTGAGGACTGTGATGCGATTGAGGGATTCCCGTTCCATTTGCCGGATCAAATCGACCATGGGAGTTGTTTCATTGACAGTAGCAATTTCAGTCAGTGGTTTAGCCATATCTCGTAGCGTTGTTGTTTCCCATAGACTACGTTCCACTTCTTGTAATTGTTCTAGGAAGACCAACCCCCGATACCGTCCATCGGAGGCAGCAAAGTATTGACCTGTAAAACTGGTTTGTAAGACTAATTCCTCAGCGAACTGGCGTAAATTCATCTCTGCATCCAAAACTCGATAACTGCGAGTCATCGCATCCTTCGCTGCCAAATTGAGCAATGCCTCCTGTACATCCGTAAAGCGATCGGCATTGACTGCATTTTGCCGCATGAACCAACCAATGAGAATGGCCCAAATGCCACCAATTTGCGGGAGACCCAATTGTGCCGTCAGCCCCAGTACATCAGCAAAGCCCACCAGGGTGACCAACCAACCCAGCCACAGCCCTGTTTTGGCCGCCCAATGTGCTCCAGTGACGTAATTGCCGCTGAATTTCCAGACGATCGCTTTGAGCATCTGCCCCCCATCTAAGGGTAGACCGGGAATTAAGTTAAACAGCAGCAGCGTGAAATTCAAAGCTGCCACATTCCCCAGCACGACTGCCAAGGGTTGGCTTGGTAGGGGAATGAACAGCAACAGTGCAGTCAACGCCACCCAAAGAAAGAGGCTCACCAACGGACCCGCGATCGCAATTTGTAGCATATCAGCGGGTTTTTGCGGCTCTTTTTCGATCGAAGCGACACCCCCAAAGATAAACAGGCGAATGGAGTTGACCTCAATGCCTTTCGACTTTGCCACCAAGCTATGCCCCAGTTCATGCAAGAGCACCGAGCCAAATAGCAGAATTGCCATAACCAAACCGGCCCCATAGGCAACCCATGCGCTCCAGGTAGGGTGGCTTTGCTGCCAGACCAATCCATCCCGGAAGGTGATCCAAGCAACGATGAGAAACCAGGACGGATCAATAAACAGAGGAATTTTAAATAGGGAGCCAATGCGCCAGCCGCTCTGCATAACTTTATGGAGGAATCAAGTGACAGGACGTTTCCTATTGTAAAGCGTTTGATTTATTAAAGTGTTTGATTCGGGCGACAGGTTTGATCTGTCAAGGTTTAGATAGAAAAACTGGCTGACGGTGATATCCATCAACCAGAACCATGACAACAAAATCTCATAATCTCTGCGATCGCGATCGATGAGGAGCCAGACCGCAACCTAGGCACAGATTGATTACGAGTCATGCCGATTCTATGAAAATTTGGAGATCGAAGAGATCGTTTGTCTCAAGAGTTAACAAATCAGTTAAGTTTAATTAAGAAATACTGTCTTTCACCTCGATTGTCCAATCCAGCCTCTCAGAACTTTGTTCCATAGGACTTTGTTCCATAGGAGTCTGACGAGTCGGTCTTTCCGATCATATCTGCTCTCTCTTGATTTTAAGTCTGAATGAATTTCTCGCAAAGAGCCTGTAGCAATCCATCTAGCGTATATTCTACTGCTTCTACATCCACTCGTCCTAACTTTTCCTGACAGGTTTTAGAAGTTTGGGGTCCGATCGAAGCAAACCAAACGTTAGACAGTGCATCTTGCCAAGTCTCACCTAAGGCAATTTCCACCAAACGACAGAAATGTTGCACGGTTTTGGAACTCGTAAAGGTAATCGCATCAATGCTACGAGTTTGTAGCGCTTGTAGGGCGATCGCATCGATCTGGGCTGGGCAACTGGATTGATAGGCAGGCACCTCCACCACGATCGCCCCTTGCGCTGAAAATTCCTTCACCAAAACATCGCGTCCCCCCAATTCCACCCGAGGAAACAGCAGTCTTTGCCCCGCAACCGCTTCTGGAAATTCCGTCACAAGGGCATCTGCCACAAAGGTTTGGGGTGTAAAGTCGGGTTTCAGCCCCCGTTGCCGCAGAGATTGCGCTGTTTTCTCCCCCACCACCGCAATTTTAATCCCCGCCAGGTTACGACTATCAAACCCCAGATCTAGCAAGCGATCGCAAAAGTAATCCACCGCATTCGCCGAAGTCAAAATTAACCAATCAAACGTTGCACATTCTGCCAAGGCGCGATCGAGGGCTTCCCATGAACTGGGTGGCGTAATTTCCAACGTGGGCATTTCCACCACGGTAGCACCCATAGCCTGCAGGCGAGTTGTGAATTCACTAGACTGTCCCGCTGAACGGGTCACTAGAATTTTGCAATTTGTTAGAGGCAATTGGGAATAGGACATTTCAGCAATAGGTTGATTAGCAATAGGTTGATTAGCAATAGGTTGATCTGCGATCGATCGTTGAGTTTGTAAATAATTGCGTAAGCGCACCACCTCACCAATCACCATGACGCAGGGAGAGAGAGTTTCACCTTTCGTAATTTGGCAAATACTCCCCAATTGCCCAATCCAGATCTGTTGTTCAGGTTGCCCAGCCCAGCGAATGATTGCGATCGCCGTTTCAGGAGACTTGCCCCGATGAATTAACCGTTCCACGATCGTTGGCAATGCCTTCCCCCCCATGAGAATTACCAGCGTATCCAGATTTACCAAGGTGGACCAATCCAGCTCATCCGGCGCATGGGCTGTCATCACTGCAAAACAGCGGCTGAGGGTAATATCCGTCAGCGGAATCTGAGCCAGCAGAGGAGCTGCGATCGCTGAAGAAATACCCGGAACCACCTCATAGGGAATCGCCGCCGCCTGGAGCGCTTGAATTTCCGAAGTAGTTCGCCCAAAGATAAAGGGATCCCCACTTTTCAGCCGCACTACCTGTTTGCCTTGTTGACATTGTTCGACCAACAGGCGATCGATTTCCGGCTGAGTCAGGCTAGGCTGTCCCCCTCGCTTGCCCACATTGATATATTCACAAGTTGCAGGGGCACAGTCCAGCAGCGCACTATCCACCAAGGCATCATAAACTACCACCTCAGCCCGTTGCAGCAGCCTCCAGCCCTTCAGGGTCAGCAAATCAACCGTGCCGCACCCCGACCCCACCAAATAGGCTTTACCCGCATGAATACTCACAATTCCAACCCATCAAGATTTCTCAATTTTACCGCCCCGCGATCGCTGCAATTTTCCGATCGCCCCATTCCCGTCGTAGAGACGTTCCGGCGGAACGTCTCTACCCAATTTGCCCATATACGCATCACCCCGCGATCGCCCCAATTCCCCGATCGCCCCATTCCCCCTATTCCTCCCTTGCGATGCTAAGATACCGTAGGCAACCCTTGCAGTTCCAAAACCCTATCTTTCATGAGCGTACCTGGGATGACTCGTCAAATCTATCTTCCAAGTCTGATCGCGCTGTCACTTGTAACCGCCATGCCCCTGGCAACACCCGCCACTGCGCAATCTGCTACATCCACCGCCGAAGTCAGTGATCCGAGTTCATTCCGTCCCCTAGCACAGGAAAGCAGCATTCTGAACCTGCAAGCCGGACAGAAGCTCCTCAAAGAAGGAAATGAAGCGATCGCGGCTAAAAATTATCCGACAGGCATCAAAAAAATTCAGGAAGCACGCACCATTTTTAACCAGCTATCCAATTTTCACCAAGAACTAGGCGGTAGTTTTTCTGGGTTGGATAATCGTATCTCCAATGGACAGCGCAGCCGAGCGTTGCAAGCCGCACAGCAACGGGATGAAGCCACCTTCCAACTGGCAATAGCGCACAAAATTGCAGGGCAGCCCGAACTCGCCGTTCCCCTGTTAATTCAAGTCATTCGTAGCCAGCAACCCACGCGGGAAATGGGCAGCCGTGCCTATAATCAACTCGTGGAAATTGGCTTTGCCGACATTGCCTATCCCTCCACTCCCAAGGAAGGACAAGCCCCAGTGCCGATTCAGCCCGGTGCCGGTGCGGGAATCCTCAGTCTGGCAGGAGCCAAGCAATTGATGACCGATGCGGAGACCGCCGTTTCTGCTAGCAATTATGCCCTCGCCCAGGCAAAGCTGCGGGAAGCTCGCCAAGTTAATAACCAACTGTCCAACTTCCACCAGGAACTGGCAACCAGTTTTTCAGGCATCGACACCCCGATCGCCGACAGCCACCGTCAAAAAGCCTTGGAAACTGCCCAGGGACGGGATCAGGCTACTTATCAACTGGCGCTCGTTCACCGTGCCCAGAATCAACCTGAACTGGCGGTTCCATTACTGGTGCAAATTATCCGCAGTCAACAGCCGACCCGTGACTTGGGCAAGAAAGCCTACGCGCAGTTGGTAGAACTTGGGTTTGCCGATACCCCCTTTCCCCGTCCGGTACAGTCTTCTAACAATCGCTAGAAGTAGTTCAGTGGCAGGAGTTTACCCTAGAGAAAGTCTGGAGGGAGCATCAGCGACCCTCCTCAAAATTGGCGATCGTTCTCCCCAGACCTTCTCTTGATAGTTCTCCAGCTTCCGTTTAGGCATTACGCGCCACAGGGTTCCCGATCGCCACGGTCACCTGCTGTGTTGTTATGACTGAAATGACGGATACAAGCTGAGGAATTTTGGTCTTCTAGCATCGTTATCCGGTTTGAAAGTTATACTAATCTACGGTAAATCGATCGGCATTATGTAGAGAAATTTCAAGCGCAGCCGATACTAACTTTAGCTCTGCACAACACGCTGAGGCTTCCTTTCGCGTATCCTAGAAAAGTCAATTATGCAGAATAAACGTTGTTTTAAATACTATGGCAGGACATAGTAAGTGGGCAAATATCAAGCGCCAAAAGGCAAGAGTTGATGCAAAGCGCGGTGTGATCTTTACAAAGGTGGCACGGGAAATAATTGTAGCCGCTCGAGCCGGAGCGGATCCGGCAGGCAACTTTCAACTGCGCACCGCCATCGAAAAAGCCAAAGCCTCAGGGATTCCGAACGAAAATATTGAACGAGCGATCGCCAAAGGATCCGGACAACTGGGCAATGAAGGCAATCTGGAAGCCATTCGCTATGAAGCCTATGGTCCTGGAGGAGTCGCATTAATCATCGAAGCATTAACCGATAACCGTAACCGAACCGCCGCCGATCTGCGAGCCGCCCTGAGCAAAAATGGGGGCAACCTGGGAGAAACAGGCTGTGTTGGTTGGATGTTTGAGCAAAAGGGCGTGGTTGAACTCAGCTTTGATCTAACTCCCACAGGGCGGGGGCGAAATCGAGTTGAGCAGGCGATCGATGAAGAAGCATTGCTAGAAGCCTGTTTAGAAGGCGGTGCCGAGACCTATACCCTGATGGACACCGAGGATGGGCAAATTGCAGAAGTGCTGACCGAAGTCAGTAACCTAGAAACCCTGACCCTGACCCTGCGGGAAAAGCAATACACCATTGCCCAAGCAGAATTTCGGTGGCTCCCCCAAAACACAATAGAGATTCAGGATCCAGATCAAGCGCGATCGCTCCTGAAATTAATGGATGCCTTGGATGATCTCGATGACGTACAAAATGTGACCGCTAATTTTGAAATGACCGATGAGCTGATGAGTGCAAGCTTGGCATAGAGGAGCAGCATTCCAATATTTGCCTGTTCAGCCAGGATTTGCATGTTCAGCACTGCATATTTTGGGACACTGCAATCTGTATAGAGATAGGAAAACTCCGGATTTCTGGAATGCCCCCATCCAGACGATCCGGAGCCTGTGCTCTATGCTCTTAAGATAAGTTCTGTACCTGGGTTTCGCCTTCATCTAGTCGGGTCATTCCCTTCATCTAATCGGGCTATTTGCCTGGGTGACCTGCCATCAACCTCTTCCCTGAGCCGCCTTGCAACAGAAAACCTCGGATTTGCATATCTACAATAAGAGAAGCAAATCCGAGGTCAATTAGTTTGTGCTCTATACTTTCCTTAGGATAAATAAGTTGGGGGAACTTCACTTCCCCTGATTGGTTCATCCAAGCGGGTGAAGTTAGATTTTGTGAACGGACTGGCATGACCCGCGATATTGGCTCTCAACTTGCTTCCCATAGAACTTCAGGTCACAATGGAGTATGGCAATAAATCATCACCTTAGACTTTGATTCCAATATGGTACTGATGCAGGCGGGTCCGAATCCCCTTCATTCTTGTGAAAATGGTGTGAATGATGCAGTCGATATGGCAGCGATCGAGATCACGGCAGTCGATATTGCGATCGTGGGGGGAGGAATCGTTGGTAGCTTAATGGCCTGCGCGCTGGAAGGCTTGGGTCTGCGGGTGATTTTGCTGGAGGCTGCAGTGCAATCGGCGGCTGTTGCCCGAGGACAAGCCTATTCTATTAACCTCATGTCGCGTCAAATTTTTCAGGATTTGGGGCTGTGGCAAGAATTACGATCGCAAATTGAAACCTACCACCAGGTACAGCTCTCCGATGGTCATTATTCCGGCAGGGTAACCTTTTCACCGTCCGATATTGGGCAGGAAACCCTGGGCTATGTGGCAGAACATCGGGTGCTCCTAGCAGCCTTGCAAAAACGCTTGCAAACCTGCCAAGACGTGCAGTGGTATTGGCCAGCCCAAGTCCTTGCTACAGAATTCCAACAAGAATCTGCCCTTTTAACCGTGAACTTTGGCGAAAAAATCCAGCAATTTCGCAGTCGTTTGGTCATTGCGGCTGATGGAGCACGATCGCCTTTACGAGAACAGGTGGGCATTCCAACCTATGGCTGGCAATATTGGCAGTCCTGTGTCGTGGCCTTCATCAAACCAGAACAGTTTCATAACCACACTGCCTACGAACGGTTTCAGACCGAAGGACCCTTTGCAATTTTGCCCTTGCCCGGAAACATTTGCCGCATTGTGTGGACGACCTCCCGCACCGAAGCCGATAGCATTTTAAAATTAGACAAAGTAGAATTTTTAACCGCTCTCCGAAAACGCTATGGTGATCAGATGGGAGAATTGGACTTAATCGGTGAACCGTCCGTCTTTCCAGTCCGTCTCTTGCACAGTTCTCGCTACGTGTTGCCCCGGCTTGCTCTGATTGGCGATGCGGCTCATTGTTGCCATCCCGTGGGGGGACAGGGCATTAACTTAGGCATTCGGGATGCGGCTGCCTTAGCAGAAGTGATTGCGATCGCAGGTGAGCGTGGCGAAGCATTTGAAGATCTGACTGTGCTAAAGCGTTATGAGCGTTGGCGCATGAAGGAGAATCTAGTCATTCTAGCATTTACAGATCTATTGACTCGTGCATTCTCAAATCGCATTCTACCTGTGATGATCGTTCGTCGGCTTGGATTGTGGCTGCTGGAATCTGTGCAACCCATCAAGTCATTAACGTTAAAATTAATGCTAGGACTGACTGGCAAAGCACCGCATCTGAAATTGCCTTAGCGGCGATCGATAGAACTCTATTTTTCCAATGCGACTATAGCAATCCTCTTTCAGATGTAAAAGTGGGACAGGCTTCTAGCCTGTGCAGGCAGAATTTCGCCCCACAAATCCATTAGGATTGCTATAGCCCGCCGCATTCCTAAATTGATTGAGTATTAGCTCAATTGATTGAGTATTAGACGGTAGCGCCTTCCGTTTCTGCTGCCAAGGCTTCCAATTGATCCTGCTGATCTCGGGTAATGCAAGTCTGAATAATGGTCTCGATGTCTCCCTCTAGGGCAGACACTAACGGGAAATTCTGATTCAAACGATGATCGCTCACCCGATTGTCTTTGTAATTGTAAGTCCGAATCTTTTCCGATCGCGCTCCCGTTCCTACTTGGGATTTCCGCATGGATGAGACAGCATCCTGTTGTTCTTGCAATTTCATTTCATACAACTTTGCCCGTAGGATTTGCATCGCCCGTTCCTTGTTTTGCAACTGCGATCGCTCTTCCGTACAGAAAATCCGGATTCCCGTGGGCTTGTGAAAGAGATCCGCTGCAGTTTCTACCTTGTTAACGTTTTGACCACCCGCACCGCCCGAGCGGGCTGTTTTCATTTCAATATCCTTGGGGTCAATGTGAATTTCCACGTCATCTACTTCCGGCATGATGGCAACCGTTGCGGTGGAAGTGTGAACCCGTCCCGAAGCTTCCGTCGCGGGCACTCGTTGCACCCGATGAACCCCCGCTTCATACTTTAGTTTGCTGTAGACGCGATCGCCCTGCACCTCTACGATCGCTTCCTTAAAGCCCCCCGCATCCCCGAGGGATTCACTCAGGAGCTTAATGCGCCACCCCTGGTTCTGGGCGTAGTAAGTATACATGCGCAGGAGATCCCCAACCCAAATCGCCGCTTCATCACCCCCAGTCCCAGCGCGAATTTCCAACATGATGTTTTTGTCGTCGTTGGGGTCGCGGGGCAAGAGTAAAATTTTCAGTCGCTGCTCTAATTCCGCAATCTGCTCCTGCAACTCCTGCACTTCCAGCGCAGCCATTTCCTGCAACTCCGGATCGCTGGCAGATTCTTTCAAAATTTGCTTGGCACCCACTAAATCTTCATTGGATTTTTTCCAGGCTTCGTAGGTAGTCACAGTCTCTTCTAACGACGATCGCGATCGGGCTACCTTTTGAAACTCCACCGGATCTGTAGCAACATCCGGATCTGCCAAACGCTTTGTCAGTTCATGAAACGTTTGCTCCACCGAATTCAGTTTTTCCAGTAAATAAGCTTCCGCCATAGGAACACCATCCCAAAAGATATTGCACTGCGTACTTGATGAGATCGATCGGCATGAGCTTTGCCGAATCTCAATTCCCCTGAATTTCTCTAATAAAGGGATTGTTTAACCGAAAAATTGATCTGAACCACAATAGAAACAATCGCCCAATAACTGACTTTGGCTCGGTTCCCCCTTATTAACGTCAGTTCGACAAAACTCGATTCTCGTCAAGCTCTCGATCCCCCTAAATCCCCCTTCATAGGGGGACTTCAAACCGAAAAGCAACCGGGAAGGAGTCTAACAACGATTGCTGAACCCTTGAATTTGGCTCGTTAATTTGGCTCGGTTCCCCCTTAGTAAGGGGGATTCCCGTTCCGGGAGGCTGCGCCAACGGCTCGCCAGAATTGATCAAACTCACCTTAACAAAAAATTCCCGCCCCAAAATTAGAGCGAGAATTCTTGCCATGGATTTGTCACGCTATTTTTTCGTAGCAGAGTCATCCATCATGCCGTACTTACGCAAGAAGCGCTCCACACGACCTTCCGTATCAATAATCTTCTGAGTCCCAGTGAAAAAGGGGTGATTGCCCGACCAAACATCTACATTCAGACGTTCCTTGGTCGAACCCGTGACCAGCACTTCTTCCCCATTACAAAAGACTTTGGCTTCAGGATACCACTTAGGGTGAATTCCAGGCTTTGGCATTGCCAGATCTCCGATTTAGCTACATTCTATTTTAGGCGATCGCTGTAAACAGTGGCAGGAGCAGTCCAGAAGGGCGATCGGACTCTCGGCTGGATCCCAAACTCAGAAACCACAGATTGCACCGATCGTCGCTCTTACCCCAATTCCCCACCTTAACGTTTCGAGTATTGCGGTGCTTTCCGAGCTTTGCGCAAACCGTACTTCCGACGTTCCTTTGCCCGAGGGTCGCGGGTTAACAATCCTTCTTTTTTCAAAGGAGAACGGTTTTCAGGATCCAACTGACACAGGGCCCGAGCAGCTCCCATCTTGATGGCATCCGATTGTCCCGTCAGTCCACCCCCATGGGCGGTGACATGGACATCATAGTCATTTTCCAGCCCCAGGGTTTCTAAAGGGGTCTTTGCCGCTGCGATGTAGTCGGGGTTATTTTGCAGGTATTCTTCACCGGGCTTGCCATTGATCACCAATTTCCCAGTTCCCGGCACAATGCGCACGCGGGCGATCGCCGATTTACGACGACCGGTGCCTTGGTACATTGCCCGACCTTGATCCGTTGCTTGCATGGTTTACCCTCTCTTTAACCGTTGGTGTTGAGTGCCAGAACTTCAGGCTTTTGCGCTGCATGGGGATGATCGGGCCCTGCATACACCTTCAGCTTGGTGAAGAGTTGACGACCCAGGCTGTTCTTGGGCAGCATCCCTTTAACCGCATGTTCAATAATGCGCTCCGGCAGACGAGCCTGCAGCTTCTCAAAGGTCTCTACCTTCATCCCACCGGGACGGCCCGAATGTCGACGATAGATTTTTTGAGTCCGCTTCTTACCCGTCACATCAATTTTTTCAGCATTGATGATGATCACAAAATCACCCACATCCATCGAAGGCGTGTAGGTTGGCTTATTTTTGCCCCGCAGAACCCGTGCCACTTCACTCGCGAGGCGACCCAGGCGCTGATCCGCCGCATCCACGACGTACCAGTTGCGCTCAGCATTTTGGGAAGGAAGGAAAGTCTTTTCCATGGGTCTTTTACGTTGAAACAGTAAAACCGAAAATGTTGAATCTTAGAACCAAACTGACAAGAGCGGCATCGCTCAGGATAAACTCGCTAGGTCAAGCTGCATTAGGTCTAAACCCGTTGGCAAGCTTAATTTAGGCTGGGTGTCAAACCACGCTTCTACTGGAAAGGGGTTCTCCGGGTAGCCCACACGCAGTAAACATAAACCTTGAGGAGGTGCTGCATACTTCACGTCTTCTCGGCGTTCCGATTGCCATAACTCTGTGAATTCCGACTGCGATCGCTCTCCTCGCCCGACCTGTACCAATAGCCCCACTAAAAGGCGCATCATGCCATACAAGAAACCACTTGCCTGAACTTCGATGGTCAGAAAATCGCCCTGTCTGCGACAAAAGGCTTCCTGTACATCTACCCAGGAGTGACGACGTTTGGAACCGGCTCGGTGAAAGGCCGCCAAATGGTGACGACCAACCAGCGGATCTAAAGCAGCCTGAATCAAGCTCTCATCCAGCGGCGCATGATAATAATGCCAAACCAAGGGTCGCACAAACAAATTGGGACGATTCGCCGTATACAAAGTATAACGGTAGCGACGATAGGTTGCCGAAAAGCGGGCGTGCCATGTAGCTGGAACGGGAGCAGCCGCACGAATCACAATATCACTCGGCAATCGACCATTCAGAATACTCGTCCAACGGTAAGCAGGAATGCGCGTTTTAGCATCAAAATGAACCACTTGCGCCGCCGCATGAACCCCAGTATCGGTGCGCCCAGCCGCATGGATGACCACCCTCGGTTGTTTGAGCACGTCAGACAACGCTGTTTCTAGCTCTGCCTGCACACTTCGGTGCTGGGGTTGACGCTGCCAGCCATAGAAATGCGTTCCCAGATATTGCACAACGAGTGCAACCCGTTGCATTTCTAGTTCAGTCGTTTCTTTGACCATGACTGAGCGTCAATTCACCTCTGAATGCAATGCCCACCTAAACGAGTTTTAATCAAACCAGCCCAGCTCAACGAGTCAACCTAAACCAGTTCAATAATTGCCATCTCAGCATTGTCGCCACGACGACGCACCGTTCTGAGAACCCGAGTGTAGCCACCTTGGCGATCGCCATAGCGCTCCTGAGCCCCTTCAAACAGAGCATGCACTAGATCTTTGTCATAGATATAGCCAAGGGCTTGACGACGAGCCGCCAAGGTGCCTTGTTTGGCCAAGGTAATCATATGATCAGCCTCTGTCCGCAATGCTTGAGCGCGGGCTTTTGTGGTCGTAATTCGACCGTTCCGGATCAGCTCAGTCGTAAGCGCACGCAGGAGTGCCTTTCGCTGATCCGCTGCTTTTCCCAATTGGGGAACCTTACAACGGTGACGCATGACTTCAACCTAAACAACAACGTTAGAGAAAGCAGTCGATCATGACACAAAGCGTTTCCCAGAACCTAAGTCTGCGGGAAAGCGTTTTGGATCGATGACCTGAATCCGAACCCAAGGGGTTATCCGAGGGTCAGACTTAGCCGCCAGCTTTGGCAGACTTTTCTTTTGGCAGGGTGATGCCTAACCGATCTTGCAGTGCTTCGACGACCTCTTCAGCCGACTTGGCACCGAAGTTCTTGATCTCCAACAGATCTTCTTGAGTGTAGTCCAACAGATCCGCCACCGAGTTGATTTGTGCGCGCTTCAAGCAGTTGTAAGCCCGGACAGACAGTTGCAACTCTTCGATGGGGATTTGCATTTCCTTGTTTTCATCGCCATCCACCTCATCAACCTCGACATCAAAGCGAGCGTCTTTGAGCGGATTAAACAAGTCCACTAAGATATTAGCCGCCTGACTGAGGGCTTCCTGGGGTGTGAGACTCCCATTCGTCCAAATCTCCATCAGGAGCCGATCTTTTTCGATCGCACCGCCAACACGGGCATCTTCGACGGTATAGTTCACCTT
>JAYKGX010000271.1:0-7879 GCA_035285565.1 Synechococcales cyanobacterium
CAAATTACAAAATGCGCGTCTTGATATGAAGATGTTAGGGAGTGTGTCGGATCATTCAACCAAGAGCGGCTCTGGAGCCTGCGAATGGGGATGACTAGACTAAACCAGCCCGGAGTGCGACAACAGCAGCTTGCACTCGATCGTCCACCGATAGCTTGTTCATAATGCCGCGAATATGGGTTTTGATGGTGTTGGGGCTGAGGTAAAGTTCATTGGCAATTTCGGGATTGCTGAGACCTTCTACCATCAGCTTCAGTACATCCAGTTCTCGCTGGGAGAGCTGACCAATGGGGACCTTGGCGGTTGGGGGCTTGAGGTGTTCTACAACCCGGCGGGCAATGCGGGGATCGAGGTAAATGGCGCCTTCCTGGGCTGCAGAGATAGCAGTGATTAGACGATCGACCTCGACTCCTTTAATGCAATAGGCATCTGCTCCGCTGGAAAGCGCTGCAATAATTTCCGTCTCTGTCGTGTGGGAGGTGAGCATGACCACTCGGACATCAGGGAGCTTTGCACGGATTTGTTGCGTAGCTGCAATGCCATCTAGCCGAGGTAGACCAATGTCCATGACGATCACATCCGGTTTCAGTTGAATCGCCATTTCAACACCGCGATATCCATCGGTGGCTTGTCCGACAATCGTAAAGTTGGGATAGTCGCCAAGAGACTGTTCTAGCCCTAGCAGCATCATTGGATCGTCTTCTACAATCAGGATTCTGAGCACGGATGGATCACTAGCATTCATAGGAAAGAGCTGAAAAAGGGAACAAAAGAGTGTGGGGCAGCGAAAGCGTAGGTAAGATGAAGGAACTTACCTGAATGTATTCATCATACGCACTAATCGAAGGTGAGAGGCATCCTGGTAGCGATTTTTTCCACAGTCGTTGGCTAATGTGGCGTTCATAGATTTCAGCACCTTGTAGACTGAAGCATGAAATGCAGGTTTGATGGGTAATCAGCGTTAAGATGACAACTAACTTAGAAAACACACCGCCACCTAACTTGAAACAGATTTCCAGATTGTTCCGTCTTGTGGGATGGTTCAGTTTTGTAGGGCAGATCATTTTACTGATTGTTTCGACCCTCATGTTGTTTGTGGCAGCCGCTTCTGGTCTTGCCCGATCGCCGTCGGCTGGGACAGCAGATACCAGTAATTCGATCGCCACAGGAGGGAGTTCCCTCTTTTCCATTCTGAGTTTGTTGGCGCTCCTCTACGCTGCCTATCGTGCCTTTGGCTATGTCCGATTAGGGCGACAGCTCCGAGCCAATGTGCCGGCTGCGCGCCCCAGTAAGGTAAATACGATTACCAACCTCTGGATGGGCATTATGGTCAGTGGGTCAGGGATGTTGTTGGCAATTTTGGCTGCGGAGGCGATCGCCGGGAGTTTATTTATCAAGTCTTTGGCGCAATTGGGTGGTCTGTTTGTCGGCAACATGAATTTGGTGCAGCCGTTGGATATTTTTCTGGTGTTGGCCAATACCCATTTGGTGACAGCCCATTTCTTGGGGTTGATATCATCGGTTTTTTTGTTGAATCGGATCGATCGATGATGGTTCGGGTAGGGACGTTCCGGCGGAACGTCCCTACGATAAATTATGCATTATGTGCCAGAACGTTCGTACCAAAATTGTGTGCCGGGATATTAAACATTAATTTGGTGGACGATCGCCTTGGCGAAGCTGCTGTTTCGCCTGTTGCCAGAGGGTTTCTAGTTCAGCAAGGCTATAGTCTTGCAGGGGGCGATCGGCGTATTGTTCCATCACCTGGAGCCGTTGAATAAAACGACGATTTGTGCCTGTTAGCGCAGAGTTAGGATCCAAATTCTTCCAGCGAGCAATTTGTAACAGACTAAACAGCAGATCGCCAAATTCTTCTTCCTGACGATCGGCACTTTCTTCAGCCAGGGCTTGGTGGAATTCTTGCCATTCTTCTTCCACTTTTTGCCACACAGCTTTGATGGTGTCCCATTCAAATCCCACTTGAGCAGCTTTTTGGGAAATTTGCATTGTGGCAGTCAGGGGCGGTTGCGATCGCAGGACTTTGTTGAGTTTAAAGCTCAGTTGGCTGGCGACCTGGGGGGAAATGCCTTGGGCAGCAAGTTCAGCAGCTTTGATTTGCTCCCATTGCTGATGCACCTGCTCAGGAGTTTGGGCCGTGCCACTGCCAAAAACATGGGGATGGCGACGAATTAATTTTTCAGTAATTTTTTGGGCGACAAGGGTGAGATCAAAATAGCCGTGATCGTGAGCGACTTGAGCCTGTAGAACAACTTGTAGGAGCAAGTCTCCTAACTCCTCAGCGATCGCCTCTTGATTTTGAGACGCGATCGCATCTACCACTTCATAGGCTTCTTCAATGATGTAGGGTTGTAGACTCGCCTGGGTTTGAGCCAAATCCCAAGGACATCCGCCCTCAGGGTGTCTTAACTGGGCAACCACGGTAATAAGTTGCTGCAATGCAGTGAGAACGTCTGCACCACAAGCTGGCATATCTGATGGGTTGGTTTGAGCAGGAAGAATCATGCAAAGACTCCCTAAAACGAATGGAAAGGGACGACCAGAGCGGGGGACGATCGAGAACGTTCTTACGGAACCGCTCACGAAGGTGCAAAGAACGCACCTTATCCTATCCCGTCTAGTCACCCTCCTTCTGTCTATCCGTTGCGGTGGCAGTCTGCATCAATGCGAAAGCTCCGATGAAAAAATCGATCGGAGCAGTTGAATCTTCAAGGGGTCTCTAATTCCTGATCTTTAGGAAACGTGCTGCATCAACCAGGATTGCTCCATGGCTTGGAACCGGGAGGCTGCCTTCGTTTTCGCAACACCAATCACATCAAACTGCGCAACGGGAGGTTGCTGAGATTGTAAACCTGCTTGCAGCGCTTCAATCTGAGAGACAAGCTGTTGCAGTTGAACTTGAAGTTCTTGAACCTGATTGACGGAAACCTGATCCTGATCCGAACTGGCCTGCATACTAGCGGAGGCAGGAGCCCCCGATCGTGCAAAACTCAGGAAGCCTTGGGCTGCATAGAGAGGAGAGGTGGCGGTTTGAACCGTTACTTGGGGCACCTTAACGGGGCGCATGTCCGCATACTCAGTGGCGATTGTGAAAGTTGGTACCACATCAGGAACCACCACATCATGCAGTTCCCGAGCCACAGGAGCCGGAGCCGCAATGACTGGAGCTGGAGGCGTAATGGGTTGTGCAGGAACCA
The DNA here is from genome assembly GCA_035285565.1 of Synechococcales cyanobacterium. GTDB lineage: Bacteria > Cyanobacteriota > Cyanobacteriia > Leptolyngbyales > Leptolyngbyaceae > JAYKGX01. The sequence goes on from JAYKGX010000271.1 coordinate 3,216, forward strand.
CCTGAGGAACTTGAATAGGCTGAGCTTCAACGGCTAGGGGTTGAGGCAAAGCTTGAGGTAAAGCTTGAGGCAGGGCGGCATCCTCTTCTAGGAAAAAGTCCAGACCCGTTTGAGCCAATTGCTTGTCAGAGAGCAGAGTTTGTTGAAGCTGGAATTCGCGAGCGTATAACTCTTTACGAGCATTTTCCAAGTCTTCTTCTACTTTGCGAGCCTTCTGTGTAGAACTTCTCCAGCCAGCGAGTGCCACACCGGAGGCAGCAAGCCCAACGCTGACAGCTCCTGCAATCCCCAGGTAGGGGGTCGATACATCTTGGAGTTGTCCATTAAATTGCCCACCGGCTGCTTCCACACTGATGGATTCATTACCAAACAGGGCTAGGGGAGCGGCTAGAGCGGTAAAAACTGCGCCAGATGCGAAAACAAGGGGTAAGAGTAGCTTGGTGAAAGAATTGTCAGACATAGTGAGGTAACTCTGAGTATCTTGCAGGAGGGTGACAAACTGTAACTAGGGCTTGAGTGTAAAGCGAATGGAAAGTTAGTTAACTATACGGAATAGAACCTAAGACGGATCCATAGCTAGGAAGAAGATTAGAACGGTTGCCCGTGGCAGAAAACTCACTGAGGCGGCGCTACACTAGACCTAGGATTCAGTCTTGTTTTTGGAGCACCTTACCGTATCCGTACTCACTAGATTAAGGGAAGTGATCCGTATTTACGGTGTAAATCCGATGAAGAAACTTCAAAATACCGAAAAGTTTATGTGAATTCACCAATACCCCAGAAAAAGAAAGGGGACTTTGTAATCCACTCTATGGTTTGCCATCTATCTAAGGGGAGTCACTGCGCTCACGTTCGGGTAGAACTTCACCATCTGGCTGTGGGTGAAAATATTCATAGATTTGTTCCGCCATTTTGAGACCAATGCCGGGAACTTGGGCAAGCCGATCGACGCTGGCTTCCCGAAGATAATCAATCGAGCGAAATTCTGCGAGCAATTGCTTTTGCCGATAGTGTCCTAAACCGGGAATTTCATCCAGGCGCGATCGCTGCATTCGTTTAGAGCGTTGTTGACGGTGGAAGGAGACTGCAAAGCGGTGGGCTTCATCTCGCAGCCGCCGTAGCAGTTGTACGCCCGGTTGTTCTGCCTGGGTGGGTAAGGGGACAGATTCTCCGGGTAAAAAGAGTTCTTCCCGCTGCTTGGCAAGGCTGACGACGCGGATTTCCTCTAGCAGGTTCATATCCCGCAGTTGATGGATCACAGCAGAGAGCTGTCCCTTGCCGCCATCAATCATGATCAGGTCGGGGAAGTCTGAGAAGGAGCTAGATTGGCGGGTGAGGACTGAAGATTCATGCCAGCTTCGGATATGCTCTCCCTTGGCTTTGGCCGCCGCATATTTGCGAAAACGACGGCTAATCACTTCCGCCATGCTGGCAAAGTCATCGGAATGTCCCGGTTTCACGTCAGGGTTCTGGATTTTGTAATGGCGATAGTGCTGTTTGGCTGGCAGCCCGTCAATGAACACGACCTGGGAGGCAACTGCATCAGAGCCTTGAATGTGGGAAATGTCATAGCCTTCAATGCGGCGGGGCAGTTCTGGCAAATCCAGAATTTCGGCTAAATCCTGCAGGGCTTGATTGTTACGATCGACGACCTGTTGTGTCCTGACCAACTCATAACCCGCATTGCGTTCCACCATATCCAGCAGTTCGGCTTTGCTTTGACGTTGGGGATGGACGATCGCCACCTTGCGACCCTTGGCTTGGCTGAGGTAACTGGCTAATATCTCACTCTCGGGTAGGGGATGCTGAACGAGAATTTCAGCGGGAATTTCCACGGGATCAACGGTTTGGAAATGTTCTTCTAGCACCCGTTGCAGAATGGTGCCGGGTTCGCCGGACTGGGCATCTGCGACAAAGCCTAACCGTCCGACCAGCCGTCCAGCCCGGATCTGAAAGAGTTGAATACAGGCATGGTGCTCATCGGCCGCTAGGGCGATCGCATCCCGTGACACCGTGTCATCAGGCAGAGCCACTTTTTGGTCAGCGCCCAAGTGTTGCAGTCCCTTAATCTGATCGCGCAGACGCGCCGCATGTTCAAAATTTAACGCTTCTGCGGCATGATCCATCTGCTCTGTCAAAATCTGGCTCAGTTCCTGGGTTCGCCCTTGGAAAATCATCGCCACCTTTTGTAATGTCGTGCGGTAATCTTCTGGACTGATCAAACTTTGACAGACTCCAGGGCAACGTCCGATATCGTAATTGAGACAGGGACGATCCTTAAACAGCGGTTGGGGGCGCTGACGCAGGGGAAAAATGCGTTTGACCAAGGTCAGGGTACTGCGCAGGAGGTGCGTATCCACATAGGGACCATAGTAGCGATCGCGCTGATTCCCCATTTGCCGCCGTCGGGTAATGAAGATGCGGGGGTAGTCCTCCGACCAAGTGATGCACAGGTAAGGATATTTCTTGTCATCTTTGAGGGCGACATTAAAGTGAGGCTGGTGCTGACGGATCAGGTTGGCTTCTAGGGCCAGGGCCTCGGCCTCGGTATCGGTCACAATGAATTCAATCTCGCTCACTTGGCGGATCATTGTGTCAATCCGGGGACGGGTATCATGCCCGTTGAAATATTGCCGAACCCGCGATCGCAGCTTTTTGGATTTACCAATGTAGAGAATTTGATCCGTGCTATCCCGCATGTAGTAGACACCGGGTTCAGGCGGAATCTCCCGCAGACGTGCCTCTAGGCGATCGGTATCTTGCATCAGGGGCAACCGTTGACTAGCAGCCGTTGAGGAGAGCGTGGGATTGACCCTAGGGGGATTGACCATAGGAGAAACTGGCTTGTCATTCAAACCACGGTGATTTACACATCATACTGGGTTTCCTGAAGGGACTGAAAAACCAGAGTGGAATGCAGAAACAGGCTGAGTTTGCCGGATGCGATTGGATCAGTCACGGATAAATGGTTGGGCAAGCTGGAGGAGCAGGTTGGCAGGTTGCTGAATTGGCAGGTTTCAGAAGAGGAAGGTTGCGGTCTGTTGCCCTGGGCTTGCCATTCCGAATCAGAGTGCTAGTATTCACATAAAGGTCACTAGATTCCGGTTCGTTGCTCTCATTCTCATAGCTCATTGAGCAGTAGTTGACTGTGCAGACTCAAAAACGGCAAAAAATTGATCTCGCAAGTGAGTATCCTTGCCCCTGTCGGCGTAATGCCAAGCTGGTGCCGATCGCGCTGACAGAGGCTTTTGGCTGCGATCGCTGTTCCTGTATCTTTGTGGTTGCACCCGATGGAGAACAGATCGAGCAATTGTCTGGTCTCTATACCTACAAGCGGTTGTATCGCTGGACAGGGCACCGTTGGCTCATCAGTCCATCCAGTCCAGAAAGTAGCAGTCTTCTCCTAGTTGCCAGCCTACTCAGTCTCTTGCTACTCCTGTTGCTGGTGGTGATTCGCCATCTTCCCATCGGTGGCATCGTCCTCTTTCTTTTCTGTGGTCTGTTGTTGATGGCAGTGGGGCTACCCTTGCTGCGCAGTTGGCTGGCGCGTCGGCATTGAGGTTCTATGCTAATGAGATCCTATGCTAATGAGAACCCCTGCTGAAGGCTACCCACGATGATGAGGAGAGGACTGTGAATCCTGTGGAACTTGTGCAATCAGCACTTCAGGCTTCTACGGCTTTAGTTCAAGCGGGAAGTACCGCCCGCACCCAGGGGCTGCAGTTGATGGCACAATTGCTCCGTCAGCAACGCAACGCGATCCTAGAAGCAAATACGTTGGATTTGGAAACGAGCCGTGAGATGGAAGTCCCCTTACTGCTCTTAGATTGGTTGAAGCTAACGCCAGAGCGGTTAGAAACAGTCATTCAAGTCTTACAAGCCTTGGCAGAAACTCCCGATCCGGTTGGGGCTGCGGTGCCAGGAATGCCGGATGCTATCTGGTCACCGTTGGGGACGATCGCTTTGCTGTATGAATCCTTACCGGGCTTGGGGGTGATGGCAGCGGGAATGGGGGTACGCAGTGGCAACGCGCTCTTTCTCAAAGGTGGCAGTGAAGCGAGCCAAACCAATGCAGTGCTATTTGACTTGTGGCAACAGGCGCTTACTCAGGCGAACCTTCCGGCGCAAGGGTTAATCAATCTGTCTCCCGAGTCAGGAAGTGTCTTAAAAGATCTGTTGGCATTAACCTATGGTTTGAACTTGGTGATTCCCTACGGGCGACCTAGTTGGGTGGATCAAATGGTGCGCCAGACAACGGTGCCAGTGCTGCGATCTGCGATCGGCAATGTCTATCTCTATTGGGGCATGGGAGCCTCAATGGAACTCGTACGCGATCTAATTCTTGATAGCCATCGTAGTGAATTGGATCCTGTCAATGCGATCGAAAAAGTTCTGATTGCTCCCACTCAGTCAGACACGAATCTGCTGCGGCTGTGGGAGAGTTTGCAAGAAAAGGACTTTGAGCTAAGGGGGGATGCGGAACTTGGGGTCACCTTTCCAACTTTACAGCCTGTGGATCCGGTAGAATGGTCAAAATCCTATCTCCGGAAAGCGGTTGCCTTCCGACGGGTAGTGGATCTCAATGAGGCGATCGCCCTAATGAACCGCTGTAGTAGTGGTCATGCCAATGCGATCGCGACCGACTCCTACACCGAAAGTCAACG
>JAYKGX010000272.1:0-6676 GCA_035285565.1 Synechococcales cyanobacterium
GGGACTGGCAAGACCGCTTGACTGGGCGATGTCTCCGGAGGAACTTGGTTGGTCGGGGCGATCGCGCTAGGAGCAGTCGCATTAGGAGCGATCGGGTTAGAAGCGATCGGGTTAGGCTTGCCTGTTGGACTGGTGCTGGTTGAGGGATTGTCCGCAGGGGGGCGGCTCCAAGCTTGGCGGGGAGTGGGTAGATTAATCGTGCTACGAATGGTGGCAGGAGCAACACTGCGATCGACCGCCGGCCGGGAAAAGGTGATCTCGCGTGTGCCCGGTTCGGGAGTAGGAGCGGCAATGGCGTTCACGATGCCTGCTGGTGGGTTAGCCCCTGGGCTAGCAAGGGGCGATCGGGCTGAGTCCATCCCCACAGGTGTAGGCACCGCGATCGGGATCACACGGGATTCTGGGGTCTGCTTCACCTCACTTGGCGTCGTTAGGAGGGGAGCTGGAGGCTTAGCGGTAGGAACCGGGCGGGACAGACGAGCGGTTGGCGGTAGAGGACTCACGGGTCTCCCAGCGATCGCATTACCCGCGATCGCATTACCCGCGATCGCATTGAAATCAACTCGTCCGCGACTCACGCTGATTTGGTTTCCGGCAGCAGGGATGATCTGACTCGCAGCCTGAGCATTGACATCAGATTGCCCATTATTCAAAAAGGCATTATTCCCCTGATCCTCGCGGCTCCCCAAATCGGGACGGGCTTGACTGATAGCCACCAGACCATCTCGTTCATTGCCGTCAATCACATTACTGCGCAAAATCGGCTGGGCATTGCCCTGGACGACAATTCCATCTTTATTTTGGGTAATGCGATTACCGATCAAACGGGGAGCGGCATTTTGGGCAATATTAATACCAAAGCCCGTTTTCTCCACAATATTGTCGCGTAGTTCAGGGCGGGAAGTGCCGTAGATCGTAATTCCGTTCGCTCCGTTGCTGTAGAAATAGTTATTCCGCAAAATGGGAGCACTGTTGCCAACGATCGAGACCCCATCATGGGTGCTCCCTGTAAAAGTATTGTCGCTAATCACCGGACTGCTCGATTCAATCCACAGACCGTAGCCTTGGGGTTCAGGATTGGTCACCGTCACTCCCCGCAATCCAGCCCGATTGGCTCCAACAATCGTCACCTTCTGGCGGGCAAAACTCTTGCTGAGAAAGAATCCCGATCCGCGAATAATTACCGACTGACCGCGATCGCGAGCTTCGCCTTGCAGGGTGACACCGGGTTTGAGCTGTAACGGAAAGGTCTCTCCGGTTTCGCTGCTATACAATCCACTCGCCAGCACGATGATGGTGTTGGGCTGGGCAATATTGAGCGCTTGGGTGATGGTTTTCAGCGGTGCAGCCTCACTCCCCACCTGGCGATCGTTACCCTGCTGGGAATTGACGAACAACAAGGCATACTCAGCACTGCTAGAGGATTCCCCAGGGGCAACGGCTGGAGCTGCATCTACGGAGCGGGATTGGGGCAGTCCAGGTTGGGGCGCAACCCAGAGTAAGCTGGAGGCTAGGAGGGCGGAAACGAGTAAAGGTCGATGGTTCAGCCAAGCACTCGATCGCAAGGGGACGAAATTCACGGCAATTCTCCTCTTCACGGCAGTCGGATCATTTGGCTTAGTAGCTTACCTGAATTTTTCCAGAGTGAACCACAACAATCGGGAAAAATTGTGTAGGGATTGGGCGCAACTGAGATGATTGGGGTGATCAGCTCCGAGCTGGCACGCTTCGGACGGTCTTTTCTTTTTGACTTCAAAAGCTCAAAAAAAGAGGCTGAGTAATGCTCAGCCTCCAACTATCGCGAAGAGAAATGAAATCACCTATTTCCTGTGACGGAGAACGGCGATCGCGTTACTCAGCACCTTGAGAAATCAGTTCGCGGGTCGCTTGCCCTTTTGCCACTTTGATCTGACCGGATTCGTCGGAATCGATCACAGCCCTGTCTCCTTCTCTGAGGCGACCGGACAGGATTTCTTCCGCCAGGGGATCTTCCAGCAAGCGCATGATTGCCCGACGGAGAGGTCGCGCACCGTAGCTGGGATTGTAGCCCTCTTCGATCAACCGATCCTTGAAGCGATCGGTGACTTCCAAGGTAATGCCCTGCTCGGTCAACCGCTTGAAGACATCCTTCAGCAGAATATCGGCAATCTCCTTGACTTCATCCTTCGTCAACTGGCGGAAGACAATGATTTCATCCAACCGGTTGAGGAATTCTGGACGGAAGTACTGTTTCAACTCTTCGTTCACTAACGAGCGAATGCGATTGTACTGAGATTCCGCCGCATTTTCCGTAGCGAACTCGAAGCCGAGACCTCCGCCACCCTTTTCGATCACTTTGGAACCAATGTTGGAGGTCATGATGATCAGGGTGTTCTTGAAGTCCACTGTGCGTCCCTTGGAATCGGTCAAGCGACCATCTTCTAGGATTTGCAGCAGGAGGTTAAAGACATCCGGGTGGGCTTTCTCGATTTCATCAAACAGCACCACTGTGTAGGGGCGACGACGAACGGCTTCAGTCAACTGTCCGCCCTCGTTATAGCCCACATAGCCGGGAGGCGAACCCACCAGCTTCGACACTGTGTGGCGTTCCATGTACTCAGACATATCCAGCCGAATCATCGCATCTTCCGACCCGAAGAAGTAGGCTGCCAATGCCTTCGTCAGTTCTGTCTTACCAACCCCAGTTGGTCCGGAGAAGACAAAAGAGGCGATCGGACGGTTAGGATTCTTCAGCCCCACCCGAGCACGCCGGATAGCGCGGGAAACTGCCTTAACGGCTTCATCCTGTCCAATCAAGCGAGTATGCAGGGTTTCTTCCATGTGCAACAGCTTCTCGGATTCGGTCTCCGTCAGCTTATTCACTGGAACACCCGTCCAAGCGGCGACAATCTGAGCAATGTCTTCTTCTGTAACCACTGGTTGGGGTGCATCTTCTGCCTGTTCAGCAGACTTACGGCTCTGGCTGAGGGCTTTGAGTTCCTCTTTGATCGCCGTTTCCCGATCGCGTAGTTGCCCAATTTGGTCAATCTGATCCAGATCTTGATTGCGCTTGGCATCATCTAATTGCTTCTGCACTTGACGCAATTCTTCATCCAGAGTCTTTTCCGCTGGGGTGCGCTGATACTTCAATAACCGCACACGGGAGCCAGCTTCGTCGATCAGGTCGATCGCCTTATCCGGCAAGAAGCGATCGCTGATGTACCGATCGGCTAGTTTAGCGGCAGCTTCCAGTGCTTCATCGGAAATCCGCAGGCGGTGGTGCTGCTCATAGCGCTCCCGTAACCCATGGAGAATCTCTATGGTTTCTTCCACAGAGGGTTCGCCCACCATGACGGGTTGGAAACGACGTTCTAACGCCGCATCCCGTTCAATGTGTTTGCGATACTCATCCAGCGTGGTCGCCCCGATACATTGCAATTCTCCCCTTGCCAAAGCAGGCTTGAGGATATTCGCAGCATCAATGGCCCCTTCCGCTGCCCCAGCCCCAATCAGGGTATGGACTTCATCGATCACTAGGATGACATTTCCAGCAGAGCGGATTTCATCCATGATCTTCTTGAGGCGCTCTTCAAATTCTCCTCGATACTTGGTGCCTGCCACTAGCAGACCCACATCCAAGGTGACGACGCGCTTTTCTTCCAAAATATCGGGGACATCTTGATTAGCAATTCGCTGCGCTAGCCCTTCGGCGATCGCTGTTTTACCAACCCCCGGCTCCCCAATCAAAACCGGATTATTCTTCGTACGGCGACCGAGAATCTGAATCACCCGCTCGACTTCCTTCTGGCGACCCACCACGGGATCCAGCTTGCCATCGGCGGCCATTTGAGTCAGATTCACCCCAAACTCATCCAATGTGGGAGTTTTGGTGCGACCTCCCGAGCCACCCCCGGAAGTTACTTCAGCCGTTTCGCCCAACATGCGGATAACCTGGGTGCGCACCTTAGAAAGGTCAACGCCAAGATTTTCCAACACTCGTGCGGCAACGCCCTCTCCTTCACGGATCAGACCTAGGAGCAAATGCTCGGTTCCAATATAGTTATGACCCAACTGACGGGCTTCTTCTAGAGACAGTTCTAGAACACGCTTGGCTCGTGGCGTGAAGGGAATCTCGACGGCGACAAACCCCGAACCGCGCCCAATAATCTTTTCAACTTCGATGCGAGCATCTTTAAGGTTGACCCCCATGGATTTGAGGACTTTGGCGGCAACGCCAGTTCCTTCGCCGATCAAACCCAATAGGATTTGCTCGGTACCCACAAAGTTGTGCCCCAAGCGGCGAGCCTCCTCTTGGGCAAGCATGATCACCTTAATGGCTTTTTCTGTGAAGCGTTCAAACATGGCGTTTTTCCATTACCTGCTGCGTGCGGGTATGGAGATTCTAACACAGTAAATTTTCCGAATAGTGATCTGGAGACTTGCAAAAACAGTCGCAATTACCGTACTAGACAATTTTTCAGAAATTTTTTTGCAGGAATTCTTCCGAGGTGAAATTGTGCCGCTCCCGGCTCCGGTCTGTCAAGCGCACTCATCTGGCAAAATCGTGTCAAAAGTTACATTTATGCATTGCCAACACGGACTCAGACGTTGCGCGATCGCCCGATAACAGTCCTGAAGAAATCCCTGGAAGGGCGGCGTTTGTAGCCCACCTCGCCACAGGATGAGGGCATCTTCTCCCGTATCTTCGTAGTAGCGTTTGCGTCGCCCAGCTTCTTGGAAGCCAAAGGACTCGTAAAGGGCGATCGCGCCTTGATTGGAAACCCGCACTTCCAGGGTGGCACGGGCCATTTGCTGCTGACGGGCGGCGGTAAGAAGGGCCCAGAGGGTAAGTTTGCCCAGCCCTTGGCGGTGATGGTCAGGATTGACGGCAATCAGGGTGACGTGCGCTTCATCTAACACGCGCCAGACACAGCCGTAGGCAAGCAAGCAAGCCGGTTGTTCCTGGGGCGTAATAATGAGTAGATCGCTATTGGGGCTTTCAATTTCGCGGGCGTATTGATCTAAAGTCCACAGTTTGCCAAAACAAAGGTGATCGAGGGCAACGATCGCATTGAGATCATCCAAGCGACCAGGGCGAACATGCAAAGCAGACATTTAGATTGGGTGATGAATTGGGTGATAAATAGAGTTGCAATTGACGGAATCGCGATTGAGCGTTGAGATTCGATCGCTGAGATTCGATCGAGTTCCAGCCGGATGGAGCCAAAACGACGATACACTAAAATCTGAAATGTCTCCAACGGTCTCCACAAGAAATGATGGTCGAAGAAATGATGGTCGCAACTCTCTCCGCTCCAAATACTGCCAATCGTTACTTTCTCCCAGTTGATTCCCCCAACCAAGCGCTCCTACCCATGACAGCTCGGGTGAATGGGAAAGATCACCTGGAGGTTGGGGGTTGCGATGTGGTGGATTTGGCAAAACGCTTCGGCACCTCCCTCTACATTTTGGATGAAGCATCGTTACGGCAGGGCTGCCAGCAATATCACAATGCGTTTCAGCAGTTTTATCCGGGGGAGTCGCTGGTGCTCTATGCGTCCAAGGCCTGGAATTGCCTAGCGGTTTGTGCGATCGTCGCCAGCGAAGGGCTGGGGGTGGATGTGGTCTCGGCGGGCGAACTCTACACCGCGATGAAGGCAGGGGTTCCCAGCGATCGTCTCTACTTGCACGGCAACAACAAGTCGATCTATGAACTGCAAATGGCGATCGAAGCGGGCGCGACGGTGATTGTGGACAACTGGGGCGAACTCAAAGCCTTGGTCAAATTTGGCACCCCAGTGCGGATCATGCTGCGCCTCACCCCTGGGATTGAATGTCACACCCATGAATACATTCGCACCGGACACCTAGATAGCAAATTTGGCTTTGACCCCAACCAAGTGGAAGCGGTGTTTGAATATGTCAGCCAGCATTCCAACCTGCAATTTGCCGGACTGCACGCCCATATCGGATCCCAGATTTTTGAACTGAAGCCCCACGAAGATTTGGGCAGTGTGATGGTGGGTTGGCTCAAGAAAGCGCAGCAGTACGGTCTGGCGATCGCGGAATTGAATATTGGCGGTGGGCTGGGAATTCGCTACACCGAGCAGGATGATCCACCCACGATTCAAGCTTGGGTTCAGACGGTCTGTGAATCCATCGTAGCCGCTTGTGAGGCAGAACAGATTCCGCTGCCTAAACTCCTGTCGGAACCGGGACGATCGCTGATTGGCACTGCCTGTGTGACCGCTTACAAGGTTGGGGATGCCAAAACCATTCCAGAGATTCGCACCTATCTGAGCGTTGATGGTGGGATGTCTGATAATCCCCGTCCGATCACCTACCAATCTCAATATCGCGCCTTATTAGCCAATAAAATGTCGGCAGAATTGACAGAAACCGTGACGATCGCCGGGAAGCATTGTGAATCTGGGGATGTTTTAATTAAGGATGCCCCTTTGCCAAAAGCGGAACCAGGGGATATTTTAGTGGTCATGGGGACGGGTGCCTATAATTACAGCATGTCTTCCAACTACAACCGCATTGCCCGTCCGGCGGCTGTGTTGGTCAACCAGGGCGAAGCTACGGTCATTTTGGAACGGGAAACGCTGGAAGACTTGTTGCGGCACGATCGTCTACCGGACAGACTGAAAGCCTAAAGACTGAAAGCCTAAGACTGAAAGCCTAAGGGAGTGGA
>JAYKGX010000273.1:0-2536 GCA_035285565.1 Synechococcales cyanobacterium
ATCACCCTTCTTCCTGCCAATCCTTGCGGTGAGTAACCATGTTGCGACTTTCCTTGCCACGTCAGCGTTTTATCGAAGCCGTCCGTCAACCCGATGATCAGATTGACCTAGAACGCGCCGCCCTCTACATGGCCCAGGAAGAATATCCGGACTTGGATGTGGAAGATTACATCAACGCCTTGGATGTGATGGCAGAAGAACTGCGGGAACGCTTGCCCCAAACCCTCTACCCCCTCAAAGTCATTCAAACCATTAACCGCTACCTATATGACGATCTCCAGTTCGCTGGCAACAGCTTGGACTACTACGATCCACGCAACAGTTATCTGAATCAAGTGATCGATCGCCGGGTTGGCATTCCCATTACCCTGGCATTGGTTTATTTAGCGATCGCCCGCCGAGTTGATTTTCCCATGGTGGGCGTGGGGATGCCCGGTCATTTCTTGATCCGACCGATCGCCGATGAGATGGAAGTGTTTGTTGATCCCTTTAATTCGGGTGAAACGCTATTCCGGCAGGACTGCGAAGCGCTATTACAGCAGGTGTATCAGCAACCCGTTCCCCTGCGATCTGAGTTTTTGGATGCCGTCAGCCATCGTCAGTTTCTCCTGCGGATGTTGGGAAATCTCAAAGCAATTCATCTCAACCGGGGCGATATGCACAATGCCCTGGCAGCGATCGAACGCATCTTAATTCTCTATCCAGAAGCGATTGGGGAACTGCGCGATCGGGGAATTTTGTACTTCCAAATGCAACGCTGGACTGAGGCAAGACAGGATTTAGAACAATACCTTGACCAAACCCCCAGTGCCCAGGATCGATCGATGATTCAGCAGTTACTGTCCCGCATCGATCAGGGTCGCCCTTCGTGAAGCTCAAAACTGGGTTCAAACGTTGTTGATGCAGATCGTAACGCGGTCAGCCCCAATTCATCAGGGTTTGACAATCCGAAATCGCAACTCTAAACTCCAACATTGGGATCAACCCAACTTCTGAAAATAGATATAGCAATCCTAATTGATGTGTGGGGCGGAAATTCGCCTGCATAGGCTAGAAGCCTGTCCCACTTTTATAACTGCAAGAGGATTGCTATATCATTTAATTTTGATGCCTTTGGGCGATCGAGGTTTGTCAAGCTCATGTCATTTTCAGAACGAGGCAATCATGCGCGATTTACGCAATAACTTAATCGATGCGGCTCATTATTTTCACAATCGCGGTTGGATGTGGGGCACGGCTGGCAATCTCTCCGCCAAGCAAGAAGATGGCAGTTTTTGGATTACCGCCAGTGGCAAATCTAAGGGTGAATTAACCATTCATGACTTCATTCAAATGTATCCCAATGGCACCTGGGAGGCAGAAAGACCCAGCAACCAACCCTCTGCAGAAACCTCCATTCATCAAACCATTTATCAACTTTTTCCTGAAGCCCAGACTTGCTACCATGTCCATTCTGTCGAAGCCAATTTAGTCTCCAATTTTACGACGGCAGATCAGATCCTCCTGCCACCGTTGGAAATGCTCAAGGGCTTTGGTCTCTGGGAAGCCGATCCCCAATGCTATCTCCCGTTGTTTGACAATCACCTAGAAGTCCCTAAAATTGCGTCTGAAATGGTCGATCGCTTTTCCCAAAGCCCTCCGGCGATCGCAGCCCTGTTGATCCGCAACCATGGCGTGACCATCTGGGGTCGTTCCACAGAGGAAGCCCGTAACCGCATTGAATTAATTGAATACATTTTTCGCTACATGGTGTTGGCGCGACAGATCTAAAGGATTGCCCAGCACGTACTAGAATGCAGTTGATTCAAGAGGGTATGGTTATGTCGATTCGTGTAGTGGCGCATGTGATTGCCCGTCCCGATCGCATTGATGCGTTAAAGGCGATCGCCCTGAGTGTGATTGAGCCAACCCGGCAAGAGGTTGGCTGTCTGCGCTATGAGCTGTATCACAATTTGCAGGATCCGACAGATTTTACATTTATTGAAGAGTGGGAATCGGAAGCGGCGTTGGATCAGCATTTGCAGTCTCCCCATTTGCAGGCAGCGATGGGGCAGTTGGATGGGGTGGTGGCGGCGATGCCGGATATTAGACGTTACGTAGGAATTGCTTGAAATCAGTGTGTAAGTTGAACTGGGTCTATGTGAAGTTAGTGGCAGCCATGGTGCTTTGGGGTGGCACATTTGTGGCAGGCAAGATTGTGGTGCAGAGTATGGGCATTTGGTCGGGAGCCTTTTTGCGCTTTGCGATCGCTGCTGTCTGTCTCTGCTTAATTTCTTATTTTCAAACTCCTGTGGCGGTGGCTGTAACGGAGCGATCGTCGGTTGGGATGCGGAAGGGGGTGGGTGCGGGATACGCGGTTCCACGGGGGCGGCAATGGGCATGGATTGGGTTGATGGGGCTGACGGGGGTATTTCTCTATAGCGCCTTGTTTCTCTTGGGGTTGCAACAGGTTCCTGCCAGTCGGGCAGCATTGATTGTGGCGACGAATCCGATTGCAGTGGCGATCGGGGCAGCGCTATTTTTGGGGGAACGGTTG
>JAYKGX010000274.1:0-9266 GCA_035285565.1 Synechococcales cyanobacterium
CCGACATAGATCCAACTTTTAATATTGGGAACCGATGGTACATCGATGAAATGCTTGTTGGAAATGCAGTTGACTTTATTGAACTGCTTGTTGAAGGCATACATCAAGTACTCTAAAAGTAGCGTTGCAGTGGCGGAATAAAAGTAATTAGTGAAATGTAACATCAAGACCACGCGATCGCAGCAAAGTCCCAACTAATGCTGACATATCGTCATCAGTGTAAAGTGCTGCAAGGGTTGTCATGAGATTCCTAATACAGCTTTCACGGATGGGTGTACTAATTCATCAGGAACTTGGTTGCGCTCGATGTAGGTGTTGATCTCAGTTCCGGATGATGCAGCCTAAAACCAACCTTAACGGAGCCATTGTCGTATAATATTTATATTCCGGATAATAATATTTTTATGCATCACCACCACCATCCTGTCCAGTTCTACCCCGATCGCCTGTTTAAAATTGGCATTGCGTTAAATTTCAGCTTTGTCTTGCTGCAGTTTGGGTTTGGCTGGTGGAGCAATTCTCTAGCGTTGTTGGCAGATGCGGGTCATAATCTGGGCGATGTTTTTGGGTTGCTGATTGCCTGGGGGGGAAGTTGGCTAGCCCGTCGTCGTCCAACCCCATCCCATACCTACGGATTTCGGCGAGCTTCCATTCTATCACCCCTGTTAAATTCGGCATTGCTGCTGGGATTTACCCTTTTCATCGGGTTGGAAGCGATTCAGCGATTGCTCGAACCAAGACCGATCGCCAGTCTAACAGTGATTGGTGTTGCCAGTGTTGGTATTTTAATCAATACGGGCACAGCTCTACTGTTCTTTACAAAACAACATCAGGATCTCAATCTCAAAGGAGCCTTTCTCCATATGCTCGCGGATGCGATCGTTTCCTTGGGGGTTGTGGTCAGTGGTTTCCTAATTCTGTGGACGGGTTGGCAATGGCTGGATTCCGTTACGAGTTTAATTTTGGCTGTGGTGATTGCGATCGGTGCTTGGCAACTTCTGCAGGAGGCATTAAAACTGGTGCTGGATGGCGTGCCACCTCAAGTGAATCTTTCTGCTATTCAAGCTTATTTATTGGATCTGAAGGGGGTCACTTCCATTCATGACCTGCATATTTGGGCGATGAGTTCTACAGAGCCTGCCCTCACGGTTCACCTCATTATGCCCGCAGGTGTTCCCCATCCCGATTTTCTCTCTCGGATTGCCCAAGACCTGCACCAACAGTTTAATATCGAACATAGTACGATTCAAATTGAAACTGGGCGATCGTTTTTGCCCTGTAGTCAGTCTAATTGTGGGGTTTGAAGGGGGGAGGGGGAGAGGGGGGGAGGGGGAGAGTTACTCCGTGATTTCTAACTGCCCTAGCTTGTGTCCATCATTGCAGTTGTGATAATTCACTTTCAGACTAAGCTGGTGATGAGGGCGTTCAGTAAGTTAGGCAAATCAGCCGGAACTCGGTATAGCTCTAGATCCTGAGTAATCACTTTTTGGGTCCGATCCTAGCATCCTAGGAGCCAAATGTCCCCAGTTGTGACCGCTCCGTAGAGAATTGGACGATCGCTGTCTGTCCAGCCATCTAAGGCAATTAGTTCAACCGCTAATTGGGTAAATCCGTGAGTCAGATCGGCTTGCTTGGCTTCTACAATCAGAATTTGCTGCTGTGCCTGCAGGTAATAAGACTTCTGGGAGTCCAGAATAGCGGTACGGTTCATGATCGCAATCCTTAAAACTGGAGAGCAGTTTCTACTTCAGTCAGTTTTTTTTGTAGCACGCTACGCAGAGTTTCTAACTCTTGAGGCGATCGTACTTGAGCTACGTCTAAACCCTCGATCGCTTTTAGGAGCTGCTTAGTGGAAGGACTTTTGGTCGCCTGCGTTGGATTATAGTGTTGCATGAGCTGATTCACCCGCGCTCGAATTTCCGTCAGGGAATAGCGTTCCTGCACCACTTCTGCTGCTAGCCCAGAGCGAACTTTTAGGGCAACGGCTTCCGATTGTTGCAACTGATCGGCACTCAGACGGTTGAGTTCACGGGCTTTACTGCCTTCTAACCCGTGCGATCGTATGACTGTTTTCAGGTCTTCTGCTAATTTGAGCAGCGGAAAAATATGCTTATTAATTGTACCGGGATGGAGTTGTAAGCCTAGAATTACGCTAAAAATTTGCTGTTCTTCTACTTCTTTGAAGCTTGCCTGTTCTAACCAGGTTTGCTGCTCGGTGGCGGTGGCAATCCGGAGTGTCGTAAAATCAGGCTGCTCTGCTTCTCGCTCAAACCGTCGCAGGGCGGCATGGAGAAGTCGAGGAATCCGCTCTTCTTCCCCAACAAGATTGGCATAGCGATAGGTGGCTAACTTCAGGATGGACTCGGCCAAATCGAGATCATGCAGTCGCTGCGATTGAATGCTGGTAACAATCTGCCGCTCAAAAATATCCCCTGGTGCCTGCAAATCCTCATGTCGTAAAAAGACTGCATCCAAAGTTTTCCAGTTCAAAAGATCCTTGGCCGCCCGCCAGCGTAATTCTCCTTCAAATAAGCGATAGCGATCGCCTGCCTGGGGAATCACAATAATTGGGGTTAACTGTCCCTTGGTGCGTAAACTCTCTGCCCGTTCCTGAATTACGGCTGCTGGGAAAATGGTGCGGGGTTGATCTACATCGCGATCGATTTGTTCAACGGGGATCTGATGTACACCCCCACTGACTGCTAACTGTTGAGTTAATTCGGCAATCCGTTGTTCTAAAGTGGCTTTTTCCGGTGTGTCAAGCTGTTGACTGCGTAGTTCTGCAATCTCCGCTTCCAATTCTTCCACTTGGGACTGTAATCCTTCAATCTGCTGATAGTCCCGCGCCCCTTGAAAGGCTTGCCGTAACCCACCCAATTTTTTCATCTGACTCATTGCTGACTCCTGCTTATTTGGTTTTTATCACCACCCGCTTGGGGAGACGTTTCGCCGAAACGTCTCTACTAGTCCACCGTATCGATGTTTTGGCGAAATGTGTTTGCCATCCCAATCCCTTTATCCCTCTGTCAATTTCTCAATGATTTGCTCAACGATCGGGTCGAAGTCCTTCGCGGCATCACAGCCTGGGCGATAGGCTTGCAAGGGCAGGCGCTCTAAAGAGGCATTCAGGTAAAAATTGGATTGGCGCACCGGGGTAAAGCAGTGAATTCCCATTTCTTCAATCAAAGCAGGTAAGGTGTCAGCCAAATCAATATCGTCCCGTAGGCGACCCTGGCGATCGAGGCCTAAAAAGTTGCGGTGCATGGCGGTCTCTGCCCAGTCTACTCGGTTGGGCACAAATCCTAAAAACTCTGGCTTGGGTCGCAACCGTAACTCACTGACTTGCCGATAATACCAGCGCACAAATCCAGCAAATCCTTCCGCATCTTTATTTTCTGGCTTAATGGGGGAAAGAACGTGGGTACAGGCTGCCAAGGCGACTACCCCCATGGGTTCTAGCGTCGCGGGCGTATCAATCAATACGACATCTGCTTCTAGGGGAAAATCCTCTAGACGATCGAGCAACGTGTAATGTCCCCGAGGTAATAGCGGAATACTGCGAATCACGGCTTCGATCGCTTCTCCCCCCTGAATAGCTGTCACGGAATCTACCCGATCGCGCCAAATGCTCTGAAAGGGATAATCTCCATTAAAATCACTCTCGAACACTGCCGCGATCGAGTCTTCTGGTGCAGGATGCATGGGTAGACCTGTAAAAGTGCTCAGAGAACCGGAAATATCTAGTTCAATGATCGTCACTTTATAGCCTTGCTTAGCAATCCCATAGGCAAGATGAACCGCCGTCGTCGTTTTTCCCGATCCTCCTGCATTGCTGGCAATACAGATGCGAATTTGGCGCTGGGCAGACTTCGGCTGAAGTAAAGAGAGTTGGCTAACTTTTTTTCTGGGCATGGCGATTAAACTCAATCAAATTCGTGCAAGCAGGTTCGTGAAAAGGTTCCTGAAAACTCTGAGAAGCTCTGAAGAGTCATCCTGTGGGACAACGTTGTGGCACAACTGAGTCAAGATGCTAAGGACAAAATCATAAGCCACTCACCTGTGAGTCAATCCATAGCAACTCATCGCTCAACCAACTAAAATGTGGGACAACGTTGTGGCACATACTCTGTGGGACAACTCTGTAGGACAACTCTGTGGGACAACTCTGTGGGACAACTCTGTGGGACAAGAGCCGTTAGAACAAAATCCAAATATCTCAGTCAACTCTGGAACCAGATAGGAAATGATGGACAATTGGGCGATCGTAGCTTTTGGAAGCATCGTTTAGTTTAGACAGTCTTGGTGCTCCTCTCTGAGAAAATGAGGCACGACAACCTGAAAAACTGAAGAATTTGTGGGACAACGTTGTGGCACAAGATCACTAAACAAACTCATGACACGATGTTATTCATACAATGTTATTCATGCAATGTTATTCATGCAATGTTATTCATGCAATGATGTGGGACAACGTTGTGGCACATTTTGGCAGCACCTATGTTGTCAGTACATTGCAAGACCCTGCACGCATGATTATAGAAGCAAATTTGGCAAATTCAACACTTTTTTAGCATAGCAAAGTTGAGCGGCGGTAAAAACTAGAGGACGAAGCAAAAAACTCCCAATCATCACTCCAATGGCTTGTAACTCTCTCTCAGACAGCGCTCAAGTTATAATAATATTGGCGAGTTATAAAGAAAAATTATGTCTGAGTTACAAGTTAGTGTTAGTGAAACTGCCCACAAAACTCTGTTAACTCTTATGGAGTCTTCTGGCGATACAATGCAAGCGATATTAGATAGGGCTATTGAAAATTATCGCAGATATCTCTTCTTGGTACGTGCTAATGAAGCTTTTGCAGTCCTAAAGCAAAATGAGGCTCTGTGGCAAGATGAAGTTGCCGAGAGACAGATATGGGATCAAACTTTAGCGGATGGAGTAGAAGGATAGTGGCTCAAATCGCGAGAGGAGAGATATGGCTAGCTGACCTTAACCCAGTCAGGGGTCACGAACAAGCTGGAAAACGTCCTTGCTTAGTTATCTCAGTTGATCTGTTTAATCAGGGGGCATCTGGTTTGGTAGTTATTTTACCAATTACCTCCAAAAATAAAGGAATTCCCTTCCATGTACGGATTAATCCTCCAGAAGGAGGGGTAAAAAATCAAAACTTCATCAAATGTGAAGATGTGAGGTCAATTTCTGTAGAGCGTCTTGATAAACGTTGGGGAATTGTATCTCTAGAAACTCTTGCAGAAATTGAAGATAGACTGAGAATCTTAATGGGGCTGTAGAGCACTTCTACCAGCTTGCAATCCACATCCAAGTTTTAAAATATCACTGCGAGTAGAACCTGGCAGTTCTTTTGCTTGAAGTAATTATTATATTATCCGGAATATGGATAATATACGACTATAAATTGAATGAATCTGGTCAGCGATCGTGGAAACTGCTCCAGGAGTATCTTTCGGGTCAAGCCAGTAGGGCTAGACAACCTGTGGGACAACCTGTGGGACAACGTTGTGGCACAAACTCAGAAAAAATCATAACTTTCCGGAGTCTCCGTATTTCCTCGTGGTTCTATCAACAGACCATGAGTTGTTAAGACTCATCAATCGAAGAACCCTGGAAAAGCACCGAGATTATACTGAACTTAGTCCCTATAAAATACCTCTTGAGTATGACTTGATTGAGTAGGACTTGTGAGTAGGACTTGTGAGTGTGACTTGTGAGTGTGACTTGTGAGTGTGACTTGTGAGCGTGACTGTTAACCCTGAGTGCTCTAACGAACGGTGTCTCTTCGCTTGAATAGTTCGGTTGGGTTACGTGTAAATGCGTTTAAATGAGGAAAGAATGTATGCCGCAAGGAACTGCGACGGTTGCTAATGCCCCTGCCCTCGATCAGGATTTTGCAATTAAGACAGAAGCCACCTTCACCGATAACCAAGGGAGTCAATTCGATCGCACGGTTAGCCCCAATGATGACACTCGGATTTATGCAGCTCTCGGGTTTACCCTAAATGGCAATTCCCAACTTACAGTCAAGCGTGACTCCCAAGGTAATCCCCTCACCAATGACCGTGGTCAACAGATTCTCGCCGATCGCGCCCTGTCAGTCAGTGCTGCCCACCATACCTTAAACGCGCCCAACAATCGCTACGCCAATTTGATTCCCCCCCAGGTGGTGCCTGCGCTGACGATCGAAATTCCTGAATTTGCCACAGTTAAACAGCAAGAGCTAGCAACTTGGATCAAGCCTGGAACTACGGTTAAAACCTTCAGTGCGCGGCAACCCCTCAATAGCGATCGCGACTGGCAGCAACTCTTTCCCGCCAATGGCACGCCCAATCAACCCACCATCGTCCGAGTACAGGATGGCAATTTAACCATTCCCGCTAATGTAGTTCTAAAAAATATTGTCATTCTGGTAGAAGCTGGGGATATTCAATTCAACGGACCTGCCTACGAACTCGATCGGGTCTTGCTCCTGGCGGAATCAGGTAATATCAATGCCAACCAACTGCGCCTGCAGGATTGTACCTTAATGGCTTCCGGCAGTGTGAATTTCAACCAGGCGCTCCAATGTACTGGATTTACCCTCCTGGCGAGTGGCGACTCCATCAGCCTGAATCAAGCTAGCCAAACACTGAAATCCAATGATAATCTCTGGTTGATTGCCCAGGGAGAGATTTTTGCCAATGGAGCACTGACAGTACGAGCAGCTTTCCTCAGTGGTGGCGGCTGCACGATTAATCAACCTTCCACCCTTCAAGGCACGATCGCTGCCAAAGGAGACATTCACTTCAACGCCCCGGTCAACTTTACCCCAACGACCATCGGTCAACGGGATACCAGCGCCCCAGTCATCACGGTCAAACTGCTGCGGGATACCGCGATCGCCAGTACAAACGACGATCGAGTGACGGCAGATCCCAGTTTGATTGGGCAGGTGTTGGATGCCAGTCGGATTGTCGAGTTTCGGGCAAGATTTGACTCCATGCCCCCCAATCAGTTTGCTGATATCCTGCCAACGCTGCAAGCCAATGGGGAATTTATCCTCAATATAGAGCGGATCCAGCAAATTCTGGGAGGTTCCCTGACGGAGGGTCTCCATACCCTGTTCCTGCAAGCTAAGGATGAATATGGCAATCAATCGAGCCTAGTGGAGTTTGGCTTTGTCCTGGATACAGCCACGGCAATTCCGAGCAATTTGGATCTGGCAGACGAAAGTGATAGTGGCTTAAGCACCACAGATAACATCACGCGTCTGAATACCTTGATCATTACAGGAATTGCTGAAGCGAATGCTAAAGTGCAGTTAAGCACTGGAGATCAAGCTCTAGGAGACTCTAACGCAGCGGTAGATGGCACCTGGAGTATTACCACTCCCACCTTACCAGATGGCACCTATCTGATCAGCGCGATCGCTACGGATATTGCTGGAAATATTAGTCCTACAGTGATCACCCGCAGTAATTTGAATGCCGACGCGGTGATTCCGGCTAGTGCAACGCTAACAGTCGTAGTGGATTCTCAGCCACCGATTCTGACTCTCAATCCACCCTTGGATATTTTAAAGGATGGTGCTCGCATTATCGGTAGCGTTGATGGAACTGGATCAGCGATCGCTAGCTTGACTTATCACTTTGATAGCTTTAATGCGATTCCAGTCACGGTGAATTCAAATGGTACCTTTAATCAAGTACTTGACTTTACAGGCGTTGCCAATGGGGTTCACCAACTGACGCTGATTGCTGTGGATGTGGCGGGCAACCTTCTGACCCAAAGCCAAAACGTTACGGTGGATCTGGATCATACAGCTCCGGTTATTTTTGCCAACTTGGTGCAGGATACGGCCCCGGATGGAACGGTTAACAATGACTTGATTACCTTTAATCCCAGCATTGCCGGAACAGTGACCGATGCGAGTCAAGTGGTGAGTTTCCAAGGTCGATTTGCTGGTAAGGCATTTGTAGATCTACTAGTGGAACGCCAGCCCGATGGTCAGTTTATGCTAGAGAAAACGCAGCTAGAAACGCTGTACGGTGCGCCATTACCTGATGGGGTACATACGCTGGAATTGCAAGCGCAGGATGAATTTGGCAATCAATCTCCCATCTTTAGCCTGAAATTTACCCTCGATACACAAACGCCAGTTCCCACCCTAGCCCTAGCGCCCAGTAGCGATAGTTTGATTGACAACGATCGCGTTACCAATGTGTCAACCCCAACCCTGGTGGGCACAGCGGAACCCCAAGCCCGCATTCGTCTGGTGGAAGCTAATCAACTGTTAGGAGAAACGATCGCCGATGACAATGGCAATTGGCAAATCGTCAGCACCCAACTCATCGATGGATTGCATGACCTGCGGGCGATCGCGACGGATCGGGCGGGGAATAGTGCCACTGCTGCCCCCTTGCAAATCACCGTGGATTCCGTCAACCCCACGATCGCTCTGGCGACGGTCACCAATGTACCGCTCAAGCGCAATAGTCGGCTGACGGGGCAAGTGTTGGGCACGGGGTCACTGGTGGTGAGTTTGGAATATGCCTGGAATGATAGTGCCGTCATCCACAATGTCACCTTTGATGCGCAGGGTCAGTTCGATCAACCCTTCAATTTCACGGGTTTGCAAAATGGCAATGCGGTGCTGAAGCTGATGAGTCGGGATTTGGCAGGTAATCAAACGATCGAATCGGTTCCCGTCACCTTAGCCTTGAATGCGGTTCCCGTCATTACCAGCCGCGCACCGGGCTTTTTCCCATTAACCGAGAAGATTTATCGCTATCAAATTCTCGTCAGCGATCCGGATAACGACCCGATTACCTATCGTTTAGTGTCAGGTCCCACGGGAGTCGCCATTGCAGTGACAGGTGCTTTGATTTGGACTCCAGATGCCACTGTGAAGGCGGGCGATCGCGTGACATTTACGGTCGAGGCCTCGGATGGTCAGGGCGGGGTGGCGCAGCAAACCTTTGAGGTGGATGTTCTAGAACGGTTGGGGAGTATTTCCGGT
Source organism: Synechococcales cyanobacterium (assembly GCA_035285565.1). Lineage (GTDB taxonomy): Bacteria > Cyanobacteriota > Cyanobacteriia > Leptolyngbyales > Leptolyngbyaceae > JAYKGX01. Next base: position 9,014 of record JAYKGX010000274.1, read on the forward strand.
TTGGTGTGGAACGATGCCAATCGCAATACGTTTTTAGATCACGAATTTGTACGTGGTCGCAAGCCAGTTGTTATTTTCGTGGTAGATGTTTCTGGCAGTACAGGACGTTCCACGATCGATTGGACAACTGCAACGATTGAGCAAGTGCATAATGATAACCTCAGTATTCTCGATATGGAGAAAGCCGCGATCGTTGCTTTGTCTCAGCAAATGTTGCAACAGGGACGTAATGATATTCGCTTTGGTATGGTCT
>JAYKGX010000275.1:0-3969 GCA_035285565.1 Synechococcales cyanobacterium
GTCTTAGCATCGCTAATCAGAACGGGTTGCCCTTGGAAATCTGTAAAGCGAATTCGATCGTCAAACTTCTCGTAAATATCCTGGCTGAGCTTGGCGTAGCGTAGGGCTTTGGCATAGTCTAAGTTCATAGAGATTTCCTATTGACTTTCTAGAGGTTTAAGACAGAATCACCCCAGCCTTGGCAGTCTTTCTCGCAGATTGAGAGCCTGGGTGCATCGATCCGAGGGGCATGATCCTCTCATCGTAAATCAACATTCCCAAATTGCTTCATTCCGTATAAGGTTTTAAGTGGAGTCACGGCGATCGCTGCGATCGTCATGATACGTAGGCAAACCGGAATCGTCAGGAGATTAAGCTAGGCAAATTGAAACTGGTTTTCATTCCCAAGGCAGGTGATCCCCAGGGCAAGTGAACTCTCTTTGACATTTATCAGTTGATTGGTCTGATATAAACTGATTGGATCTGAGCGTTAAGTTGAGACCCGGTCTGAATTTTGATACCCTGAGAGAATCCTACCGCTCGGGAGCTGCCATGCCCAATTCATCTTCTTCCCGGCGATGGGCATTCTCCTTGCCTGTCGTCCTGACAGTTCCCTTCGTGCTGCTGTTGTTGGCAGCAGTGGGGCTAGTGGGCTATCTTGCCTTGCGTAGCAGCCAACAGGCAACGGAAGACATAGCCAACCAATTAATTTCCGAAGTGGGGGAACGGGTTACAGAAAATCTAGAGAACTATGTTGCCACGCCTCATCAGGTGAATGCAACGAAATTAGATGCTTATCAACTCAATTACTTACAATTTGAGGATCTGACCCGTTGGGAAAAGTTTTTGTTGGAACAGGTAGAGCACTATCCCTACATTAATTTCACATCTATTGCCAATACCCAGGGTGATTACCGGACTGGAGAAAAACTCTCGAATGGACAAAAGCGCATCAATGTGTCCGGCAAAAACACCCAATTCACCTTCTACTCCTACGAAACCAATGCTAAAGGCGATCGTACTACCATTGCCCTAAAGGTTCCCAATTTTGATGTACGCCAACATTCCGCCTATCAGGAAGCTGTCAAGGCTAAAAAACCTGCTTGGAGTTCTCCCTACGTTTCATTTTTAGAACCCACCTTGATTTTAAGCGCCATTCAGCCTGTATATGAGCCACGATCGCAACAGTTGAAAGGGGTCTTATTTTCTGCCTTACGCTTAGATTTTGTAGGCAAGTTTCTCAATGAGTTGAAAATTGGTAAAACAGGACAGGCCTTTATTTTGGAACGCAATGGGTCTCTCATTGCAACTTCGACGAAAGAGCTACCCTTCCGCGATGAAAAGGGACAACGGAACTTGATCCAAGCCAACACGAGCCAGAACCCCCTCACCCAAAGCACCGTCAATGCCCTACAACAGCAGAGCCAAAACCTGCGATCGATTCAGACGGGTCAACTTTTCCGCCTGGACGTGCAAAACCAACCCCACTACATCAAAGTCCTGCCCTTTCAAGATCAGCATGGTCTCGATTGGTTGATTGTGGTGGTAGTTCCTGAGTCAGATTTTACGGCACAAATTGACCAACAGCGCACAACCAGTGTTGTCCTATGTCTGGCAGCGGCTGGGTTAACCCTCCTGTTGAGTTGGCTGACTTCCCGTTGGCTGACTCACCCCATTCTTCAGCTCAACCAAGCGGCGAAAAATCTCGCCCAGGGACAGTGGGATACCCCTTTGCAAGGGCGCGATCGACGGGATGAAGTGGGGGAACTGGCTCGTTCTTTTGCCAGCATGACTCAGCAACTGCAAAGTTCGTTTAGCCAACTGGCAGAAGCCAATCAAACCCTAGAACAACGGGTGGACGTGCGTACGAGAGAACTTCTCCAGACGGTGGAAGACTTGCAAACCACCCAACAGGAACTGATTCAGGCTGAGAAAATGGCCGCCCTTGGGCAATTAATCGCTGGCGTGGCTCATGAAATTAACACCCCTTTAGGAGCCATTCGAGGTGCGAGTAGCAATTCCAACCAAGCCCTCCAGGAGTCGTTTCAACAACTCCCAACCCTCTGGCAAATTCTGCCCACCGAGCAACAAGCTAACTTTTTCACCCTGGTGCAGGCCGCACTGCAAGGCGATACCCTGATCACCAGTCGAGAAAAACGGCAACGGGTGCGATCGCTGACGGCAACCCTAGAACAGGCTGGTATTAGCACGGCGCGTCATACGGCTGACACCCTGGTGGATATGGGGATTCATGAGTCAGTAGAGGCGTTTCTCCCGCTGCTCCGCCATCCCAAGCAAGCGATCATTTTGCAAACGGCTTATAATCTGGCCCGCTTACAGGGGAATCAACAAACCATCCGAACCGCCGTCGATCGTGTTTCTAAAATTGTCTTTGCCTTAAGAAGCTATGCCCGGTACGACCACAGTGGCAACCCAGTCATGACCCAAATCAGTGAAGGCTTAGAAACGGTGCTGACCCTCTATCATAATCAACTGAAACATGGCATTGACGTTCATCGCCATTATGAGACCTTGCCCCCCATTCTCTGTTTCCCGGATGAACTGAACCAAGTCTGGACGAATCTGATTCATAATGCCGCGCAAGCGATGCAGGGAAAAGGCGACTTAACCATTCAGATCCAGGGGCGATCGCGGGATGATTTAGCTTATCAGGTAGTGGAGATTATTGATAGTGGCTGTGGGATTTCTCAGGACATTATGCCGCGAATCTTTGAACCCTTTTTCACCACCAAACCCATGGGAGAGGGTAGTGGTTTAGGATTAGACATTGTCAAGAAAATCATTGAGAAACACCATGGTTTAATTGAAGTAGAAAGCCAAGTGGGAAAAACTCAATTTAGGATTTGGATACCCAGTGACTATGCAACCCATGAATAAAGCAGGAGAACATCAATCACCATGACACAAGCAATTCTCTGTGTGGACGATGAGGATACGATTCTAGATTGCCTCAAGGAACAGGTGCGGCGGCGGTTTGGGCAAGATTTCCTCTGCGAGACCGCTAACAGTGGGGAAGAAGCCCTGGAGGTGATTGATGAACTGATGGAAGAAGACGTGCGGTTACTGGTCATTGTTTCCGATTGGCTGATGCCGGGACTGCGAGGAGATGAATTTCTCGTACGAGTTCACCGCAAATATCCTGAGATCGTCACGATTATGCTGACGGGGCAGGCCGATCGCACGGCGATTGATCGCGCACAGCAGGAAGCGAACCTCCATTGTTGTTTACAAAAACCCTGGACGGAAGAAGAGTTATACCAAACGATTCAGACAGGACTGGCTTTGCTATAAATGCTTGTCAAGTTGTATAAATACTAATAGGAAGATGAATATCCAACAACTGCGGCATTCCAACTGAGGTATAGGAGCAGATATGCAGACCACTCCACTCAATAAACATGCCATTATTTGTGTTGATGATGAAGTTGTAGTTTTGGAAACTCTCAAAGAACAACTCAGGCGACGTTGTAGTGATTACTATATTGAATCAGCAGAAAGTGGCGAGGAGGCATTGGAAGTTCTGCAAGATCTGAAAGCAGAAGGATATCGTGTCGCCGTGGTAATTTCCGATCAACTGATGCCAGGAATGAAAGGAGATGAACTGCTATCTACCATTCACAGCAGTAATCCGGATGTTCTCACCATTTTACTGACGGGGCAGGCCAGTGCGGATGCGATCGGGAAAGCGGTCAACCAAGCCAATCTTTATCGCTATATTGCGAAACCCTGGGAAGAAACTGATCTGAGCCTGACGGTGAGCGAAGCACTGCGACGCTATCAACAAGATTGCCAGTTAGAAGCCCAAAATGAAGCACTCAAACAAATTAATACCGAGCTAGAACAGCTTAACTTTAGTTTGGAACAAAAGGTAATGGATCGCACAGCGGAGTTGCAACAGGCAAAGGATGCAGCCGAGTCAGCCAATCGGGCTAAAAGTACGTTCCTGGCCAATATGAGTCATGAGTTGCG
>JAYKGX010000276.1:0-17012 GCA_035285565.1 Synechococcales cyanobacterium
AAGGACTAACATGGGTGGCTTCCTCCTACTTTATGATAGCAGGATTACCATAAGAACACCTTGGGTTGCCAACAGAGTTTGCAAGTCCCCCGACAAGAGGGAGGCTTTAGACCCATGTTGTCGGTAAAGGCAATTTTCATCCCCTTGGATCTTAATTTAGTCGCCTAAGTCCTCGATCGCCCATCAACTTCCCCTCACGGATCATCCTACGATCGAGTGGATTGCCACGCCTGAAATGACGGATACAAGCTAAGGAAGTCCTGACTCAGGGAGTAACTCTCTCCCCCCTCTCCCCCTCTCCCAATCGATCTTGGCAAGCAGCTTTTTTTGTACTTACCTTTTAGTTGAAAATACTTAACCGAATGGCAACCTAACAATTACCAGACCTTGAAGTTTGTCGCCTAGAGTACATAGCAGTAGGGAACTTGTCAGTTGGCATGGATCCCGCACTTTAATATTGGATGAATGCCATGACTCCATCTCTTCTCCCGACAATCGATCCGGCCGTCCAAGTTCGCCATCTGCTCGAAGAACGCTATCAAGGGCGTACTCTGAAAACCTACCGTCGGGGACAGATCATCTCGATGAATTCCAACGACATCTGGGTCGTCTATCGAGGGGTCGTTCAGCTCAGCACCCTGTATCCCAGCGGAGACGAAGCGATTCTAGGTTTAGCCGTACCGTTGATGCCCTTTGGCTTACCCTTAACCTTAACCCAACCTTACCAAGCGATCGCCCTGACCGATGTGGATTTAATGCGCCTCAGCTTGCTGGAAGTGGAGCAGTCCCCAGCCTTGATGCAATGTGTCCTACATCAGCTCAGCCGTCGTTTACAGCAAACAGAAGCATTCCTGGCTTTAGCTGGCTATCGGCGGGTAGAAGATCGCTTACTTCAACTTCTACAACTCCTGCAGCATGAGTTAGGGCAAGCCGTAGCCGGGGGAGTGCGCTTAAATGTCCGCCTTACCCACCAACACCTGGCCAATGCGATCGGCACCACCCGTGTCACGGTCACTCGTCTGCTCGGACAACTGAGAAGTCGGGGGGATTTAACGATCGATGCCTCCCACCACATTATTCTCAAGGAGGGGAAATTTGAACCCCTGATGGTGGACTAAGCTCAGAGAGTTCTACAAACGCAGCACAATCGACGAACGCAGAACCCCCTACGGGTCAATCGACATCTTCACTGTGGTGGCAATCCGTTGTTCCGTAGTCATCTGCGAGCCAGGTTTCGACTTGAGAATCACCGCTTTGATGGGGGCAATACCTTTTTCATCACTGCCCAGAACCGTCGCTGCTCGGTAGGAGAGATCGATAATGCGGGCTTCTTCTTCAAAGTAAGGGCCGCGATCGTTAATGCGCACCACTACCTGCCGACCATTTTTCAGATTAGTAATGTGCAGATAGGTATCAAAGGGGAGATCGCGATGGGCTGCGGTCAGGTCATATTGATTAAAGACCTCACCTGTGGCTGTAATTCGTCCATGAAAATAGGGACCATACCAGGACGCATCACCCTGTAATACTGTTTCACCGGGCTGCAACTCATACATCTGTTGCTGGGCTTGTGAGAGATTCAGAGAATTGTGACCCAGGGCTTGTCGCAGTTGATTGACCCAGGCGATCGCCAGCAGCTCAGGGTTTTGATCCAACCGTTTCGCTAGGTCTGCGGTCACGGTAAACAGGGTTTGGTCACCCAACTGCGCTACAGGCTGGCCATTGAGAATCGTCAGTTTCAACTGGGATAAATCCACCTGAGGATTTTTGAGGACTTGCGTCAGGGCTTCGGAGTTTTGCTGAGCCTCTGCTTGACTGGGAAATTCGGCGACCAGACATCCTTTCACCCAAACCTGGAACATACCCTGGGTTGCCTGCATCCCAAACTGACCCATTTCAGACTGGGGAGCCTGGTTCACAGATTTCGCTGCCGAAGATGGAAGATCCAATGATTTCTCACAGCGTTTCCAAAAACTTTGTCGTAGCTCTGCCGTGGTGGGCTGGGTATGATTGGCTGCCCCAAGCGGGGTGTGACTGACCATCACGGGTGGTAAAACCTGGTTCCAGTCCGAAGGTTCAGGGTGATCAGCCCCCAGCCAGCCCTGTAGCGCAGGCATCAACAAGGAAGCTAAGAAACCTTCACTCCTCACTGCTTGCGTGAAATGCAGAGGAATGGGCTGAGAAAAATTAGAAGGACTCACCGTAGACCGAGCAACCCCTTCATGTGGGGAAATCCCGGAGTGAGTCGATCGATGGGTCACCATCTTGGAAGGAGCAAGACAAGACTCTCCTACTGCGAGCAAAGTACTTGCCAGGGCAACCCCCCAAGCAATTTTTAAATTACGCATGTGCCATTAAATTAGAAAAGTGTAAGATGCACTACAGTTTGAAGCACCCTTCAGTATAAGAATCCCACGGAGGGAAAGATATCTATCTAAGGGAAGGAACTGAGAATAAGTGCAATTTACTGAAATAGTTCAGCCAAAGCTCTGATTTTTATGATCACCAACTAACTGAACAACCGAACGAGGACGATTTCGGAACGTAGATGCATGCTTAGTTTTAAAAACTGTTTCCAATTATCAAAAAATTTTGAAAACTGTCTACCTCCCCTAAAATACCAAATTATGGCGCTAGCGATCGCATTTGCTCGTATAACAGTGAATGAAGTTGTTCCTTGAGTCAACTCTAAATTGGAGTCACCTCTAAGGTTGCCTCAAATTTATTCAGAAATGATTTTAGGCAAGGAAACTAATAAATCTATATCTTCATGATCCGGATCCAGCTATCGATCCTGTAAAGATCAACTTTCCTGAAGATCAACTTCCCATCTCTAGCTCAGGCAAGATAGGTAAGGTAAGGCTGACAATGGTCTTCTCACCTGGGGTGCTCTGGCACTGGATTTGCCCCTGATGGCATTCCACAATAATTTGATAGACGAGAGACAACCCTAACCCTAACCCTAACCCCTGACCACTCGGCTTGGTCGTGAAAAAGGGTTCATAGATCTTGGGCAGATCTGCTGGGGCAATCCCACTGCCATTGTCAATCACATGCAAGATCACTTGATGCTCATCAGCAGTGCCCGTGAGACGAATACAGGGCATCTGAGAAATCGGTTGCGCCATGGTTGACCAGCGCTGGTCGATCGCATCAATCGCATTATTCAACAGGTGCATCCAAACTTGATTGAGGCGGGATGGGTCGCAGGTCACCCTCGGTAGGTTGGGAAAATATTGCAACACTGTAATTTCTGGGCGCTGTGCAGTAGCCTGCAAGCGATGTTTCAACAGCAACAACGCTCGGGTGATACCTTCCGACAAATCCATCGATTGGTTGCCCATCTGCTGCGGGTCAGAAAATTCTTGTAACGCCTGGATGAGATGGTGAATTCGCTCCGTTTCAGTGGCGATCGAGGTGACTAGTTTGGGAAAATCTTCCAACAAGAAGTCGAGATCTAAGGCATCTGCTTCTTCCAATGCCACAATACCTTGGGTGTGACGGCGGTAGAGACGGACGATCGCCACCAAGTCTTGTAAAGAATCCTCTGCATGACTGAGATTGCCAGAAATCTTGCCGAGCGGATCATGGACTTCCTGGGCAATCCCAGCCACCAACCGTCCTAAGCTGGACAGTTTCTCCTGCTGCTGCATCTGCATTTGTGTTGTCTGATCTTTCTGGAGAGCGGCTTCCAGTTGCTGAGTTTTTTGCCGCAGTTGCGCTTCCGATCGCCGCAGGGCCTGTTCTGCCTGATAGCGCTCAATGAATTGGGCAAATTGACTGGCGATCGTCGCAAGCCCATTCATCAAACCATCTTCGAGTTCCACGATCTGGCGATGATAGAACGCCAAGATGCCAAAAAAGCGATCGCCCTGTTTGAGCGGGAAGCCGATCGCACTGTGCAGGTTTGATTCCAAAGCAGCTTCCATGCGGTTCAAGGTGGTCAGCTTGGTAATATCAGCCACCCATATCGGTTCACCATGTCTCCAAACTAGCCCTGGAAAGCTTTCACCGGGTTTGAACCCAAATTCCTTCGCTTGGGTCAAAAAGGCGATCGATTCTCCTGCAATTTGCTGCCAAGTGCAGGCACAATGCAACTCGTTCCGCCGATGATCGAGCAACCACAGTTCTCCCAATCGCCACTCAATGCAATCCCCAAGGGTTGACAACAGCACCTGAGCGGCATCTCGTAAGGAAATCCCCTTGGTTAACGTCTGGTTCACTTGATATTGCAGATGCAACCATTCTTCGGCCCGTTTCCGTGCTGTAATGTCATGAACACTTCCTTCAAAGAATAAAAAATTCCCGTTCCCATCCTGCACCGATCGCACGGTTTCACTAATCCAGATTTTGGATCCATCTCTCCGATAGACCTGGGATTCAAAGTCAACCACCGTTTGAAAGCGCTGCATGTAGGCCACAAACTCATCCCGGCGGCTGGGCTGCACGTAGAGCGAACGGACATTCGGTAAATGGATCAGCAAATCTTCAATGGAATCGTAGCCATACAACTTCGCCAGAGCCGGATTGACCATGACATAATCGCCATCCAAGGAGGATTGAAACATGCCCTGAATTGAATTCTCCACGATCGCCTGGTAGCGACTTTCCACCTGACGGCGATCGTAAATTTCCTTTTTCAACCGGATGTTTTGTTCCTCCAAGCGGTGTTGGAGTTGGTGGAGATGGAGTTGATGATTGAGGCGGGCCAGCAGTTCTTGGAAATGCAAGGGTTTGAGCAGAATATCCGCTCCTCCCACCTCAAAGGCATGAACCTTCTCATCCTCAGCGATCGTTGGCATGAGAAACAACACCGGAATCTCCCGCCAAGCGGAGGATGCCTTAAGCTGTTGGCAGAAGTCATAGCCTTGTCCATCCATGTGCTGTGTGGCTAGCAGTAGGAGGTCGGGTAATTGCTCATGCATTTTTTGACGGGCTTGGTGCAGGGTGTGAGCCACTTCTACGTGAAACCCCTCCCGTTGCAGATGGCTGATCACCGACTCCTCCACTGACTCCTCTACCCAAAGCAGGTGACCGCGCAACACTTCAGACTGATACTTATAGCCAAGAACCCAGAAAATTTGTTCTTCCAGTTGCCGCAGTTGCTGATGAAATTTGCCCCCTTGGGCACTCATCACATCATGGGATCGCATCAAATGTTCTAGTTGCTGAGCTGCCGCTTCAATTTCCGCTGGCTCCAAGTAAAGACTGGTTAAAACAGCATTTAGATCACTAGTTGGATCCGCTTCTATTGCAGCTCCAGTCACCACGATCGATCGCAAGTGATCTAAATTTCGCCGCAACAACTTGCGCAGGGCATAAACCGTTGTGGGAGCCAAAGTAGCAATTATGGGAACAGGCGGGTGTAACGAATCTTCACGAACCAGCATGGAGGGCGCTAGGGTAGGAACCTTGACTGCCTCAGTTTTCCCATAAATGCATTGATAGCGCTCTAACTTTGGGAATTTTTCAACTTATGGGTGAGTAGCTTTATCAAGTCGTTGTTTCTCGGAGTTGATCCTGAATTTATAGAATTTATGCATTGAGATATATGTCATTTCCGTATTATCCAGTAATCTTGAGTATCAGAAGGAGCTAATCCTTTACTAGATAAATGTTTTTATTTTTTCAGTTGTTAAACTTAAGAAAGTCACTTTTTTGAAACTTCATGGCATAACATTCATGTATAGGAAGTTCAAAAATATGGCGCTCTCGGTTGTTAACAATTGAAGGGTTGATTTTGGGGTGTATAACGCTATTTCCATCAGGGCATTAATACCATTTTTTAGGTGATGATTCGATGAGATTGCTAATATCTCCGTTGGGTCGGTGGTTGGGCTACCCCCTCGGAATCCTTGCTGTTGTGCTCATTGCGGGGAAAAGTGCTCCTAGTGCGGCGGATACTGCCATTACGGTCGAGAACACGGCTAGTGGCAATTTTAGATCCACACCGACAGGGCCTTTTGTCAACCGAATTCCTTCTAATCCAACTCAAGCACCTGCCATTGTTGTGGTGCCCAATCGTCCCGCTTTAGAAATTATTAAATCCGGCGATCGCAGCGCAGCCGAACCGGGGGATACGATTACTTATCGTCTTTTAATTCGCAACACGGGTACGGAGATTGCGCGCGACATTACAATTACCGACACCTTACCGATCGGGTTACAGTTTATCGCCAACAGTGTGCGAGCGGGCATTACGATCGGGGGAACAACGAATCCGATCGTGATTTCAGCCCCCACGGTCAACGGGCGCACGATTACGTTCCGCTATCCCGGCGAACTCAACCCTCGGCAGGAAACTCTGTCACTCGTTTACGCTGCCATCATTACCCAGGATGCGATTCGGGGCGATGGGCGCAACTTAGCCAGTTCGGAAGGGCGCGATCCATTTGGGCGATTTATTAGCAACACGGCCAGTCACAAACTCAACATTCGATCGGGCATTCTTTCGGATTGCGGCACCATTATTGGGCGGGTGTTTGTGGATAAGAACTTTGACGGTGAACAGCAACTGGGGGAACCAGGTGTCCCCAATGCTGTGATTTTTATGGATGATGGCAATCGCATTACCACTGATGCCAATGGGCTTTATTCCCTCGCCTATGTGATTGCAGGGCAGCGGGTTGGCACCTTGGATTTAGTGTCTTTACCGGGCTATACCCTCGCGCCCAATCTCTACCGCATTGAGAAGAACAGTCCATCCCGGATGGTGAGCCTACCGCCGGGGGGGATGGCAAGGATGAATTTTGCAGTCACACCGACGTTTGGAGAGGGGCGGCCATGAAAAAATCGATCCTCTGGTTTACGGTATTGAGCAGTTTGACTCTTTGGTTTGTAGGACAAGGTCATTCTGGACGGGCGATCGCAGCAGAGCCGGATGGGGTTTTAGATCAGGCGATCGGGGATGAAATTGAAATTGGGCTGACGGGCGATCGGGGGTTGGCTGCACAGGAGGATGGGGATGAAGCGATCGATCCGTTGATGGCAAGGGCTGCGATCGATCCATTGGAAGATGCCGTGATGGGCGATCGGGATTCTTTTTCCAAAAATTCGGATTATTTTCCCCAAAATCCTGTCGTACAGACGTTCCGGCGGAACGTCTCTACAACCTATGGGGCGATCGCACAATCTTTGCCTGCCAATGCATCGGGGGCGATCGCACAATCTTTGCCTGCTAATGCATCGGGGGCGATCGCACAATCTTTGCCATCCCCTTTTCCTACCACTTTGGATCTGAAACCCACGACCGATTCCCGGATTCCTGCTGATGCGCGATCGCGGGTGACTCTTTCTGGCCAGGTGCTGGATCAAACTGGACAACCGTTTCTGGCAGATGTGTTGATTACGCTGAGTACGAGTGCGGGCAAGTTTATCGGCGCAGATCAAGATACCGATCGCCCTGGACATCAAGTGGTGGCACGGGATGGCAAATTTTCCGTGGAATTGCAATCCAATTTGGAGCCGCAAAAGGTGCGGGTGCGGGCGGCGATCGATCAGCAATTTCTCAAGGATCTGAGTGCTAAACTGCCTGCTGGTCAATTCAGCTTGCCCAATTCCACACCTGTGGAAGTCTATACCCAGGTGGAGTTTATTACCAATCTGCGTCCAGCGATCGTCTCGGGTTCGCTGCGGTTATGGATTGGAGCAGAGGGGACAGATTACTATGACAGCTTTCGCAATTTCCTGAAGCCCGGTGCGGAAGGGGTGGGGGTGAATGCTAGTGCGGCTGTGTTTGCAACTGGGGCGATCGGCGATTGGCTATTCACGGGGGCTTATAACAGTCAGCGAAATCTCAACGAAACCTGCGATGGCACCACCAGTCTTTTTCGGGCTGATCAATTTTGCGATCAGGTGTATCCGGTTTATGGCGATAGTTCCACGGTGGATTTTCTCACACCATCGATCGATAGTGTGTATCTCAAATTGGAACGCACGTCGCCTGTACCGGGGGCTGGGTCAGATTTTGCCATGTGGGGGGATTACAAAAGTACCGAGTTTGCCCGATCGTCGCAATTATTCACAGCAACCCAGCGCAATCTCCATGGCTTTAAAGCGAATTACAACTTGGGGAATTTGCAAGCCACACTGATGTATGGCAATAATCTTCAGGGGTTCCAACGGGATGGGATTACCCCCAATGGCACCAGTGGCTATTACTTTCTGTCACGGCGGTTAGTGCTAACAGGCAGTGAAAATATTTTTATTGAAACAGAGGAGTTAAATCGACCTGGCACGGTCATTAATCGGGTCAATCTCTCACGGGGCAGGGATTATGAGATTGATTACGATCGCGGTTCGATTCTGTTTCGCCGACCCATTCTGGCAACGGAAATTGATCTGTTTGGCAATACCCTTGTGCGCCGCATTATTGTGACTTATCAATACGAGGGCACCAATACGGGGGATACTAAACTCTATGCAGGGCGATTGCAATACAATCTCGATCGGGGCTTCAATCGGGAAAGTTGGATAGCTGGCTCCTATTTGCGTGAGGATTTAGGCAATCGAGATTTTGAACTCTATGGAGCAGATGCCCAGATTCGTTTTGGCAAAGACAGTCAGCTTGTGGCAGAAATCGCCCAATCCCGTAGTATAAACGCTTTTCGCGGTGAAATTAAGGGCACGGCTTACCGGATCGATGCCAAGGCTCAATTTTCAGAGGCGATCGCCGCTCGGGTTTATTACCGTTCCGTTGATGAAGGATTTACCAACAGTTCCACTTTCAGTTTCGCACCAGGGCAAACGCGCTATGGGGCTGAACTAGCCGCAAAGTTGGGCAGTAGTACCCAGTTGCAAGCCAGTTTCGATCACGAGGTGAATTACGGCATTGCGGCAGGGGCACGCAGTTTATTTGATCTCGTGTTTAATCCGCAGGAAGATCCCTTACCCGGCACGCCCTTAGATAACTCGTTGACCACCATTAGAGCAGGCGTGACGCAGAAACTGGGTACCGCTGCCCTCAGCCTGGACTGGGTCAATCGCAAACGGGACGATCGCATTGCCAATCGCCTGACGGAAGATAGCAATCAATTGGTCACTCGCTTCACCTATCCGATTACTAAAAATCTGCTGTTCCGAGCGCAAAATGAAATGAGTTTGGGCAGTCAGCGCGATCCGCTCTATCCCGATCGCACCACGGTGGGGGTGGATTGGAAGGCGTTTCCGGGCGTGACGTTACGGGTAGCCCAGCAATTTCTATCTGGCGGCGATTTCCTGCGCAATTCTATTACCACCTTTGACACGCTGATTGAGCAGAATATCACAGAAGATACGAGCTTAACCGGACGCTATTCGGTCTTGAATGGGATTAATGGTTGGTCAAGCCAGGGGGCGATCGGGCTACAACATCGCTGGAAAATCACACCGGGATTGCGGATTCATTTAGGCTATGAGCGGATTTTTGGGGATGTTTTCACCTACACCGCTGCCGGACAGCAATTTGCCCAACCCTACTCCATTGGACAAAGTAGTTCTTCCCTGGGCTTAAGTTCAGGAGATAGTTACAGCATCGGATTTGAATATACAGACAATCCCGATTTCAAAGCCAGTGCGCGCTACGAACGACGGAATTCTACCAATGGCAACAACACGCTGATTACGGCAGCAGCGATCGGTAAAGTTTCACCTTCTCTAACCCTACTGGGACGCTATCAACAAACCAATGCATCGAACCAGGAATTTCTAGGGGTTTTGGGAGATACGAAAAATCTGAAGGTGGGGCTGGCTTACCGCAATCCTCGGGATGATAAGTTCAATCTGCTCTTGCGTTACGAATATCGCGAGAATCCGGATGTCACCCCTAATACCCTTCTGTTTGGCACCGGATCGGGTTCACAGGCTCATCTCGGCGCAGTGGAAGCCATTTATGCTCCTAATTTCCGTTGGGAATTTTATGGCAAGTTCGGCATTCGCTCTAGCAAATCCTATTTAGCGAGTGATTTAGTGGGCACCAATACGATTAGTCTAGCCCAATTCCGCACCTCCTATCGCCTAGGCTATAACTGGGACTTGGTGGGAGAACTACGCTGGAGTCATCAAACTGCAACCCGTCAGGGCGAAATGGGAGCGCTGGTGGAGGTGGGCTATTATCTGACTCCCAATCTGCGCGTTGCGGCTGGCTATAGTTTTGGCAGTGCTGATGATATTGATTTTAACGGGACGCGATCGCGAGGGGGAGCATTTTTGAACCTATCGCTGAAGCTGAATGACCTGTTTGGCTTTGGTGTTCAACCGATCGCCCCGAAACAGCAACAGGAATCTGTGATTTCAAACACGCCACCACCACCCACAATTAAAACAACGCTGACGGAAGTCTCTACCAATGCTTCTGCAAATTCATCGGATGTGCTACCTGGGAACACACCTGATGATCAATATGAGACTCAATCTGGGGATGTATCTGGGGAGGTGAAGCCATGAGTTCTACCGTGAGTTTTGCAATGAAACGACTATACCCGATCGCAGTCCTAGGGATTTGGTCACTCAATTCAGTCTCACCTACGTTGGGTCAAACTCAAACCACACCCAACATCATCGTTAATAGCAATTCAGATGAAATAGCTGCTAATAACGAATTGACCCTCAGGGAAGCGATCGCGATCGTCAATGGCAACCTCGCCCTAGATCAACTCAGTCAGGCTGAACAGCAGCTCATCAAACCCTGGCAGGGATCTGTCCCTGTTGTCGGATTCCAACTGACGGGCGATCGCAAGATTGAACTGAAACAGTCACTGCCAGATTTAGCCAAACCGATCGCGATCGACGGCACGACCCAACCGGGCTACAATCCAGACAAAGTGTTGATCACGCAGAATGAAGCGATCCGGCAACCGATCGTGGAAATTACCCCCAGTCCCGGTGTCGCAATTTTGCGGGGTCTGACCATTACGGCAGATCAGGTGACAATTCGTGGGTTGAGTCTCTACGGCTTTACCTCACGCCACGGTTTGACCGCTAGCACGCCCCCCGCCGATATCTTCATTGCCCATGCAGCTCCACCTCCCGATATCACCCAGCAACGAATGCCCGCCAACAAGGCTCCCTTTGCCGATAAAGATATCCCCCCTAAAAACATCCTCATTGAGCAGAATTGGTTAGGCATCCGTCCAGATCTGACCATGCCAGAGACTCCCTCAGCCTTTGGTATCTCCGTTTTCAACAGCACAGGCACCACCATCCGCCATAACTGGATCGCCAATCATGACGGCAGCGGTATTATTACCAGTGTGAAGGCTGAAAACACCACGATCGATCGCAACGTTTTAATTGCTAATGGTCTGGCTGGAATGCCGGATGCCATTCGCTTAGAAGGCAAAGTCGATAAAACGACGATTACGGGAAATTACATTTGTGGTAATGATGGCAGCGGGATTTATCTGTTTAAACCAGCAGGTTCGGTCAGCATGGTAGAAAACACGTTGCTCTATAACGGTCGGCGCTTACGGCGGGCTGCCATCTATCTATCTGGGCACAATCACCAAGTCAAAACCAATCAAGTGAGTCATCAAACCGCTGCCGGAGTGGTGGTTGCGGCTGATCCCCCTAGCCTGGGCAATCAAATTCAAAACAATCAGTTTAACGATCTTGAGGGCATTAGCATTGATTTAAACACCCATAACAATACAGATGTCTCTGACTGGCAGCGGGGCGATGGCTTGAATCCCGATCGCAATAGTCCCAATCGGCGACGAGATACAGGCAATGGGGCAGTCGAAGCGCCCAAATTTACCAATCAATCCAACACTCGGATTTTGCCGATCGATGCTGGCAAGGTCACCATTACGGGCAAGGTGGATGCGGGTTCGGTGGTGGAAATCTATCGAGTGAAGGATCAGAGTTCAGATGCTGGGAGTTTGAGCGAATCCTTAATCACCACGGCGGACACTCAAACCGGAACGTTTACCCTCAACCTGGGGCAGGGTCTCAATCCCGGCGATCGCATCAGTGCCATTGCCCACCATCCCAAATACGGCACCTCCGAGCCTGCCATCAATGCTTACATTGGCGCACGTCCGACCGCTGCCCCCCCTCAGAACTCCGCCCCCCCCACCTGCACCACGCCGCCCAAACCGCCTACGCCCCCGCCGACTGATCCACCCCCCACGGAACCGATTCGTCTCAGCGTGCCTAAAAATGTTCACTTCGCTCTGGATAAGGACTTTATTAGCGCCCGCAGTGCCAAAGTGCTCGATCGCGTGGCAGAGGTGCTGCTAGAGAATCCGACGATCGTCATTGATCTACATGGGCATACCGATCCCCGTGCCAGCGATGCCTATAATATTGATCTCGGCAGACGACGGGCCCTAGCTGTGCGAAATTACCTCCTCCGCAAAGGGATTGACCCCAGCCGCATGACCCTAAGAACCTTTGGTGAACGGCAACGCCTCTCTAACCGCAGTGGCAAAGTGGATTATGCCCGCGATCGTCGCACCGAAATTATTTACAAAGACGTGCGCAACATTGAAGTCATTGTGCAGGAAGAAGATCTGCAAATTGAACCGTGAGGGGAGTCGGCATTATGAACAGCATCACCAAAGCTATTGCTCAAACAATTACTCGACGAATCAATCCAGGTTCTGGCACCCTGATACCCTTGACCCTGGCGATCGGCGCTCTGTCATACTTCTGTCCATCTGCCCAAGCCCAAACGGTGCTGTTCCAAGAAACCTTTACGGGCGGCACCTTGAATGAACCCGGTCTTTACATTATTACAGGTAGTAACAACAGTCTTCAGACTACTCCGGGTGTCGTTAACGGCGATAGTGTTTGTTTAACCGCCAGTACGGGGGGTACGGTGGCCGGTTGTGCGTCCGGACTGGAAGGCTTACCCGCAAGTGGGGTCGATCCGGTGGGGAGTGGAGCCTTGCGTCTGACCTCTAACCGAGTGGGCTTCATTGACAATGGTCGCGATTTCAACAGCCAAGGGGAACGGGGATCGGTGATTCGTAACCAAGCTTTTCCGACAGCAAATGGTTTGGTGATCGAATTTGATTTCTTTATTTACGGCGGACGGAGTAACAGCCTGACCCCAGGAGCCGACGGTCTCAGCTTCTTCCTTCTCGATGGGAGCATTCCTAACCCAGCACCCGGAGCTTTTGGTGGTTCCTTAGGCTATGCCCAGGAAAGGGATATCGATGGAGGGTCGCGTAACGTAGCAGGCGCAACTGGTGGGTATTTAGGCATTGGCTTTGATGAATTTGGTAATTTTTCCTCACCCACCCAAGGTCGCCAAGGAGGTCCCGGTCAACGTCCTGATACTGTGGTTTTACGGGGAGCGGGAAATGGCCTTACGGGCTATACCTACATTAACGGAGTCTCGATTGGTAGCAGTATTGATGACTCCACTACCGTCAACCAGAATGTGCTGCGATCGAATGTGCAAGGAAGGCGGGTTCGAGTCACCATTACCCCAGACAATCCTGCCACCCCCACACCAGATGAGACGTTGACTGTGGAAATCGACTTTACGGGAACAGGCACTGCTTACCAGCCCGTTTTTAATCAAGTTGTGCTGGGTGCTCTCGCAGGTCAGCCCGATTTACCTGCCAATCTCAAATTTGGCTTTGCGGCCTCCACCGGGTTTTCCACCGCCATCCACGAAATTCGCAACGTGATCGTCAGACGGCTCAATGACCCTCCCAATCCACCGCCACCACCGCCACCCCCACCACCCCCACCCTCTGATCAACGTCTGCGGCTAGTTAAGCGGATTACAGCCGTGATTCGTGATGGCGTAAGAATTCCCTTTACCACCTTTGTGGATGATCCCAATACCTTGGATGACAATGCGATCGGCTGGTCTCAGCTCAATACCGATGCCCCAGTGGGGTTAATTCGCCTGGATCCTGCCAATACTCTGCGGAGCGGCGACGATTTGGAATACACCATTTATTACCTAGCGGATGGCAACATTTCTATTTTTGATGCCAGCATTTGTGACCCCATTCCCGCAAGCACTACTTTTGTTCCTGGCTCCAATCAGCTCAGCCGCAATAATACGCCACCCGCCACCGCTGGAGAGTTATTCAGTCCCCTAGCCCCTCTACCCCTAGGCAATGCTTGTCCAGATGCCAGCAATCCCAATGGGGCTTTAATTTTCCGATTAGGCGAAATTCCCAATACTGCAGGTAGCAACTTTGGTTTCACACGATTTCGCAGCCGGATCAATTTAGGGCTTTAGTTGAACTTTCCCCTGCCTGAAGCAAGGAGGCTCTCAAGCTCCCACGTTGTTTTGGTAGGATTAGGGCAGTATCTCCGCCCCTCAGCATCCAAAGGCTGGTTAAAGGGTGCTCTGGTTTTTGCTGCTCAACATCGATCCATGCCCCATCGCTATCTATTATTTAACAAACCCTATAACGTTCTGAGCCAATTCAGCGATCGCAGCGCCACCGAACCGCGTTTGACTCTGAAGGACTTTATCCCCATCCCAGAAGTCTATCCCGTCGGACGCTTAGATCATGACAGCGAAGGATTAATGCTGCTGACCGATCATGGGCAATTACAACATCGCCTGAGCAATCCCAAATTCCACCATCCCCGCACCTACTGGGTTCAGGTTGAACGCATTCCCGATACTGATGCCTTAAATACGCTGCAACGGGGTGGCATCAAAATTCAGGATTATCTCACCCGTCCTGCCCAAGTCCGGCTCTTAACCGCAGAACCCGAACTGCCCCCTCGCGATCCCCCTGTGCGCTTTCGCAAATCCGTGCCCACCGCTTGGCTAGAAATCACCCTCACCGAAGGTCACAATCGCCAAGTTCGCCGCATGACTGCCGCCATTGGATTTCCCACTTTACGTTTAGTCAGAGTCGCGATCGCCTCCCTCCAAATAGAGGATTTAGCCGTAGGAGACTGGCGAGAGTTAACAGCGCTAGAGCGATCGCACCTGCTCACCCAAGTCAACCTGAGACAAAACTAACCCTTCGTCTAACGCCTGCTCTTGGATCGATTCCCCCTGAGAATTCGGGGAGCTAAGGGGATCAGTTCACCAGAAAGGTATCAAATTTACGCAGCGTCAGGACCCAGATTTCACCGTAGGACTCTCTAGGGCATCGGGTTCATGCCAAGGCTGCCACGATCGCTGTAGCCAAAGCGCCCCAGTGAATGAGATCACAAATGTGAGCACCACTAAAACCCCCAGCACCCAGTAGACCCGACGCCGACTAAAGGGGAGAATGGCTGGACGATCGGGAGGAGAGAATTGGCGTTGTTTGGGCAATAGATCTCGCATTAAATAGGTCAAATTTTGCTGAGTGACCGCAATCCCCACCTCATCCCCCAATTGCCGCCGTAATTTGAGCGCTTGGGAGAGTGCATCATAGGCCACTGGAATTTCTGCCTGACAGAGAAACCGGGTGCCTAACTGGTGCCAAATCGTGGCGATCGCCGCCTGATCCCCTAAATGATGAGCCGCCTGTAATGCCGCCTGCAAAACCCGCCCCCAACTCTCCCAACGCTTAGTCAAGATCAAACTCGTTTCCGTCGCCTGAGCTAAGCACAGAACCGCTGTCCAATCTCGCCGATCCAGGGCTGCGTAGATCGCAAAGAGAATCAGAGACAGTTCGGCTTGCAACCGATCGGGGAACTGACGATGAACTTCCACCCAAGGCAGTAAATAAGTCAAAATGCGAACTACCCAGGGATCTGGTGTAAAGTTACGCCGTAGCCGCCGCGCCACTACCCTAGTTAAGCGATATCGTTTCCCCGAAGATTTGACCAAGTGCCGTTGTTGTAAGCGTTGAAGACAAGGAAACGGATCCCGAGGCCCAATCATTTCAGCAATCTGCTCAGCCTGTAAACTCACACCATCCAACGCCAACAGCAATGACAAAACCCAGCGTTCCGGTGTGCCCAAGGCCTCCAAGACTTTTTCCAACAGACGCTCGATCGCTATCTGTCCATCCGTTACCCCCTCTAGGAGATCCTCTAATCCACTCCAAGAGTAACCATCCTCATGCACCAAAGTGGCCATATAGAGCAACGCCTGCGGCAATCCTTGCACTTGTTGACAGAGAGGTTCTACTTGAGACCTTTCGGCAGCAGCGATCGATCGCCCAATCGCTGTTTCCAATAATGCAATCCCATCGGAAGGAGGCAAGCCAGATAATACCAGCGTCTCCCCGTCTAAACAGCTCTGCTCTGCCACCACCATCAAGGTACTGTTCGGCAACATTTGCCTAAGCTGCTGCACATCTGCACTCGTCCAAGCAGGGATATCTACGAAAATTAAAAGTTTCTGCTCCGCCAATGCCACTTGCAACTGGGAAGGGGAAGGACAAGTATCCGGATAAGTATAAAAGCGGCGATCGAAGAGGATCTGCAAAACCTCGGAGATCAAGAAAGGCTCCTGAAGATACACCAACCCGTCGGGGTGAGACGTGGTCACCTGAGGATGGTGGGCAAGGTAACGTGCTAGGGAAGATCGCCCAACTCCCATCGATCCTAAAATTTCCAGCGATCGGTGTTGGAGAATCGCCTGAAGCACCGTTTGCACTTCAAGCGATCGCCCCAGAAACTGAGCGACTAAGGGGGGGAGATCAAATAAGGGAGTAGCATTGGAAGTCACCGTTGACAGATGGTCAGTACCCCTAACCCAGCTGCCCCAAGGGGTTCCCACATCTAAAAGAGCCTGATCGATCGCCAGCGTTCCCCTCACCTCTGAACGCAGAAGCTCCTGTAACTTTTCTGGAATAACTAGCTGATTCATACGTTTCCCAAGTGTAAGCCGTCAGCTATTCATCCGGAGTCAACTTACAATCTCAGCCAAATGTCTGACTTAATTTTCAAGTAAACACAAACAATTGACCACTTTCCAAGGGTAGGTTTCCGTAATCTAACAAACAGTAGATGCTTAGGTCACTATCCAGTTTAATTTTCATTCAATCCGCAGTAGAACCTGACAAGGAACAGCACTTTAGTTAAGCTCTACCTTAAACTATCTGGCTCCAATTGCACTGTTACCAGCTCCTGTCCATCCAAGACTTGAGCGTCTCCGGCAGTGGCATAAT
>JAYKGX010000277.1:0-7573 GCA_035285565.1 Synechococcales cyanobacterium
TTGGCGCGAGAAAGCGGACGGCTAAAGCGACTGGTGAATGATTTACAGGAATTGTCTAAAGCAGAAGCCGGATATTTGCCGATCAATGCTCAGCCGTTCAATATTTGTCCGCTCCTGATGGGACTGGTAACTAAGTTTGCTGATCAAGTGGTGGATAGTGAAATTCGCTTGAAGTTGGATTGTCCAGAGGATCTACCCCTGGTGTATGCCGATGCCGAGCGGGTGGAACAGGTCTTAGTCAATCTTTTAGGGAATGCCTTGCGCTATACCTCGGCGGGATTTGTGACGGTGCGATCGTGGCAGCATGGCGGCTTTTTATGGATTGCGGTGGAAGATACCGGGCAGGGAATGGCTCCAGAAGAGGTACCCCATGTGTTTGAACGGTTTTGGCGATCGGATCGATCCCGCGATCGCAATTCTGGAGGAACTGGGATTGGTCTAGCGATTTCTCGGCGCTTGGTGGAATTGCAGAAAGGAACGATCACGGTGACCAGTGAACTTAACAAAGGGAGTACCTTTACCTTTTCGCTGCCGATCGCTAGCTAATGCCAACTTGATGGTTGACGGCTATAAATTCTCGTTCCCCCTGTCTTTGGCTTTCCTATTAACCAAGAATCCCCACTCCTTTAGGACGGGGAGTTGTCAAAAGACAGTCATAGCTCTGTCAACAGCCTGTCAAACCTGTGATTTATTGTGAGGCGGTGGGTGCGAACAAGTCCTCGCAGTAATCTCAAAGAAGGATCCTCTGAATTATGAGTGCTTTAATTCCAATTCTGATTATCAGCTTGGTCATGGTTGGCGGGATCACCACCCTACGATATTTGTTTCCGATCCGATAGTCGTGCCAGAATCGGATCGTTCCTCTCATTTCATCAACTATCATGGTCGCAACTCCGTTTCCTACGGTCGCCTCTGAATTAGCCACCGTTCGCTTGGAGATTCGTGAGCTACATCCCCAAATCATCGCTTGGCGACGATGCATCCACCAGCAGCCTGAATTGGGATTTCAGGAAAAAGTCACAGCAGAGTTTATTGCAGAAAAGCTCACAAGTTGGGGGATTGAGTATCAGACTGGTATTGCCCAGACAGGTATTGTGGCAACGATCTCTGGCGATCGACCGGGTAAGGTATTAGCCATTCGGGCTGATATGGATGCGTTGCCCATTCAGGAATTGAATTCGGTGGAATATCGATCACAACGGGATGGGGTGATGCATGCCTGTGGGCATGATGGGCATGTGGCGATCGCCCTGGGCACAGCTCGTTATTTAGCCACCCATCGCAACTTTGCAGGCACGGTCAAGATGATTTTTCAACCCGCTGAAGAAGGACCAGGCGGGGCAGAGCCGATGGTGCAAGCTGGTGTGTTGCAGAATCCTGATGTGGATGCGATCGTGGGATTACATCTTTGGAATCAACTCCCTTTGGGGACGGTAGGGGTTCGGTCTGGGGCACTGATGGCGGCGGTGGAAACCTTTAATTGCACGATTCGGGGTAAGGGCGGTCATGGGGCGATTCCTCAACAGACAGTGGATTCGATCGTAGTAGCAGCTCAGGTGGTGACGGCACTCCAAACGATCGTCTCTCGCAATGTTGATCCGATTGAGTCCGCAGTGGTGACGATCGGCAAGTTTCATGCTGGAACTGCTTGTAATATCATTGCGGATTCTGCTCAGTTAAGTGGCACAGTGCGTTATTTCAATCCCAACTACGTTCATTTTTTCCAACAGCGCATTGAACAGGTGATTGCAGGGGTTTGCCAGACCTATGGTGCAACCTATGAACTGGATTATCGCAAGCTATATCCAGCCCTCATTAATGACGAGCAGATGACGACCTTGGTGCGATCGGTGGCAGAAACGGCGATCGAATCTCCCCTGAATGTAGTACCGAACTGTCAAACCATGGGGGGAGAAGATATGTCCTACTTCCTGAATGCAGTACCGGGTTGCTACTTTTTCCTAGGCTCTGCCAATGCTGCGCGGGGCTTAACCTTTCCCCATCACCATCCTCGCTTTGATATTGATGAAACGGCTTTAGCTTTAGGTGTGGAACTGTTTGTTCGCTGCGTCGAACGTTTTTGCGCGCTCTAGGCAGATTTTATATTTTTTGTTGACAAAATGCTGCAAATATAAAATCTGAAAACAGTAGAAATACTGGTTTATTGTGCTACTCTAATAAGGAATATCCAAAAATGCAGAGTATCACCGCTTTTCTCGCCTTTCCTATCAATCCTATACAGTATCTGTTAACGATCTGTTGTGACTAAGATCACAGTAGATTGTTGATTTCGATCTACTACCCCTGGAATCGCTACAGACATAATTAAAAGGACTCAACTTTAGCCGAGTCATCAACAGGGAACACACGACTGGCCGACAAGTTTCTCACGAAGCTGTCGGTTTTTTATTGGCAAAATGGGTGAGTTGAGGAGAAAGTTCTAGACGCGTACTGATAGCCTTCTTGCGACTGTTGCTTTCTACCGATCGCCGTTTCTAACCAATCGCCCCTGCTGGAAGAGTTTGATCTCAGAAAGGGTGACAACTCCATAATGACTGAAGAAATTGCCCCAGAACAGTGTAGGGTAGGAAACATAGGGCAGTCAGCGAAGCGATCGCAACTGCTGTAGATGTGACAGATGTAACTTGTATGTCCCAGATGTCCCAAGTGGTTGCTACCTTCTATAAGTTTGTTGCACTGCCGGATTGCCAAGCAATCCAAGCTGCTTTACTGCCTTACTGTCAACAACAAGGGATTAAGGGAACTATTCTGCTGGCACAAGAAGGGATTAACGGAACCATCAGTGGCAATCGCCTTTCTGTGGATGCGGTGCTGGCTTGGCTACAGCGAGATGCGCGCTTAGCAGATCTCTCAGTGAAGGAATCCTACACTGCCCAGCCCCCCTTCGATCGCCTGAAAGTCAAAATCAAACCAGAAATTGTCACCCTGGGCAAACCAGAAATTAACCCCGCCGATCGGGTTGGCACCTATGTAGAGCCGCAGGATTGGAATGATCTATTAGCGGATCCAGAAGTTGTGGTAATTGATACCCGCAATGAGTTTGAAGTTTCAACAGGCAGTTTTCCAGGGGCGATCGATCCCCATCTCCAGAGCTTTCGTCAATTTCCGGACTATGTGCAAACACAACTGCATCCTACACAGCACAAAAAAATTGCCATGTTCTGTACGGGTGGGATTCGCTGTGAAAAAGCCTCTGCCTATCTGTTGGAACAGGGATTTGAGCAGGTATATCATCTCAAGGGCGGAATTTTAAAATATCTAGAAGAAGTTCCGGCTGCAAAGAGCCAATGGCAAGGAGAATGCTTTGTCTTTGATCAACGAGTGACGGTGACGCACAGTGAGACAGGGCAGGGCATTCAAGATGGGCAATCTCACCTCTGTTTAGCTTGCGGTCATCCCATTTCCCTGGAAGACCACCGATCGCCTCACTATCAAGTCGGCATCAACTGTCCCCACTGCTATACCCTGCAAACCGAAGAACGACTCCGTCGCAACCAAGAGCGTCAACGTCAACGTCAACAACAGGCTTGAGAAGGATCGATGAGTCGCTATATCGTGATTTATGATGGACAGTGCAATCTTTGCTCCAATTTAGTCCAACGCTTGGAAGCCCGAGATCAAGGTCAAACCTTTCAATATCTGCCTATGCAGGATCATGTAGGCTTGCAATTCTATGGCATCGAACCCCAGGATTGTGAGGGTGGCATGATTTTGATCGATGAGCAGGATCGAGCACATCATTGGCAAGGCAGTGCAGCGGCTGAAGAAATTGCTCGGCTGGAGGAAGAGGTGCGCCCTTGGGTGGCTATTTATCGTAGGATGCCAGGTTTCAAGTGGTTAGGCGATCGTTTGTATGAGCAAATTCGAGATCATCGCTACACCCTGTTTGGGCGGCGATCGCAGCTCTATCAATCAAGCTATCCTGCAAAATTGGATGGGATTGTTGAGCCGGTTAGCAAGGATGCTGACACCTGTAAGACGAATTGCAAGCTATGAGTGAAATGTTTCCTTGGCAGCTTCCTTCAGTCCAGCAACAGAGCCAAAATTTGCTGTATAGCTTCCACCATTGGACAGGTCAAGTCTTAATCCCTTGTTCGGGCACTTGGGAGGAACAGGCTAAGGCTTTGTTTGAAGCGAATTTGGTAATTGTTTCCCATGGAATGGAAGCTGATCCCATTTTCAACTATGGCAACCAACCGGCCTTGAAGTTGTGGGACTATTCCTGGGAAGACTTTACCCAAATGCCATCCCGTCAGTCCGCAGAACCGATGGTGCAGTCAGAGCGCGATCGTCTCCTGGCAACTGCCAGAGAAAAAGGCTATATCGATGATTATCAAGGGATTCGGATTTCCAGCCAGGGGCGACGATTTTGGATTAAACAGGTCATTCTTTGGCAGGTTATCGATACACAACATTGTTGTCAAGGACAGGCAGCTACCTTCTCACAATGGCAGTGGGTGGAAGATGGAGTTAGCGCATGGGTGCCAGAACAGGGCGATCAGGCGATCGGCGGTTAAAGGTGCCCCGTAAAAATTGACCATTGCGCCAAATGCCCTGCACCTGATTTCCGTTCTGGAAAGTATAGAGTCCTCGACCATGCCACTGGTTATTGCGAAACTCGCCTTGATACTGATCTCCATTGGGTAATTGACAGACTCCTACTCTGGCGATCGCCCCCCGCTGAAATACCCCTTCACAGCGAGTTCCATTGGCATAGATAAAGCTTCCCTGCCCCTGGCGGACGTTATTCTCAAAAGTCCCTTCATAGCGGTTCCCACTAGCAAATAGACAGATCCCGAACCCATTCAGCGCATCATTCTGAAAGTTTCCTTCGCAGCGAGTTCCATCAGCATAAGTAAAGCTCCCTCTCCCCTGCCGCACGTTGTCCCGAAATTCCCCTTCATAGCGGTTCCCATTGGGAAAGTTGCACTTGCCATTCCCTTGCAGTGCATGATTGCGAAATATCCCTTCACAGCGGGTTCCATCAGCGTAAATGAATATCCCTCTTCCCTGGCGCATCCCCTTCTGAAACTCCCCTTCATACCGATTGCCACTGGGGAATTGACAGCTATATTTACCCTGCAAGGTTCCATCCCGCAATTTTCCCTCACAAAATCTCTCTGCGATCGCAGGCGCAATAGAGATCCCCAGACTGGTAGAATATGCGCTGACTGTTGCTAAAACAACAGTAGCAAGTGGCATGAGGGAAAACTTGTTCTCAAGAAAATTTTGAACAGTCCCACAGTGATCGGAAACCGCAAACAGGGGCAAACTCAGCATAGGCAGATTCATGAATACGGACATTGATATGGAAAGAAGGATGGAAGCTTGGTTATAAATACTCGTCTATCGTCTTGTGCGAACAATGGTTTCAATCAATTCTTGCGAAGTAAAGGATTCAAGAATCTCATTGCACGGATTTTCCCCAGTCTTACTGGAAAAATGTTCCTACTCAGATTACGTCAAATTCTGGCAACTCAGATGACAAAATTTTTGCGGGATCATTTGCCGGATTAAAGTAATTCTTTTAGTGCGCACGTGAAGTCCGTTACGAGAATGCTTGAAACCGAACAATGAGTCCGCATATCCCATACCCGCTCAAAAACTTATTTAGTATCAGTCAATTTTCCTATTTGAAACGATTGTCAGTTGAAAGTGCTCATGTTACCACTGTTACCTCTTCTACCTATTGCTCAAGCGCTTCCTTCTGTGTCGCCAGCTACACCGTCACTAACACCAGCACCTACCCAAACGGTTCCCTTTCCCCAAACAACTCCTCCACGTTGGCAAATTCCGCCCCAAGATGAGATTTTGCCGCAGGAACGTCTTGCTCAACAAGAAATTATCTTGGCGCAGGAAATTAGGATGTTGCCTGGAAAGCTGGATGATGTTCCAGTTTTTAATAGCAATAGTCCAGAGCTAGTTCTATCTGAAGGGATCCTCCTGTCCACCTTTCCGGAGGATGGCAAACTTTTTCCAGCCGCCCATCTGAACTTTACCTTCAAGGGCAGATTTGATATTTTTTCTCACCATATTAGTCGGGCACGTCACCCCAGTGAGTTGCGATCGCTGTTTCAAGGCATCCTGGTGTATAACCCCACTAGTCAGCTAGTGACGATCGAAGTCCTCCAAGCCGCTTCTTACCTAACTCGCCCCGATGCCCTCTTCGTTGAGTTGCCCACTGCAATAGATGATCCGACTGGAAGTGTGTATGCAGGTCCAGGAAGTCGCGTCGTCAATGACATTCTTCGGGGTAGACGGCAAGGGAGCCTCCCTGCATTCTTAATGATTCCACCTGGCGAAAGTCGGATGTTGATGAATCTACCCATTCCCGCTGGTGTAGTTACCCCAACTTCTAACGGACGTTCTACCCTCATGCGTCTGCAAAGTAGTGGTGAGGTCTATGTCGCTAATATGGCAATGTTTGCGCCTCGTAGCTCTAATGGAAGCGAACGGATTCCCACCCAGGAAGACTGGGAGAACTTTCTCAAAGCTGCCAACCTAGCAGGACCGCGTGATACACCACCAACTCCAATGGAGAGATCCAATAGCGATCGCAAGATCTACGGTCGAGTAGCAGGAGTCGCACGTGGCTCCTTATGGCGTGTGCAGTTAACAGATACCCCTAACTCGACTCAACTCTCCATTCCTAAGAAAGGAAGAGCCTTTTCCTATGCGATTAGCACATTACCTCGTGGCACCTTTGGCACCGGGCAAATTCAAAGTGCACCCATGCTAGTTCGCTATTCTGACACCGCCTATCTAGCGAATGGAAACTACGGCATTCACTATAGCTTTACGCTCCCTTTAGTGAATTCTAGCAAGCAAACTAGTACTATTACCCTCTCAATCGATACGCCACTCAAGCAAGATAAAAGCCGAAGCGAAGTTATTTTTCTCTCCCCTCCAGAATCTCGTGTCTTCTTCCGAGGTCCAATCCGTCTTCGGTATAAGGATGACAGTGGGAATCTGCAAACCCGTTTTCTACACCTAGTTCAACGCCGTGGTCAGCAAGGAGTGCCTCTGTTAACGCTAGCCCTTCCTCCCGGCGATCGACGAGAGATTGAAGTCGATCTCCTCTATCCTCCAGATGCGACCCCTCCTCAATTGCTCACCATTCGTAGCCTAGAGCATTGACAATCCAACGCCTGCTCTCCTTGCATCGCTAACGAAACTCGCCCCAGGCTGCATCACTCATCGATTGAGCCAAGTGAAACCCGTATCGAGTTTCATCCCATGACTAGACCGATAGGCTTTCGCGCTCCCATCCTACTCTGTAAGTCCTCGGAAACTCTTTGGCAGCAATACCGATCGAGGTTCAACAAAAAAGTTTAGAAAACATATTGACAGATCCTGTAATCTTGGATATCTTAGTAAAGCACTCGACAGAAACCATTCAACTCAAGAGTTGACGAGTTAACGAAGAGTCCAAAAGAAGGACCAAGACAAGAAAATAAGTTTGGAAGCTAGTATAGCATCAAGAACCTGTCAAGAAGAATAGTAGGTTCAGGGATGACTGGAAGAAGTCATCTAGGGACATACAGATTCGGAT
>JAYKGX010000278.1:0-15941 GCA_035285565.1 Synechococcales cyanobacterium
AGCAATCCTAATTGATTTGTGGGGCGGAAATTCTGCCTGCACAGGCTTCTAGCCTGTCCCATACATTTCACTCAGTGAAGATTTTGCTTAGTGAAGATTCCAGTTTTACTCTCGACCTTAAATTCATTGAGGAATATTATGAAAATTTTAATTACAGGTGTTGCAGGGTTCATTGGCTATCATCTTGCTATTCGCTATTTAAATGAAGGTCATGAAGTGTACGGCATAGATAATTTAAATGATTATTATGATATTAACTTGAAATATGGACGACTGTTTCAGATTCAATCCTACGATCGCTTTACCTTTCAATGCTTGGATCTGAGCGATCGAACTGCCACTCTGGAGCTTTTTCAATCCCATTCCTTCGATCGCGTGATTCACCTAGCAGCTCAAGCAGGGGTGCGCTATTCCTTAAAAAATCCCCATGCCTACCTAGACAGCAACTTGGCAGGATTTCTCAATATCTTAGAAGGATGCCGTCAGGCGGAAACCAAGCACCTTGTTTATGCATCATCCAGTTCTGTCTATGGCGCGAATCAGAAAGTTCCCTTTTCCATTAGCGATCGCGTCGATCACCCCGTTTCTCTGTATGCGGCAACCAAAAAAGCAAATGAGTTGATGGCCCACACCTACAGTGATCTCTACCAAATTCCCACGACTGGGCTACGATTTTTTACGGTGTATGGACCTTGGGGTAGACCGGACATGGCTTATTTCAAGTTCGTTCAAGCGATCGATCGCGGACAGCCCATTGATGTTTATAACTTTGGCAAAATGCAGCGGGATTTTACCTACATCGATGACATTATAGAAGGTGTGGTTCGGGTCGCAGAAAAAATTCCGGCGGGGAATTGCGATCAAACTGAAAATCTGGTGCCGTACAGGTTATATAATATTGGCAACCACAGCCCAGTTTCTCTCATGACCTTTATTGAAACAATTGAGCAGATTATGGGTAAAACGGCAGTCAAAAACTTTTTGCCCATGCAACCCGGCGATGTGCCAACTACCTATGCCGATGTGGATGATTTAATGCAAGCAGTGGACTTCAAACCCGCCACTCCGCTAGCCTTGGGTCTGCAACGCTTTATAAGCTGGTATCAAGATTTCTACCAAATTAGTCTAGCCGCGTAGGACAATGGGTTTCTTAGTCGATCCAGTTAGCATTGCAAACACGCTGAGAAGTGTTAGATTGTCTGGGATTGTTAGATCTTACGGCAAAAATCCGCTAAGGGACTCGCTCGAAAATCAGATCCCAGCATCCGTTTTTCGCTCCGTTGTTGATCCGCCTGTGGTTGAAAACCACGGTCTCTCAGTGCGAAGTCTCTCAAGGGACTCAAAAATAGCCCTTATTCAGTCCATTTCCAACAGACTTCGCCCTCTAGAGCGCCGAATTCTATTCCAGCGCGGAGCAGAACGGATTGAAAGGATGAGCAAGCCCCTAACTTGTCTGGGCATTTCACTACTCATCTTGACCTTGCCAACGGCTGCGATCGCGGATGATTCTCGGTTGCAACTGCCACAGGATTCCCCCGATCTAGAACAGGTTATATTGGAACGGGTGACGAATGTATCTGAACTGACGGATGTGCAACCCACAGACTGGGCATTTCAATCCCTCCAGGCATTGGTAGAGCGCCATGGTGTCCTTCAGGGCTATCCCAATCGCACCTTTCAGGGCAATCGCGCCTTGAGCCGCTATGAATTTGCAGCGGCCCTCCGCCAAGCAATTCCGCAGATGGATCTCTCCCAGTATGCAACCCGGAAAGATTTACAACAACTGCAACGCTTGCTGGATGAATTCAAACGGGAGTTAGAACAGGCAGAACAGGAATTAGCAACGGTTGAACGACGACTGAATCAGTTTTCGACAACAACTAAATTAAATGGAGACGTAATTTTTGCCTTGACCTTGGTTTCAGATCGCGATCGCATCGGTAGCAATTCCAACGATCGCACAGATAGTAATTTAGCCTTTGGTAATCGGGTTAGCTTGGAACTCAGCACCAGCCTTACAGGGACCGATCTCCTACGCACCACACTCAAAACGGGCAATATTCGCTCTCTCAGTCGTGCGACGGGAACCGAAATGGCGCGGCTCAGTTTCCAGAACGATGAACGAAATGATTTAGCTCTCGATGAGTTATTCTATCGGCAGCGGCTCAATCCCAATCTAAGATTCACCCTCATTGCCCTGGGAGGCAGTTTAAATAAATTTGCAGAAACCTTTAATCCCTTTGCTGAAAGTAGTGGAGCAGGGGTGCTTTCTCGCTTTGGGCAGCGGAATCCCATCTATCGTCAGGGGGGAGGCGCTGGTTTAGGTCTCACCTATGATTTCAATAAAAACCTGAGTTTAAGCTTAGGCTACCTAGCCGATGATGCCGATGATCCAGAAGCTGGATTATTTGGGGGTCGTCATGCAGCGATCGTCCAGTTAACTGTGGATCTGAGTAAAACGGCTGGATTTGGACTCACCTATGTGCGAGCTTACAACAGTTTAGACACCGCCACCGGAAGCGAACGCGCCAACGATCCCTTTGGAGGAGACAGTGACGCGATCATATCTAACTCCTTTGGCATTCAATCTGTGATCGGCATTACTCCCAAACTAGCCCTCTCAGGCTGGGTTGGTTTGACCCATGCCTATGCACAAGATTTACCGAACAAACCCACAGCCAATATTGTGAATTGGACCGTTATGCTCTCCTTTCCAGATCTGGGCAAGGAGGGGAATTTGGGGGGAATCGTCATTGGACAACCGCCAAACGTGACCCAAAATGAATTTACCTTCCGCCGCCAAGCTTATGCCGATCGTGACACAACATTACATGTGGAAGCATTCTACCGCCATCGGATTAATGATTTTATTACAATTACACCAGGCCTCCTCGTTTTGTTACATCCAGAACACGATCGCAATAATCGCCCGCTCTATGTTGGTACAATACGCACGACCTTTAGTTTCTAGTCTTACAGCCATTTTCAGATCAATCAGCCACGTCCCCCTCTCCCCCCTCTCCTCATCCAAGACATTAGCTTCTATAAACTTCTAATGGTTGATCCCCCATGCAACGCTTTTGGAAAATCCTCTCTCCCAGCTACCGCATCATCTACCTGTTCGGAATCACACTATTAGGCATGATCAGTGTTCTATCAGTTCATGCAGTAACACTACGAGATGGAAAAACTTATTTTCTTAAACCTCCCCGTCTCCTCAGCAGTACCACCAGTCAGGATGGCAGTTTCATCTGGGGTGCCAGTTACCATTTCACAATTCGGGTTCCCGAAGGTGCTGATGAACCGCTTCACAAAATCGTCATTGAGCAGCAAACAGGTCTCGGTCGTCCCCGGTTTAATGCCAATGATGCAGCAGCATTTGAAGGCACCAAGGCACAGCGAGGTCAAGCCGTTGCTTTCACCTTGGTTGAAACCAGTCGCGATCCTATGGTTCTAACCGCGACCTTTGATCCTCCCATTCCACCAGGTAAAACGATTACGATTCGGCTCTTTCCAGTGCGCAACCCAGAAGTTGGGGGAGTTTATCTCTACGGGGTTACCGCATTTCCACCAGGAGAAAAACCCCATGGGCAATTCCTCGGATTTGGACGAATTCATATTTACGATCGCGATCGTGATTGAGGTCATGGGCACTCACAAGAGCTTTATTCTAGAATGGAGCGAGTTGGTTTAGTGATCTCAAACGTATCCTTCCTATGGCTAGAACTCCGGCTTTCCGCCGCCTCATTCATCTATTTCTCCAAGCACAGCAAGCGAATGTGCGGGCAGAAGGTCATCCGTCTTCTCCTCCAGTGGTACGATCGCCCTGGCAGCGTCGTAAATTGCTCAAACTAGCCGCTCTATCAGGAGGAGCCGCGTTAACTGCTAATTTATTCAGCCATACCCCGATCGCCTTCGGAAACCCTGCACCTAGCATTGCCATCATTGGTGGGGGAATTGCTGGGTTAAATGCCGCCTATCAACTCAAAAAATTAGGACTGCGGGCAACGGTTTATGAAGCAAGAACTAGGTTGGGTGGACGAATTCAGTCTGTTACAGGGGCGATCGGTCGGGGCTTGGTCAGTGATTTAGGCGGGTCTTTCATCAATACTGATCATGACGATCTGTTGACCTTGGCACAGGAATTAAACTTGACCCTATTTAATCGTTTAAAGGATCCCACGATCGCTGGGATGCCAGAAACAGGCTATTACTTTAATAATACCACGCGGTCTGAAGCTGAAGTGGCTGAAAACCTGCGTCCCTTAGCTCGGCAGATCTCCCAGGATGCGCGATTACTGGATCAAGATTTTGAGACCTATGCACTCCAATTCGATGCCATATCCGTCCAAACCTATCTCGATCGGCATCAGGATAAAATTCCCCATTCCTACATTCGCACCTTAATTGAAAATACTATTCGGACTGAGTTTGGGGTTGAACCCAGCCAATCCAGTGCATTGCAACTCCTCTTTCTGCTCCCCACCGTGCGCGGCAGTCAGGTGGAAGTCCTGAGTACCAGTGATGAAGCATTTGTGGTGCAAGGGGGCAGCGGTCTAATCATCGATCGGCTGGCTCAAGCCCTCGGTGCTACAACCCCTCGTACTCAAATTCGCCTGCAGATGCAGCTCCAGCAGATTCAAACTCAGGGACAGCAATATCGTCTCACGTTTCAAAATGGTCAAATTCTGAATGCAGATTACGTCATTCTGGCAATTCCCTTTACCATTTTACGCAACATTGATCTGCAAGTCAGCTTACCGCCCAACTTTCGGCGCATGATTCAGGAACTAAACCTGGGGAGCAATGAGAAACTGCTAGCAGGTTTTAGTCAGCGGCTGTGGCGACAACCCTCTGGCTTTGGGGTGGACTTGTGGTCTGATCTGGAGTTTGCCTCGGTGTGGGAGGATACCCAACGGCAGCCTCGAACTGATGGAGCACTGTCTTTCTATTTTGGCGGCAATCAAGTCAGTGCAATTCAGGCAGGCAGCACTCAATCCCAGGGTCGTCGCATTGTCAACCTGTTTAATCGCATTGTCCCCACTGTGATGAATGCCTCAACGGATCAATTCCTGCGCACCAGTTGGACTACAGATCCATTCGTTAAAGGTGGTTACACTAATTTCAAACCAGGTCAAATTTCAGCATTTGCTGCCTATGTTTATATTGAAGCCAATCGCGCTGATCAGCGGCAGGATGTCCGGTTTGGCAATCTCCTCTTTGCGGGTGAACATTTGAGTGAATTATTCTATGGCTTTATGAATGGGGCGGCTCAAACGGGACGCTTAGCTGCTGAATCGATTCTTCGCCAGCTTGGTAAAATTGCTTGATGTAGCACTGTGTCAAAAATACGTTCAGACTTGGAGTTGACATGAGCTTTAGCATTAAAAAAATTGTAATTAGTTCAATAGTGATATTGTTACTTACGTTGAGTAGCTTGAGCTTGTCCGGATTGTTCCTCTCTGCTGCGATCGCCGCCCCCCATGACCTAACCCCGCAGGCGAATGTATCAAAACAACAGCGTTTTGTGATGGTGCCTCTGGAAACTGCACAATTCCCCACCAATGTTCTTGCCTATGTCCGATCGATCGCCTATGCCACCACAGCCCAAGCCTTTCAAACCCAACCACACCTGATGCAGTTGACCTTACAGTTAGTCGGGGAGCGATCGGGGCAACAGGTAACGCTACTCAGTGTGACCCTTTCTCGCCAAGATTGGCAAGCCGGATTATTCGATCGTCGCCTGCAAGATGCTGGGATTTCAGGCAGTTTATTACTCAATGGACAGGTCACCAACCGACCAACAACAGGCAATTCACAGCCAGTGCGACGCGGACGAGGCGGCATAAGACGATCGCAGGTTTTGGCAGATTTAGACTGAACTAATGCAGAACAACTGGGGATTAGGTCTAGCAGAATCACATATCTCTCGGTGAACTAGGAGTAGACAGGGGGTGACCCTCAGCAAGTGATTGACTACTTACGGAGTTCACAATGAATTTTGATATCGGATCTCAGGGACTCAATCAACCTCTCAATCAGTCGTTCAATCTTAGTCCAACCCAAGCGCGATCGCCTGTCGGTGCCTGGTATGAAGACCGTGTTTCCATCTCGCATGGAGCTTATCGGGGTTCCGGTGGCAGTATGTTGATGGATCAATTAGAGTCCATTGATAGGATGCCTGCCCCTACTTCTGACCTGTTGATTGACCTGAGTGCAAACCGGCATTTAACCATGCCCAATCCAACTCGGTTTGATTCCACCTATGGTTATGGCGCAGTTGATGCGGCTGCCGCTGTTGCCAGGGCGATCGGAGAATCGCGATTTTGGGATGTGCCGGATTTGGGCGGCTTGAATCAACCTAATGATCAAATCTTTGCCCCGGAAGTGTGGAATCGTGGATTTACCGGGCAAGGAGTCATTGTCGCCGTCCTGGATACGGGGGTGGACTACACTCATTTTGACCTAGCAGCTAATATCTGGATTAACTCCGATGATATTTTTGGCAATGGTATTGATGATGACAATAACGGTTACATTGATGACATTGTTGGATGGGATTTTGAAGATAATGATTACTCCCCTCTTGATACTGATAAGCACGGTACTCACGTTGCAGGAACGATCGCATCAATTAATAATGGAGTGGGTACGACGGGTGTTGCCTACAATGCTCAAATTATGCCAGTGAGGGTACTAGGCAATCGGGGTGGAAGTAACACTAATGTTGCCCAGGGAATTCGCTATGCAGCAGATAACGGGGCCCATGTTATCAATATGAGCCTCGGGGGAAGTTACTCGCAGGAAATTGAGGATGCGATCGAATATGCTTCGCTACGGGGTTCCTTTGTCGTCATGGCGGCTGGGAATGATTCTTTGCCTGAGTCGGGTCATCCTGCTCGCTATGCGACCGATCGTGGGATCGCCGTGGGAGCCGTAGATGCGTGGGGGCAAATTGCTGATTTCTCCAACCGGGCTGGTTATGACTCGAATCTACGCTATGTCGTTGCTCCTGGTGTGGAAATCTTTTCCACCATTCCCGGTCATCTGTATGATCAGTTAGATGGCACTTCCATGGCGGCTCCCCATGTTGCAGGTGTGGTGGCGTTAATGCTCAGTGCCAATCCAGGTCTCACCCAGGACGAAATTCGCAGCATTTTGATCGATACCGCGATCGGGCACTCCAATACTTGGAATATAACCTATCCTGATTCTCTGGAGCTATCCTTTGCGACTCCGGGACTAGAACAAGAGCTTCCTAGCTTGGGTGGCTTTTACGAGTTCTCACCCGAATTTTCTAGCGAATTTTCCGTTGAGTCATGGGTGAATGACGGAATGCCCAGCAAAGTAGCAACGACTTGGACTGTGGATCAAGCAGTAACAGGACAATGGAGCAATCCGATCGTGGGATCCGATTTCTTGATGTCCACCCCACAACCCGTCAAACCCTCCAGCCTGAAAATTACGTGGGCAGAGGGTTTAGAGGAAGCTGAACTTCTGATGGCGGCTTAGAAAGGGCGCGGCTGAGACCTCAACGAGCAGTTGAACTGCTTTCAAAAGTTCAACTGCTTTCACGATCGCGCCTCAGATCAATATCAGAAATCGTCGTTCTTGTCAACCCGTAGGGGCAGGAAATTTAGAGAAGGGGCGGGATTTCACCCCAGGTTGGGATTGACTGAAACTGGTAACCATGAGAATAATGATTCTACGAATACTCTCTTCACGTTATTTTCAC
The DNA here is from genome assembly GCA_035285565.1 of Synechococcales cyanobacterium. Classification (GTDB taxonomy): domain Bacteria; phylum Cyanobacteriota; class Cyanobacteriia; order Leptolyngbyales; family Leptolyngbyaceae; genus JAYKGX01. The sequence continues at coordinate 7,736 of JAYKGX010000278.1, forward strand.
TTTTTCAAATTAAAGTTCTGACTTTGATGCACTTTAACTTTTTAAGTTTATAATTCCTAGATAAAGATTATAATTTCCAGATAAAACAATCATATTTAATGGCACATGCTCTGTTCCTATCTGTGACCCATCGATTCAGTTTTTCTGTATCTATTCAATAATGAAAATACTGCTGGTTGAAGATAACCAATTATTAGCAGAGCAGTTAGTGGAAGCTCTGACATTAGCGCACTTTACGGTTGATACCGTCAGTAATGGAGTAGCGGCTTGGGAGTATCTGGTCTCTCTGCCCTGTGATTTAGTGATCTTAGATTGGATGATGCCAAAAATGGATGGGATTACACTCTGTCGCCGCCTGCGCGATAAAGGTATTGAGATCCCCATTTTGATCATGACTGCAAAAGGAATGAAGGATGATAAAGTCCAGGGGTTAGATTGTGGTGCAGATGATTATCTGGTTAAACCCGTTAGTATCGAAGAACTCATGGCTCGGATTCGGGCATTAATGCGGCGCAGCGATCGCAAACTAGCTCTCCAGCTAGAATGGGGCAAGTTATGCTTAAATCCCAATACCTGTGAAGTGACCTATGATAGTCAGCCTATTCTCCTAACTCCAAAAGAATATGGAATTGTAGAGTTACTGCTACGCAATCCACAAAGAATTTATAGTCGGCAAGCAATTTTAGATCAACTATGGTCATTTTCTGGAGACTTACCCGGAGATGACACCATCAAGTCTCATATCAAGTGTCTCCGACAAAAGCTCAAAGGCGTTGGGGCTGACAATTTGATTGAAACCGTCTATGGGATGGGGTATCGGTTAAGTGCTAGTTCAGAACCCCATACTGCATTAGCCCAGCAGAACCCGAATCACATTCCTCCTCAGCAGCCTGATGCAATCAAGAGTCGTTTGAGGGTGGATTCTGGTAACTTTACCAGTGAAGCGAACCTGACTCAAGATAGTCAGCTCAGGGATCCATCCAATAAGCGTATGTTGGCTCAGCCATTCTCTCCGGAGGGTGTTGCGAACCCGCAAGCTACAATTCATTCTTTATCTAACAGTCAATTATCAAGTTCAAATATACTATATTATTCTGAATCAGCGAATGCCATTAAAATCTTATTGGTTGACACTGATCCTGTACCTAATGGTGCCTTTCTCAGCAAGTTGAAAATGGAAGCCATTAAAGCGGGAATTCAGTTAACCGTGATTCATCGCATTGCTAGCCTGTTGACAACCCCTCAACTCGAAAATTATGATTTGATGCTGTTAGCAATCTCCAAATCGCAGTCGATTTCCAAGATTATCTCCTCAATGCTTCATCTTCTCCAGCGCTATCCAGCTCTTCAGATCGCCGCCTTGACCGATCATCATAGTTTCAGCGATCGCCAGCAACTTCTCTCCATTGCCAACCAAGGGTTACTCGATCGCCGCCTGCCCCCACAACAGTTACTCTTGCTCCTACGAGCGGTGATGGAAACCCGTGCCACCAACCAAGTTCCTATTCTAATGGTGACCGAGGATGAAGCAAGTTACCAACATCTAGCATGGCTCCTTGCGGCTTGGAACTGTCACCTGCTGTGCGAATCGGATCTGGAAAAGCTTTGGTCAACTCTGGACAAAGCGAATCCTAAGCTGTTAATTCTGGATCATCAACTGCCCCAAGCGAATACTGCCGAAATTTGCCAGGTTCTCCGGTCTGATTTACGCTGGAATTGGTTGTCTATTCTGATACTCGGTCGGGTGGATTCAGAGACTTTCATTGAATATGTTGCGGCTGGGGCAGATGATGTTGTGCAAAAACCGATCGTGGAAACGGAAGTTGTCAATGTGGTGTTAAATCGCATTCATCGGAACAAAACTCTTTGGCAACATTACCAAGCCTTGCGATCGATCGAGGGGACAGGCTGATCTGTCTCATTTCTAACTCGATTGGGTGCTATAGCAATCCTAATTGATTTGTGGGGCGACATTCTGCCTGCACAGGCTAGAAGCCTGTCCCACTTTTACAACTGCAAGATGAATTGGGGCTGACCGCGTTATGATCGGTATCAACACCCCGTGGATTTGGGATTAGACAGAGCTGACAAAATTGGCAGGATCTTGATCGCGGCGGTGTTGGACGGGAATCGGAGTTCCCTGCTCTGCACCCACCAGCGCAGCCGTTGTTTCCAAGGCAGTTCGCAAGCGTTTTGCTGCATAGATCGACATATCCCGAGGGACACTGATGCGATCGCGTAAATAGCGTAAGGCTCCATCCGAACCTGCAGGTGGCATACAGGGTTGACCCGTAATCAAGGTGGTGAGGGCACAACGTAGCGCTTCGTCCATCAACCCATCATTGGCAGGATTGACTCGAATAATATTATTTCGGTGTTTCACAACCCGTTGTAATGCTTCCTGGGCAGTTGTTTCTGGCTCTGGATAGGTGACATCTGGCAGACCAAACCAAGGGCCTTGATCGACTTGGGCTTGATAGGCGATCGCCTGAGGTTCCCCGTTGGAGTAACAGCCTCCCATCTGCGGTGGCAAATCATGGGCATGGGTGTGGAAATCACTCTGCGTGCCGCGATAGGTGGGGCGACTTTCCATCGCATCAAACCAGGCTTTGAACTGTGGATTCGCTTCCCGCAGAGAATAGCCTTTGTAGTAGTAAAGGCTGGCGTTCATCCGCTCGACGTAGGGCGTAAAAATCACATCTACGGTGCCAAATTCCGCTAGAAAGTAGGGACCTGGTGTAGTGCTGAGCGCTTCTTCCACTAAATTGACGATTTCTTGAAACTGTTCTCGCTTCCGTTGTTCCTCATTGATATTCCTAGAAGCATAGCATAGCCAATTGCACCAAGCTCGAAACAGCAATCGCTCTAGTCTGCGTAGAGGAATCACATTAGCTGCTTCCATGCTGTAATTTAAAGCGCCAAATTTACGTTCTAAAGCAATCAAAATATCATCACTTTCAGTAATCAGATGACCTTCTATTTCGATCGCAGGTAGCATTCCCGATGGCACTTTTTTCTTGTACCAGCTTTCTTTCTGTCCATAACAGAACATGGTGACTTTTTCGATGCGATAAGGAATGCGCTTTTCTTCTAACCACAGCCAAACCTTCTGACAGTAAGGGCACCAGGCATGATGATCCCGATACAGGGTAACTTTCACATCGGATTCAGTTTGGCCAAAAAGGCGGAGGCGAGTTTGTGCATTCGTCACCCCATTCACAGGATCGATGGGAAATTGGTTCAAATAATCCTGGACGAAGGCTTCCAGTTCAGTCCAGCTAAGGGGAGTCACAGGGGGAGGAGCAGTCACGGTCATGGCTTCTGAGAAATAGGACTCTGCGCAAGGGGTTAGGCGATCGTTACGTTGATTGTAACATATTGCAGGAGTTATCGTCGGCTGATTTCCTTGCCAACACAGGGCTTTAAGTAAGGGTAACTCTTCTAATTTGAGCGATCGCAGCATGGTAAAATTGCTACCTCAAAAATTGCGATTTAGTAATCACTATCTGCAATGCAGATACCTTTGCATTTGATCCCATTCGTCGCAGTCCGAAGACAATGGTTACAGAGAATGGCTTCATCGGTGGAAGCGCCCGGTAAGGGAACCAGGATTGGGCGATCGCAATCCGTTGAGGCTGTTGCCACGGGCGGATCACAAGAGATCGTCTGGGGTTGGCTCATAGAGTTTCGCCTAGGGTGGAAATAGAATGGGACATGTTTGCGTGGAACGGGGGTGGGGTGGGAATCCCGATCGCCCCTCATTTATTATGCCTTAGCATCCCGGTTCATGGTTTCACTGGGAGTCTTGCCGGTCTGGGGGCAGCAGGGTTACGATGAGAGCAATTCCAATCTGTCTGTGATGATGTGATCTCGTGGATTGATCTGCTGAGACTTCCTTTGAGACTTCCGTACCAAAACTGCCTTGCCAGAACCGCTATGTACCGTCACCTGCTCCGCCTCTCTCTGATTTCTACGCTTCTCTTGCCCCCCACGCTGATCTCTCTAGGTCTTTTCACCCCCAGCGCGATCGCCCAATCTAAGCCCAAACCATCCACCATTCCCACGGAAAAATCGCTGTTGTGGGAAATCTCAGGACGCGGTTTAGCAAAACCTTCCTATCTGTACGGCACTATTCATGCCATCTGTCCTAGTCAGCTTAAAGTTCCTGCCACCCTGCGATCGCGCTTTCCGCAAGCCCAACAGTTGTACCTGGAATTGGATCTGGATGATCCAAATGTATTGATACAAAGTGCCGAGCGAATGCACCTGCCCCCTGGTCAGACGCTTCAGACTCTGATGAAACCTGGGGATTATGCTAAATTCCGCCAATTTGTCCAGCAACGACTGCGACTGAGCGTCGATCGCCTCCAAACCATCAAGCCCCTTTTGTTAACTGGACTATTCACCGCACCGCTGCTCGGTTGTCAGCCCACTTCCTGGGAGGAACAACTCATGCAAATGGCAAAGGGACAGCGGCTGGAGGTGCTGGGGTTGGAAACTGTGGAGGAACAGATGGTGGCTGTAGATAAGGTGCCGTTGCAGCAACAAATCAAAATGCTCATGGATGTGGTGAATCAATTTGGCAAATCCCAAAACCAAATGCGCCAGCTTATTACGCTCTACAATCAACAGGATATTGCCACTCTGCACCGAGTCGTCACCGATCCCAAAGAGGTCAGTTTCAAGTTTGATGCCATTTTTCTGCGCGATCGCAACCGTCGATGGATTCCTCGGATTGCCAATATTGCCCAGCGCCGCCCCACCCTCTTTGCCGTTGGTGCTGGTCACTTAGGGGGATCTGAAGGGGTGATTGCACTGCTGCGAAAGGCGGGCTATACGGTAAAACCTGTGCTGCGATAGATCCGCGCCGGAATGGTTATTCAGATCGGTGCCGGAGATCCGCGCCGGAATAGAATTTGGCGCTCTTGGGGCGAAGTCCATTGGAAATGGACTCAGTTGGAAGATGTTTTGCTTCGTTATTCAGATCGGTGCCGGAGATCCGCGCCGGAATAGAATTCGGCGCTCTTGGGGCGAAGTCCGTTTCCAACGGACTGAATAAGGGCTGTTTTTTGAGTTCCTTGAGGGACTTCGCCCTGAGAGACCGTGGTTTTCAACCACGGGCGGATCAACAACGGAGCGAAAATTTCATGTCAATCGGGTCAATAATCCAATATTCAGGAATATCTAAGATTGCATATTGCGCTTAGCACTTGTTCCGCCGTCAGCTTCAATCCGGGAACAACCCGATCGACCATGCCTCGAAGCTCTTGAACTGTGGTGATTGGGCAACGGTCATGGTTGACCGCCCTTCCTTCATCATCAGCTCAATTGCCCAACTCATACTATCGAATTTTAGTGAGTCAAACCAGGATGTTACTAACCAAAGTCCACTAGTATTCTTCGATCGCATTCTAGACAATGGGAACGAATTGATGCGATCGGTGCTGCGATGGGTCATACCTCTCAACAACCCACCTTTGATAGAACTTCGAGTCGGCAGCCGACGGCTCATTTCGGAGGTCGAGCTTTTGTGGTGCCGACGCTGGAAACCGTGGCGAATGAAACGCTGGAGCCTCAAGCGCGATCGCACTCTGGGGTCGATTTACTCAATATCAATCCCTTTGCCGGAGCGAACTATTCTGCCCCAGTTCAACCCAAGCGAGAAGCCCCAGCAGGACCTGAAGAAACGGCTGAAGAGCCAGTAGAAACTTTGCAAGCGCGATCGCAGGACAGCTTTCCCCCGGCTGAACCCAACGATCCGCCGCCGATTCAACCTAAGCTGACGATCGGTCAACCCAATGATCAGTACGAACAGGAAGCCGATCGGGTGGCAGCCCAGGTGATGGGAATGGCTCCTCCGGCGACACCCACTCTTCAACGACAGACTGCGGCTGAGGAATCAGAAGACCTCCCACCGCAAGTTGACCTTCAACCCAAATCCCTTGCCACCACCATTACACCTTTGGTTCAGCGGCAAACCGTAGAGAACGAAGAAGCGCTTCAGGCAAAGTGCTCGGCTTGTGAGCAAGAGGAGAAGGTGCAGCGATCGACCGATGGTGCGGTGCGATCGCAGTCTGACCTAGAAAGCCGATTAAATACCAGCAAAGGTGGGGGAAGTCCTTTGCCGGATGAGGTGCGATCGTTTATGGAACCCCGGTTTGGGGCTGACTTTAGTGGGGTGCGGGTGCATACGGGTGGGGATGCGGTGCAGATGAATCGGGAGGTGGGGGCGCAGGCGTTTACCCATGGGAGTCATGTGTATTACGGGTCGGGGAAGGGACCGGGGAATGATGAGCTGACGGCGCATGAGTTGACGCATGTGGTGCAACAAACTGGAAGAATGGATCGGAAACTGGATGATGAGTCCCAAGCCCAAAAATCCAATCTGCCTACACTGGATACCACAGCCAAACAACCCGAAATACCTACGGAAACAACAAACGCCTTACCAAACACAGCACACCTAAATAGTGTTTCTAATCCTGAACCAGCCCATCCATCTGCTCAGTCAAATTTACCAGAAGTGACTGAAAGCACATTGCCTAATCAAGGAGGCACAGTAGGGAATCAAGCTAGTGCTGCAATAGGAGATATTGGCAACATAGCCAATGGAAAATCTGGCGAGACTGAACTTTCTAACAGTTCTGCAACTGGAGAGGGAGCAGATAAATTAGCAGCAAATCTGCACGCTGATGCACAGCAGTCTGATAATCTACCCCAGTCCATACCTGGAACTTCTGGAAACCCAGCCTATTTAAATCCAGAGGGCATAACAGATGAGCTACCATTAGAATCCCCTGGGATTCCAGATCCTGCTCTACCTGAATCACCCGATCTGGCACAGGCTACCCAGCAAATTATGCAGAGATCTGAGGCTGAGAAAGCTGTATTAAGCCAAGCTGCTGAAGCACAACGCAATACTTTGATGCAGCAAGCAGAAGTCACAGCAAAAACAATTGAAGCTACAGCTCAAAGCAAGATTCAAGCCATTATTACTGACCTAGAGAGTAAAAAAGCTGGCGTAAAACAAACTATTAACACCACCAAGGCATCAATAAAAGCTCAGATTGCTAACCAAAAGATGCTAGCTCAGGCTGAAGGAACTAAATCGCTAGGAGCTTTACGTAAGGAGGTTGAAACTAAACGTAAGGCAGCAGTAGATGCATCTGAAACAGAAGCTAAGCAAATAGAACAAACAGGGCAAACAGAAGCTAAGCGTGTGATGACATCATCTACTGAGTCTTCAGCCCGTGTTCATGCAATTGCGAATCAAAAAGCTAGTAGTTCTTCCAGTAAACCAGAAGTGAGGTCTACAGTCCGTCAAGCCGTTGGGCAAACAGCCACAGATGTCACCGGCAAGATGCAACAACGCAGCCAAGATTTAGCAAAAAATGCCCAAGAAGCTTCTCAAAAAACAGCTCAAGGCTTGCGTGATGCAGGTAAACAACTAGTCTCCGGCATTGGCACCAATACAGCTCAAGTCGAAAAAGCGATCCAAGATGGGACAAATGCTACGGTCAATCAGATCATGAATCAGGAGATTCAGTCTCAGCAAAAACTAGATGCTCTACAAGTACAGGCACTAACCTCCCTAGAGAAACTCAAAGCAAGTTCCATTGCAGATCTTAAGCAATCTGGGCAAATGGCTGCTGCTGCTGCCCGCAAAACAGGTCAAACCTCAGCGACACAAATCAATAAAGCTAAGACTGCTAGCTTGCAACAGTTAGATAAAGGCGTAAATCAAGTCGTTGGTCAACTGAATCAAGTTCCAACCGGACGTAAGGTTAATAAGAAGGCAGTCGATCAGGTAGTCCAAGAAGTCGGAAGCAAACTACAGCAAGCAAATGCTCAACTAGGAGCTATGATTTCTGAGCAGGCAGCTAGCTCCCAAAATAGCTTGAATCAGCTTGGAGTTTCTTTGCCTGGGCATTTGGATAGCAAACAACAGAAAGTGACCGCTGAAGCCAACAAAGCGACCACTGGTTTAAGTAGCGGTTTGACCGAAGTTCCAAGCCACATTAGCCAAGCTTCTCAGCAAGCAATTTCTGAAAACAAGAATGCCAACCAGCAAGCCATTCAACAATTTGGTGATGGTCTACAACAGCAAATTGATCAAGCAAAACAAGGCTGGAATCAGGAAAAAGAGAAAGTTGGCAATGATATTCGTGGCAAGATTGATGAAGGAGTTAAGTCTAACAAGGATGTT
>JAYKGX010000279.1:0-8761 GCA_035285565.1 Synechococcales cyanobacterium
GAATCCAGAGAGACCTCCCTGACAACTCTCTTGCCCATCCCTACTTCTGGGCACCCTTCGTCCTCGTCGGCAACAGCCAGTAAACCCCCAATCGACAGAATCGATCGCTTACCCAAACAATCGATCGATCGCACAATTAAAGTTCGGCAATAACGGCGACGTTACGGACTCACCCGTCAACAACGTCTCCACTAATTTTAAAACCATCCCCTGCCGACGATACACCTCCACCTGCCGCACCCGCCAATTCACAATCCAATACTCCTGCACGCCCCACGCCCCATATAACTTCAGCTTCATTTCCCGATCGCGCCGTTCATTGTCCGCCCCTGCCGACAACACCTCCACAATCAACTCCGGAGCGATCGTCAAATGCCCCGTTTCATCTAACCCCATCGACAAACGCTCACGACTCACCCAAACCACATCGGGAATCACATTATCCGCATCACTAAAAATCAATCCCGGCGCTTGCACTGACTCCCCCAAACCCGTCTCCAGCGACCAATTTCTGAGTTCAGCATGAACATGACCACAAGTCCGCTGATGGCCCCAATGGGGTGCCCGAGTCACCAGCAGTTCTCCATCAATGATTTCATAACGATTGCTACTCTCCGGCAACAACGCCAAATCAGCCGTACTCCATCGGATCCGTTCTTCCGTGACCAGCGAATTCATAAGAACTCCGGAAATGGGATATGTTATTCATTATAGAAGTCTTACTCTAAAAGAAGAATCCGATCGCATTGCCGTTCCGCCATGACCCCTTCAACCTCAGAACTTGCGCTCTACACAACCCTGCAAATCCTCACCCCCACTGGACGATCGCACCCCAAACCCATCACGGCCGCTGAACAGTATCTGCAAACCCATCCTGCTGATCCGATCGCCCTGTTAGAAAGCCAAGACCCGATCGCCTTACTTTGTCTTCGCTGTTTTATTTCTCATCAAATTATAATTAATATTCGCAGCTTGGTTCGTCAGTTTGGAACCCAGCATCAGTTTAAAGAAGAAGACTTGCTCCCCATTGTTCTGGATGACGATGGGAAGTTGGAGGGCGATCGCTATAAACCTCTGAGTCTCACGATTCTTGACACCTTCGATCCCAGTAAAGGCAGTCTCACCAACTGGACCATCCGCCACCTCAACCAACACCCCGAACTCAAGCTCAAGCTCTTAGAACATGGCTGTTATCGCATCACCCCCTGGGGATTTCTGAACAAAACAAAACCCCAGAATCTCCCCACCATGCTGATCCACCTCAGCGATCGTGAAATCACTCAAGCCCAAGCGCTTCTCGCAGCCTACCGCACGGTTTACCTGCCCGATCGCCTGCAAGCCAAACTCCGCACAACCTGCCCACCACCCACGCCCGAACAACTTGCCCGCATCGCGATCGAAGTTGAACAGCTCTCACAAAAGCGATGGACACCGGATCAAATTTTCAGTCAATTGAAAGCCCTGTCCAATCAAATTCGTCAATCTCAAATCAATCGTAAATCGGGAATTCGGAGCGATCGTTCCCTCGATGACCCTAACTTCCAACTGCCCCTAGAATCCGAACTCGCCCCTGAAGCATCCGATCAGACTCACACCGAATTCCTCACCCAATACCGGACTCAATTTTCCACCGCCCTCACCACCGCGATCGCCACAACGATCGACGATCGCACCCGCACCCAGCCCAAAAAAGCAACCCAATTTCTCACCGCCCTCAAAGCCTATGCTTGCGATAAGCTGAGTATGGGCGACATTGCTCCAGTCATTGGAGTACGCGGTCAAGATACCGTTTCGCGCTTGATCAAATTGACGGCGTTGCGATCGGATATTCGTTGTCATCTCTTGTCCAGCTTAAAGTCTGTTGTATTTCAGCTCATCACACCTGATGATCTCGTGCGATCCGATCGCGCCATTGAAGCGGCTCTCGACGAGCAAATCGAAGCACTGATGCAGGAGGAAGCCCAAAACGACAAAACTCCTAAAGGACACAAAAAAAGCAATACCCGTCTCTCGATCGCCCTCTGTGCGCATCTCGATGGTCTTCTAGCCACTCCCGCCAACTCCAGCTAATCGACCGATTCAATCCATATGTTCACACAAAAGGACACTAGACCATTTTGCAACTGACTAGCCCTTTATCCTGCTTTCGCTCATGAGCCAATCGATCGACTTTGTTAATGACTTCTTTAATGATTCAGACACCCTGGCTGAGGAAATTGTTCCCCTCGCGCCCGATGATTTTGAAACAGCTCAATTAGTGAGTCAACGAACATCAGAGTTGGGGAAACAATGGTCTGTCTATCTCAGTGCCTTAGCGCTTTCTGGGTTTCGGAGATGGTTGCAAACGCGATCGCTATCCTTTCAGGTTCAAGATGCCAATAGCATGATTATTGAGCCTGCAGTCAATGACGGCGTAAGTGCAGTTTGTGGGTTAGTTGCCAATCAGTTTCGCATTACAATTATTGCGATCGAATCAAATAATAGTCCAACTGTTCCTATCCCTAAAACAGTTTTCGATCGTGCAGACCTAAAGTCTCATTTCTATTTATTTATTACAATCTACGAAGAACAAGAAGCAGTCGGACTGCGTGGCTATCTTATTCACGATCAAATTCCTTTAATGCTGACCGCCTATTCTGATTACTACGCTTTTCCTGCCGATCGCCTGATTCCAGATTTCAATCAACTCCTGCTCCATCTCACCTGTTTAGAACCCACGGCGATCGCCCTTCCCCAACTCGCTCCCCCTCCCATTCGCCAACTGCTGACCCAGCCCATTCTCAATACAGCCCGGTGGTTCCAAACACAAGTTCAAGGGGCGATCGCAGCGATCGAAACTGCTACAGAGGAACTGGCTTGGCAACTGTTGCCCCCTCTGACCTTTGCGAGTGCGTTGCGAGAGTTACCCACACCGGAAGATTGGAGTCGAGCTGAGATCGATGCCCTCAGACCGATTTTGCAAGATATTGTGCGGCAGGGCGTGCAACTGGTTCCTGATGAGGTGCGAGCTGTGGTTCGGCAACTCTACTTAGGCAGTTCAGCTTTGCAAATGTATGTGATCATCTCACCTTTACTGAATGCTCAAAACACGATCGCAGAATGGTCATTGTTACTGATTTTGAAACGGAGTGATCAGCAACCTTTAGGACGTGGGATTCAAATATCAGTTCATTCCTCATGCTCCACTGAGGTAGTCCAGCAGGTCACTTCATCTGATTTGACGGGCTATCTTTTTACCCAAATGATTGCTGAATTGCTGGAATCTCTTAGCATTACGATCGCCGATCTTGAAGGCGGGACTTCTCTTTCACTTCCTTTGATGCAGTTTGAGCAATGACCCATGCAGTTTAATCTCTATCTTCAATCCCATGGTTCAACCTGTTACTTCCGTCTGACCTGGGGACAGGGACAATCGATCGCGGCTGAGGTTAGCTATCCAACGGACGTTTTTCAACGCTATGAGGTTTGGCAAAAAGTATATCTTCAGTACTATCGATCGTTTCGAGTCAAAACCATTGTGAGTGGCAGTGCTCCGCTTCCTTTAACGGATTGGCGATCGCCCCTGATTGAGCAAAATCAAGCCTTTTTAGATGCCTTCCAAAATTGGTTAGCCCAGGCAAAACTAATGCCAATTCGGGTGGAACTGGTGAAGGCGCTCCGGCTAGGCAGCACAGATTTATTTATCACCTGCGAAACGCCAGAATTCGATCGGTTGCCGTGGGAAGCTTGGGCAGAGAGTCCGGAATTTGCAGGCACCTTGCGCATTGCCCGCCTGCCGACAATCATTCGGTCTCCAGCGGGTGCAAAACGGCTGCGATCGAAACTCCGTATTTTGGCGATTTTAGGCGATGAAACGGGATTGAACTTTGCAGCGGAACGAGAAGCATTGAAAGGCTTACGACGGGATGCAACGGTGGAATTTGTGGGATGGCAGGGGAAGTCAGATCAGGGCTTGCGATCGCAAATTCGGGCAGCAATGACTGATGAGCAAGGCTGGGATGTCTTGATTTTTGCAGGACATAGCAATGAAACGGCATTAACGGGCGGGGAACTGGGAATTGCGCCAGGGGAAAGCCTGATGCTGTCGGAAATTACTCAGGATTTGCAAGCGGCGATCGATCGCGGGCTGCAGTTTGCCATTTTTAACTCTTGTAAGGGGTTGAGTATTGCCCAAACCTTAATTGATATCGGGCTGAGCCAAGTGATCATCATGCGGGAACCGATTCATAATCGTGTTGCGCAATGTTTTCTGTTGGATTTTCTCAAGCAATTTATGCTGGGGTTGGATGTTGATGAAGCCCTGCGATCGGCCACTCAAGCTTTGGCCAATGATCCTAATTTAGACTATCCAGCCAGCCAGTGGGTGCCCTCTTTGTTTCGTCATCCTGCTGCGCCCCTGTTTCAATGTCTGCCGATCGAGCGATTTCAATGGCTGAAACAATGGAAACCCGATCGCTGGGAAGCTTGCGTGATTGGGAGTGCAGCGCTGTTAAGTTTGTATGATCCCATTCAACTTGCCAATCCAGTGCCTAATGCACTTATGAATCTTCGCCAGGGTGTTCAAACTCTCTATCGGGTTGCCACCCATCAAGTTCCGCAGGATGAGCCTAGAATTCAATTGGTGACGATCGATCAACCCTCCTTGGATCAAGCGGGGATTCTCAGACGACAACCGATGGATTGGAATTATTTGGCACAAGTGCTCGATCGGGTGAGTGAGTATCAACCTAAAATTGTGGGCGTGGATTTCTTACTCGATCGTCCCGAAGATCATCCCCCAGCCCATGTGAAAACCTTACAGCGATCGCTCCAACGCTTTGCGAATCAGCCCTTAGTGTTGTCATCAATTTTTGAGGAGGGTCAGGAAGTTAAAGTCTCTTCGGATCTCGTTTCCCAGGCAGTGATTTCAGGGTATACCAATACCGCCGATTGGTATATGCCCATCACTCGGGTGGGGGATGCATGTGTTGTGAGTTGTCCCTTTGCAATGCGAATGGCAAACTTTTCATCGCCTTTGATTCGAGAGGTTCATCCAGTGACTCACGCTGCCCGAAATGTTGGACAATTTTGGCTGCATCCGATTCAAGATTTTTCCATTCCCACCGATCGCGTTTATCGGCAGATTTCAGCAAAAGATTTAGGCAAACTCGATCGATCGGTCTTACAGAACCAAGTGGTTGTGGTCGTCGCAAATTATGCTGAAGCAGGTTTGGAGGGCTATCACAAAGACTATACGTCAGACGTGCCCTTGCCAATTCAGTGGGGCACACCGCCCGATCGCAAGTCACCCACCGTCTTTACTGGCGGAGAACGTTTAGCCTATTCCATTCATCATTTTATGACCCGTCATTTTGTTGTGGCGATTCCTGATCTGTGGATGGTTTTTGTCGCGGGTTTAGTTGCGAAGCTATTGCAGATTCGCTTCCCAGTGCGATCGCGTCGTCAAAAGCTTTGGATTGGGCTGGGAATTGTAGGCTACGGAATTGTAGGACTGCAACTTTATCTTTCTGCCAAGTTACTCTTACCATTTTTTCTCCCAGCGATTACACTAGGATTACTGGTATTTCCTCGATTTCGGAAGATGAAGTCATGAAAGGGATGAAAATTCAAAGTTTGGCGTTGGTATTTGTGCTGTTGGCAGCAGCTCCAGGACTCACTGCACCCAAAAAAAAAGAGAAACCTGCTAAGCAGACGATTTGGCAGCGTATTTTGCGATTGAAGGAGCAGGAGCCACCTCGAACGGTTCGGGGTGACATTTGTGTGGTTTCGCCGCGTCAGAATGGAGTGATTTGGCACGATCGTCCGATTTTTGTTTGGCAAGGTAAGGCAACTCAAGTCAATCTTTATCGAGAAGACGCACCGCTAAAGCCGATTTGGTCAAGTGCAGTGAAGAAAGATCAAACTTCGGTTTCCTATGATGGTTCACCCTTGCGACCCGGAATTTATATCTGGAAAGTTGGGGGGAAAGGAACGCCAGCTCCATCGTACTTTGAAGTGATGGGGGGAGCCGATCGAGACACGATGAATGGGAAATTGCAGCCAATTCAGCAGAAGAGCTTGTCAGCGCAAGCAAAGGTGCTGGCTCGGTTGGATTTATGGATGCAGAATGAGCTTTTAAGTGATGCAGTCATGGAACTGTATGCGACATCTGGGATAATGCCTGAGCTGGAGACCCTGCGAAAAGAGTTTGTTCAACTGGACTGTAAAACGAGCCAGCCCTAAAGCCAGAGGAAGCATGATTTGCGGTCGATCGCCTGTCCCCTTCGCATTGATGTGCTGATTCTTCTTCACAAGCGATCGCCTGTCCGATCGCCACACCCGAAGAACGTTTTATACTGAAATCAGCCCACTCGTTTGGAGCTATTTCCCTTGGAGCAAGACACGTTAGTCACAGAAGTCTCTTCAACGCTAGAAACCTCTCCCGTTGAATGCGTCCCAGTTGAAATACATTGGGCAGAACCCGATCGCCCAACCTGCCCACCGCCCACTGAACTCGACAGCAACGAACCACCCTTGGAAAGCGATTTGCACCGTCAAACGATCGATCTACTCATTCGTCTGCTTCAGTATTGGTGGCGCGATCGCAATGATTTTTACATTTCTGGAAATCTCACCGTCTACTACAGCGCGAGTCAAACTAAAAAGCGCGATTTTCGCGGACCCGATATTTTCATTGTGCTGGATGTAGAAAAACGCGATCGCCGGAGTTGGACTCTTTGGGAAGAGGGCGGAAAATATCCGAATGTCGTGATCGAGCTGTTGTCTTCTTCGACGGCAAAAGTCGATCGCACAACTAAGAAGACTCTCTATCAAAACGTTTGGCGGTTACCGGAATATTTTTGGTTTGATCCCTACAGTTTGGAATTTATGGGATTTCGTTTGAATGAGGGGCAGTACCAGGAGATTCTCCCAAACGAGCAAGGACGATTACGCAGTGCAGAATTAGACTTGGAATTGGGAATTCACGAGAATAAATTGCGATGGTTTACCGCCGATGGAACCTTGATTCCTTTACCGGAAGAAAGCGAACGACTGGCAAAAGAGCAGGAGCGTCAAGCTCGGGAACGCCTTGAAGCCTATCTCCGATCGCAAGGCATTGATCCAAACCAATTGCCTTAAGACTGACGACACGGCGTTACAAAGTTGGAAATTGATCTCAGTGCGGAACGCTTGTTTGTCGCTCAGAAGGAAGATATACAGATTGCGGTTGAGGTGAAGAGTTTTGCAGCGCCTAGTGTGGTCTATGAATTTCATCAGGCTATCGGACAGTATCTTCATTCGTCCTCAGCACTAGACCTCATTAGCTATTTCTTGCAGGAGAACTACAATGCGATCGCCCTTCATCACGTCAGCCTTAACGATCGCATTAGCTTTCTCAAGTTCGATCGTCCCAGTCATCGCAGAACCGATCGTAACACCCGCAGCAACGCAACAGCAAACGAGTGAGATCGATCGAGCAATCGCAGAAAGAACTCAATTATTTCAAGAAGGGAGTACGGAATTGTTGCGAAAGGTATTGGATTGATCAGCCATGAGGTGGTGCAGGGGTAGGGACTTTGGCAGGCGTGGCAAGAGCGGTAACTCTCTCGTTATCCTTACAGTCCCCTCTTTTACCCCGAATTCTAATTAGATTTAGAATGAGTTACACTGAAGGATAATGTTTTGAAGAACGGTCTATTTCCATGGCAGTCATCTTAAAACAACCTGGATCATCCGTGCCATTATGCCCGACTCAGCGAATTGTGACTGGGGGAACTTGGAATCATTTTCAATTGCTCCGGCAGGGCTTTGAAAATTCGAGGGTAGTTCGGCTGTTTTATTATGATGGGACGATCGAAATCATTATGCCGGGACGTGCTCATGAGTTGTTTAAACGATTGATTGGGTTGATGATTGAGGCATTTCTACTCGATCGGGAGATTGAGTTTACTCCAACGGGTTCAATGACCCAAGAATTGGCGGAGGTCGCAGCGGCGGAAGCAGATGAGTCTTATGAGATCGGCGACTTTCGCTTATCGATCGAGGTGACTGTAACTAGTGGTAATTCCTCAAAACTCAAGATTTATCAAGCATTGGAGGTGAATGAAGTTTGGTTTTGGGAGGATGGGATGATTACGATGTATCACCTGGTGAATGGGGACTATGTGAAGGTCGATCGGAGTTTAATTCCTGAATTGGTGACGATCGATCGGGAGGTTTTGGCACGATGTGTATTGATAGGGGAAACTTCTAGAGTTCAGGCAATGAAGGCATTTCGATCGGCGCATCCAGTCCTGACTTAAGGGACGATCGATGACCTGACGACTTGGCTCGATCGCGCTGACTAAAGCCTGAACGCCGTTTTTCCCATATGCCACCTCATTCCAAGGTACGATCGAACTTTTTCTAGATTCTGGCTATGCCTACAATTCGTGTGGATGAAGATTCACCTTGGAAACTCTTGCTCAGACAATATTTTCGAGAAGCGATCGAATTCTTTTTTCCAACGATCGCTCATCTAATCGCTTGGAGCAAGCCGATCGAATTTCTCGATAAAGAGTTTCAGAAAATTACACCGGATGCTGAAATTGGCAAGCGCTTTGCCGACCAACTCGTTAAAGTTCAGCGGAAACGGGGGAAAGCATTGATTCTCCTCATCCATCTAGAAATTCAAGCAGTACCTGAGAAAAACTTTCCAGAACGAATGTTTATCTATGCCATTCGTATTTTTGAATTATTTCACCAGGAACCCGTTAGTTTGGCGATTCTGTGCGATGGAAAA
>JAYKGX010000280.1:0-7990 GCA_035285565.1 Synechococcales cyanobacterium
TACGCTAGCGTTATTGCCAGCATTACTGGCTCAAGTTTCAGGCGATTTTGACACAGATGCCGCAGAATCTGCCGCTGCTGCTGGATTTGGTATCGGTCAATTGATTTTTATGCTGGTGCTGTACGTCTTTGTCGCGTTTTGCACCATGACCATTCTGAACAAGCTGAACTATGAAAATTCTTGGTTTGCTTGGATTCCCTTTCTGCAAAACTATGCGGTTTTCCAAGCTGGGGATGAGGAACAGGCGCTGCTTTGGACGATTTTAATGATTGTGCCCTGTGTGAACATTGTGGCAGCGATTAAGCAACTCATTGCCTGGGTCAAGATTGCCCAAAAACTGGGGAAAACGCCGTGGATTTTGCTGTGCCTCTTGATTCCTGTCTTGGGCACATTCATTACATTTGGGTACCTGGCGTTCGCCTAACCGCAACTGGTTTGGTAGTCGATTGTGCAAGCCTGATATGACCTCAGGGTCTAGCCTTGCAAGTGTAACGTTTAGGGAGATCTTCTTGATGAAACTGAAGTCTCGTAAGATTTTGTTTAGCCTATTGATTGCAACCTTAGCAGGGGGTTCAATGGCTGTTTATTCGGCATCAGATGTCAATTTTTTCACAAAGACGATCGAACTGATCCTGTTTCAACAAGCGGGCGCGGTGGTGATCTATCTTTTGTGTTTCGGTTGGGATTTGATTAAGATGAAGCCTCTGCCATCAAAATCCGATTTTTAGGTAGAGAGGGGGAGTTCTAGACGCTGCTCGGTCAATGATGCAGGATTGTGATCTAGCTTAATCTTTTGAGCCAGCTTAACTTGCCTGATCTGCAGCGTCTCAAACAACACTGACTCCCAATTAATGTTCCATTCCTAATAATTAAAGTAGCCTCCTTTATAATGACAGGGAGGTCTTTTTATGGTGTTTATGTTGCCTCAATCACCGACAGAGCGTCTCACAGGTCGTCATTTCCAGGTGCGCTGGCTACGCTTGGGGTTTGCCGTCGCGCCGTTGATCGCGGCGATCGCCTATAACCAACTCTATAGTCGAGGCATACGGTTTGAATTTTTGGGCTGTCCGCTGCTGCGATGGACGGGGGTGCCCTGTGCGGGTTGGGGCTTAACGCGATCGTTTATGGCCATGACGCGAGGGGATTGGACACAGGCATGGCAGTTCCATGGGTTGGGACCGCTGCTATTTTTTGGGTTTGCGATCGCCGCCGTTCACTATAGCCTCGAACTCTGGCGACAGAAACCGTTGCGCACCTTCTATGTTGCCTGGTTTAAACGCAGGACATTTTATCTCAGTGCCTTGGCAGTTCTCTTGATTTACCATGGGTTTCGGCTACAGAGCTTGGCGCAATCGGGGGAACTACACAGTAATTACCTCAAGTCGCCGTTATACCATATTCTCCATCACGGTTTTCTGTAGCCCTCGGTTTGAGCAGTAGGTTTGAGAAGAGAGCAGGTTGAAGTATGGATATTCTGGATCAGTTGCGGCAAGACTACGATCGCTTTCCTAAACAACCCACCTATAGTCTGTATGCCCCGGATGTCTATTTTAAAGATCCGATGACGCAGTTTCGAGGCATTCAACGCTATCAGCAAATGATTGAATTCATCGATCGCTTTTTTCAGGAACCGACCCTGATTCTCCATGCCATGGAACAAACAGGCGATCGCATCCGCACCGATTGGACCCTCAGTTGGACTACGCCGCTCCCTTGGCGACCCCGCATTTCCATTACGGGCTGGAGCGAACTCGAACTCAATGAAGCCGGGTTAATTCGATCGCACATTGATTATTGGAATTGCTCCAAGTGGAATGTCCTCCAACAGCATTTTCGCACCCCCTGAGAGAGCAGAGCGGTGGGGCAAGGGACAAGGGGGAACTTTCGGGACTGGCTAAGGAGGGCAGCGAAACGCGAGTTGATTGGGTAGGCTGATAGTTTTAGGGGCGATCGGGGCAGTCTAAAACCAGGAGCATGTCTCCCATCAAATGTCAGATTCTACCCAGGTTGACCCCGTAACAGGCTCTCTGTAGCCTTCAGGTTCAAGTCTTGTTCTCAGTGGTTGGATTTTCCCCCTTATCCACCAAGCCTCTATGAATCGCAGTCTCACGATCGCCCGTCGGCATTGGAAAGCCCTTGTCTGCTGGAATTTGGCATTGGTCGTTCTAGCTAGCTTTGCCTTGGCAAAAAGTAAACCCATCTGGACCGCAAAAACGGCTCTGGTTCTGTCACCCAATAACCGTAACCTGAGCGCTAATTTAGGAAAATTGGGCAATGTGACGGATGGGGAAACCTTCTATAGTCAACAAGTCGATCCCCTCACGGTGTTGTCTTCCATTTTGATGAGCGACGACACCATGGAAAAATTACGGGCGATCGATCCGGAAAAGGATCGCTTTACGAGTTTAGAGGCTTATAAGAAACTCTACAAAGTTACACCACAGGAAGAATCGACCATCGTTTCTGTGAGCGTGACTGGGAAAAAACCAGAGATTGCTCAAATTCGATCGGATAACTTAGTCAAAGTCTATCAACAACGCCTGAATCAACTGCGCCAAGATGATGCCAGCCAGCGTTCGGGCTTTATGCAAAAGGAATTGGAGCAGTCAAAGCAGAATTTACAGCAAGCTCAGATCGCATTGACCCGTTTTAAACATTCCACAGGGCTTATCAACAGCGAAGAACAGACTAAGCAAATGGTCAGCACGATTCAAACCTTGACCTTGACCCAAGCCGATATTCTGGCCAAGGCTGCCGCCCATCAAACCCAGACAAATGTCTTGATGACCAGATTAGGGATGACTCCTGATCAAGCGATTCGGACCTTGCGCCTGAATGAACGCCAGGATTACCAATATGCTCGCCAGAAATTGACCGAAACTGAGGTGGTCCTGACCAAAGCAGAGGCATTTTATCAATCAGATTCACCTGATATCCAGTATTTACGAGATGAACGCGATCGCTTACAAAAGCAAGTTGCTCAGTATATTCAATCTGCTAATGCCAATGCTAAAGGAGTAAATCCTGCAACGGGAAATAATCTGGCCGAACTAATTCAGCAATTAATTTTAGCGGAAAGTACTGCTAAGGCATCTCAGCAACAGTCGCAACAATTGCAAACCCGCATTAATCAACTGACTCAACAACTCCAAGCCTTTCCGCCTGCTCAAGCTAGGCTGCTTGAACTCCAGCGCCAGTATGATATTGCCGAAGGGGTCTACAATGGGTTGGTTGCAAAAGTCCAGGAAACGCGGGTCAATACCTTCAGCAATTATCCCAGTGTCCAAGTCCTGGATCAACCCAAAGTCGATCCCCAACCCGGTGGTTCCAAAAAAGTTCCGATTCTTATGGGAGTGGCCCTCGCTTCTGTGTTTGGCACGGTGGCATTAACCCTGTTACTGGAAGGGCGCAATCCCCTCCTCAGTCCCTTTGATGTCCATCATTGCGAAATTCCAGTGTTGGGTAATATTCCCCTGTTTACACCCAGATGGCAAGATCTGACCGCAACTCTAGAACCCAATCTGGAGTTTCAGCGTTTGGCTTCTGCTGTCAGTTTATTACCCCTGAAGCAACAGCGATTATTAATCACCAGCCCGATCGCTGGAGAAGGGAAAACAACCATCGCCCTCGGATTGGCGCAAGCCCTCATCAGCTTAGGATTTCGAGTTCTATTAGTGGATGCAGATTTTAAGCACAGAACCCTTAGTCAGCGATTAGGCATTCTCGGTTCCTCCACACCCTTAGGACAGCCCACAACCGTGCGCCCCAACTTAGATCTGTTGGTCTTCAACCTAGTGCCAACTCAGATTATGGAATTTATTGCCCAAGGTACCCTGGAAGCTCAATTGACGACTATTCAACAGGCACATCACTACGATTATCTGCTATTTGACAGTCCTGCAGTGATGACCAATAGCGAAACCGCTTTGCTCAGTCATGTGGCTTCTAATCTCCTGTGGGTGGTTCGTCCTGGTTTAAGTCAACGATTTGCAATGCGGCGAGCGATCGCCCAATTGAGTCGCTATCCTTTTGATTGGAGTGGAATGATTATCAATGCTACAGAGGTGAATCTGGAAAAAGTAGACTACAAAACTAAGAAATCGATTGCTGAGGTTTCAGAAAATTAAAGTTTTAATAAATCTGCGATCGGCAATCCGTGTATTTTCGGCCATTAGAAAGGGGGGGAGCTTAAGATAAACTCAGGGCATAATTTCGGGAATTCCACGGTTGGAGCCTCTTCTCTATGAATAAAGGAGTTGGAGTGATCACTTGCTTCAGAAAATTGTCTATTTTAGGAGTAGTTCCTCAATTGTAGTCAGCCCCAATTAGCTTGACTAGGGACTTACTTGTGTGGGTGTAAGCAAGCTTTGCTACTGCTCTGTTGATTAGATGAGAGATAGATTTATGCTGAGTTTTGGTGATCAGTTACAAAAAATTTGGAATCAGGATTCCTGGCAAGCAGATCTACCCTTGCAAAGGGTCCCAGCGGAATCCCAAGGGTTACCTAATCTTTGCGTCTATCTTCTGGGGCGGCGCATTACCTTTATGACTGATGCTGCCATTATTCAAGCCATTCAAAGCGCCTGTGAACAAAATCGTCGGATTACGGTGGCGAACTATAATGTTCACGCTTTTAACCTGTCGATGCAACAGCCTTGGTTTTATAACTTCTTGCAAGGTTCAGAGATTGTCCACTGCGATGGCTCTGGAATTCTCAAGGCACTGAAAATTCTGGGGTTGAACCTACCTTTGCCCTACCGGGTTTCCTATACTGTCCTCATGCCGGAACTGCTGCAACATTGCCATGAACAGCAACTCTCTGTATTTCTACTGGGTGCAAAACCGGAAATCTTGACCACAGCCTTACAAAACCTACGATCGCAATATCCCCAAGCCAAGTTTGCAGGTCATCACGGCTATTTCAAAAGTAATGATGAACAGACCAATCGGCAAATTGTTCATCAGATTAATCAATGTCGTCCCAATGTGCTGATTGTTGGGATGGGAATGCCCCGTCAGGAACAATGGGTGCAGCAATATCGAGATCAGTTGCAGGTGAATGCCATTCTAACGGGTGGGGCTGTGATCGATCGCTTTGCAGGGGTGGTGTCTGATTGTCCCCGTTGGTTGTCTCGGTGGGGGCTGGAGTGGTGCTATCGTCTCTGTCGGGAACCTAAGCGACTGGCGGCACGCTACTTACTGGGGAATCCAGCCTTTGTCCTGCAAGTGATTCTGGCAAAATTCCTCAGCTTCTCTGGAGCGAACGGAAAAAATTGCTGGAGTCGCACTGTGAGCCAGTCTGAGCTGTTGACCCAGGCTGCCTGCTTAACTCAACAGTCTGCACCCGTCAAAAAACGAATTGGAGAATATCTGGTAGAGCTAGGGCTAGTGAGTTCAGCCGCGATGGAGGCAGCCTTAGCAGAGCAACGGGCAACGGGGGTTAGGCTGGGAACCATTCTGGCAAGTCGAGAATTGGTTAGTCAAGAAACGATCGATCTCCTCGTTGCCAAGTTATTGCTGCTCAATCAATACGCCCAGCAAGTTGATAATCATCAGGTTATTGGTACGACGATCGATTTTCTAGCAGAGAAGCTGATCTCCCTAGAATAGAAACAGAAATCCAAGAAAACCTACTGGGAAAGAGAAAATTCTCGATTCATCAGCGCTTTGCTCAATCACCTTGTCCATCCTGATTTTGCTAAACTACAATACTTTGCTCAACCCCTATGGTGTAACCCCTATGTTGATTTCTCATTCCCCTAATTCTCATACAGACAGACCTCGCATCAGTGTCATTGTGCCTGCCTATAATGTCAGTGGCTATTTAGCGGATGCACTCACTTCTCTGGAGCACCAAACATTCCAAGACTTTGAGGTGCTGATTGTCGATGATGGCTCGACGGATGAAACGGCGGCGATCGCTCGCTCCTTTAGCCAACGGGATACCCGGTTTCGGTTGTTGCAAAAGCCCAATGGGGGACTCTCATCTGCCCGCAATTTTGGCATTGCCCAAGCCCAGGGAGAGTACATTGCCTTACTGGATGGGGATGATGCTTATGGGGTGGATAAGTTAGCGACCCATGTCCAAATCCTCGATCGCGATCCCCAAGTGGGCGTGGTGTACAGTGCTTCGCGGGCAATGCGGGAGGATGGCAAGCAAACTTGGATGACCCTCACAGGTAAACCGGTGCAGGCTGATCCCCTGATGGCGCTGTTCTGTAAAAATTTTGTGGGCCATGGCTCCAATGCCGTGTTAAGGCGGTGCTTGTTTGCAGAAGTGGGGAATTTTGATGAAACCTTGCCCAGTGTGGAAGATTTAGATCTGTGGTTGCGGATTGCTGCACTGCGCTGCTGGCGATTCCATCGGGATCCCCGTGTGTTGTGCTACTATCGCGTGCGCCCCAGTGGACTGTCTTATAACCTCACCCAAATGCAGAAAACCCACGATCGTGTGATTCAAGCCGCCCATCTCCGCAATCCAGCAGAAACGGCGGCTATTTTGCCTACAGCGACCGCCTATCTCTATCGATATTTAGCCAGATTAGCAATGACCACCGGGGATACCCAGCAAGCCCAACAGTTAATTCAACAGGCTTGGCAACGGGATGCGCGAATTTTTTGGCAAGATCCCCGATCGCTGTTAACCTTACTATCGGTCAAATTTTCCCCCTTGGCGAAACGCGTAATTGCGGGTTCCTTGGGCACCGCTTCCACCGCGAAATAGGGGATAGGAGGCGATCGTGCGCAATAATCTTCAACATAAGCTTCAACACAAGCTTCAACGTAATATTCAACACAAAATTCAAGCCAGCATCCAGAATGAGTGGATTAGAAGTACGCTCTGGATGATGCTGAGCCATGGTTTAAAAATTGTCTTGCAGGCTGCTTATTTCATCATTGTTGCCCGAGCCTTGAAACCAGAACAGTATGGGGCTTTTATTGCTGCCACTGCCTTTGTGGAAATTGCGGCTCCGTTTGCCACCCTGGGAGCAGGTGACTTACTGGTGAAAAATGTAGCTCGCGATCGCCAGTTATTTGCCATTTATTGGGGCAATGCCTTGTTTCTGATGGTGGTTTCCGGCGTAGGGCTGATGGCAGGACTCTTTGCCGTGGCTCCTTGGCTATTACCGAATACAGTTTCTCCCTGGCTCCTCTTTTTTGCCGCCTTTAATAGTCTTTTTTCCGGGCGATCGCTAGATTTGGCCGGTAAAGCCTATCAAGCCGTGTATCAACTGAAGCGAACCGCCCAACTGAATCTGTTACCTCATCTCCTGCGGGTTGCGGCAGCGATTGCCTTAACCCTGTTGATTCCTAGCCCGAATGCTGAGACCTGGATGATGTTGAGTGTGGGTTGCATTAGCGTGGCAGCTTGCATTGCTCTCTATGGAGTTCAGAAAGAGCTGGGCGCACCACGTTTAGCTTTAGATATCGTGCTTCCCAATTTAAAAGAAGGGAGTTATTTTGCAGTTGGATTATCAGCACAGACTATTTATAATGACATTGATAAAACCATGCTGGCAAAACTGGCTTCCCTGGATGCGGCAGGAATGTACGCAGCAGCCTATCGGTTGATTGATGTAGCATTTGTTCCAGTGCGATCGCTCCTAGCAGCTTCCTATACTAAATTTTTTCAAGCGGGTCAGACAGGAATTTGGGGCAGTTTGCAGGTGGCGAAAAAGTTGCTGCCGCTGATGTTGGGCTATGGGCTGGTGATGGGAGTTGTGCTCAGCCTAGGTGCGCCCGTGGTTCCGCTCATTCTAGGCAATGAATATGCGAATTCCGCGATCGTCTTGCAATGGTTATCTCCGTTGATTTTATTTAAAAGCCTACACTACATCGCTGCTGATACGTTATCCGGTGCTGATCTGCAAAGTAATCGCAGTTTAATTCAAATTATCATTGCTATCTTTAACGTTCTTCTGAATCTTTTTCTGATTCCCCGCTATCAATGGTATGGAGCCGTTTGGTCTAGCTTAGCATCTGATGGATT
>JAYKGX010000281.1:0-4934 GCA_035285565.1 Synechococcales cyanobacterium
AATTTGATCGTGGGTTGAGAGAATTTCCACCTCTCCCAGGGGCGTAATCCGCGCTTGCACACTGGGCGATCGCTTATCCTGCCCCTCGATAAACACTTCGGCGATCGCCCCCAATTCCCCAATCCGCGCCTCGTAATTCGTCCAAGTTTCCCCAGGCGCTTCAAATTGTAACTGGCAGAGATGTTGGTGAATTTGGTGCTGGCGATCGGCGGCACTGTGGGCATCCAGGGGGCGTAAATCTAACAGAGCATTGCCTTCTCCCGAAAACCCTTCATTCAATTTCACCACCACCCGTTTCAACCCAGGATTGCGGCTCCAAAGTTGGGCGATCGCCTCAGCCAGATCCTGGGAATTCATCACCAACTCAGTGCCATCTGGCAACGCCACACCACTTTCCTGAAAAATTTGCCGACTGCCACTTTTGGTGCCCCATTTCAAGAGGGCAGGATCCGAAGCCAACAGGGGAATGCCCAGCTTGAGGGACAGTTCCCGTTCCGCCAACGTGGCATTGAAGCAGACCATGTAGGCGCGCTCAGGATTGACCGCCTGCCGAATCCGTTCTAGTAACCGGGGGCGATCGAGAATTTTCTGTGTCAAGGTTTGCAGCGAACCATCATAGGTAGACAGCAGCAACAGACGATCGCGGGCATGGGAAAAGGGAATCCCTGGTAGAAACTGTAGATAATAGTCAATAATGCTGTGGTGCAGGGGTTGGGACGTGAGATAGACCAAGCGAGTCCGGGGATTGCGCAGCCGGATGAGAGAAAACAGCAAGCGCTCTTCATAATGGTGAAACCCTTCCACTTTTTGCAGTTCGCGCTGATCCAAACTGAGGGAAGGAATCACTACAATATCTGCGGCACTGGTATCAAATTCTTCGACCGTCCGCCAGCGATCGCGGAGCTGATTTTGGAGTTGCAGAAAGGAGTCATCGATCATAATGGCATCTAACGCAAGCAGAGTGGAACTGACGTTAAAGCAGGTGAACTTCTTTCAAATCCTAACGTTGACCTTCTGGAGCACTCTCTTTCATGCAATCAGACTTAACGAAGCGCAAAGCTCAATTACGCCAACAGCTTTTGCAGCAACGACGATCGCTGTCAACCGCCCAATGGCAAGCCCAAAGTCAGCAACTCTGTACCCACCTGCAGCAGACTCCGGAATGGCAACAGGCGCAAACGATCGGAGCCTACTTCAGCATTCACCAAGAACCGAATCTCAGTTTTCTCTGGCAAGATCCGCCCAGCCCTGCAGCACCCCTCCCCACCCCCGATCTGCGCCAATCCTCCCCCCCTCCCCCCCTCTCCCCCTCCCCCCCTCCCCTAACGCCTAAAAGATTTGCCTTTCCGCGCTGTATAGCAAAACAATTACAGTGGCATTTTTGGCAGCCCCATCAACCACGGGTTTCCGGCAAGTATGGCATTCCAGAACCAGACCCTTCCCTTCCCCTAGCCCAACCCGAACAGCTCGATTTACTGCTGGTGCCCTGTGTGGCCTGCGATCGACAGGGATATCGTCTGGGCTATGGAGGCGGTTTTTACGATCGGCTCCTGGAGGATCCTCGCTGGGCAAGCATTCCCACCTTAGGGATTACCTTTCAGGCCGCGATCGTCGAAACTTTACCGCTAGAACCCTGGGATCAGCAATTAACTGGGATACTCACAGAACAAGGGAAACTTATCAATCACGACTTGTCTGTTGAGAGATTTTAATCATTGCACCGGGCATGATCACCCTGAGTGATGCGGTTCGGCTTGGAGAGACGGTGGGATAGGCTTGTGGCAACGACTCGTGGTCACCTAAGGACGCAGGAGACAGCCCTTCTTGACCGATATTCTGCTGCAATGCTTCTATTAGGCTCATCAGTCTTCTATAGTCTCATCTCTAGATGAATGCTTTGATGCATCGATCTAATTCTATGTATACTAGAGGAGAAATAATCATCTCAAGACTGTGAGTCCATTGCCTGACCATAGTATTCTTGAAAGCACAATCGACAAGTTATTGGATCTCAAGTCTATTCAAGCTTCATTGGCAAACCATGATTCATTTTTATGACTCGTTTGCATTGAATGCCCATAATAGATTGTTTCGAGAACTTGAAATCTTGAATCATGCTGCTTTTGTTCAACCATGAAGCTTTTTGTCTACCATACGCCTGAGTTGGTTCCAGCGGGAAACGATGTAGATTGCGCCATTGCGATCGATGTTTTAAGAGCGACGACAACGATCGTGACTGCTTTAGACGTGGGAGCAGAAGCTGTCCAAGTCTTTAGTGATCTCGATGAACTGATGAAGGTTAGCGACACCTGGAGCGCTGATCAGCGCATTCGGGCAGGTGAACGAGGCGGCTCTAAAGTAGAAGGTTTTGATTTCGGCAATTCCCCATTGGATTGCACCCCTGAGTTGATGAGCGGACGACGACTGTTTATTAGCACCACCAATGGAACCCGCGCCCTGAAACGTGTCCAAGATGCTCCCACAGTTTTAGCCGCCGCATTGGTGAATCGACAGGCTGTGGTGAACTATCTCGCGGAAAAGCAACCGGAAACCATCTGGTTTGTTGGCGCGGGCTGGGAAGGATCTTTTGCGTTGGAAGATACGGTTTGTGCCGGAGCGATCGCAGAAGGTCTAGCCCAGCAACTGGGATGCCCGCTGGCAGATCTGGTGGGCAATGATGAGCTAGTGTCAGCCGTCACTCTCTATCGACAGTGGAAGGATGACTTGCTAGGGCTATTTCATTATGCTAGCCATGGCAAACGCCTCCTCCGGCTCGACTGCCATACCGATCTGAAATATTGTTCGGAGCTAGATCAAGTTAATATTCTACCGATTCAACGGGAAATAGGGGTTCTCGTCAAGGCGTAGTAACCCCTATTTCCCCGTCTCTCGGCTTATTTGCTTTGACCTAGCTTGCCTATTGACCGAGCAGACCGCCCAGATTGCCAAGCTGCTCTTGAATCTGCCCCATCATGCCTGACTGCTCTTCGCCTCCTCCAGTCCCGAGAAAGCTATCAACTTGGGAGGCGATCGGCTCAGGTAGTTTACTTTTCACAAATCCCAGTACCACTTCTGCTACTTGGCGAGCCTGTTCTTCTGGAAGTCCGGTACGGCTAGTGATCTGATTAATTAGTTCATCCATGGGGAAATGCCTCTCAAGTGATGAAAATACATTGATGCAGCACATTGATGCAACCATCACCCCAAAATTATCATGAGGGGTCAATTTCCCTTTCTCTGTTAAGCAAAGCTTTATAAATGCCCATAGCGAACAAAGTGAGCGAACACAGTAGCCATTTGTCTCCATGGATGACCTGCTGTGTTCGCCGAATTAAACTGTCCTGATTAACCTGCTAGTCAACATTTAGTAAGTTGGGTTGAGGTTGAAGAAACCCAACATTTTCAGAACTTTTGGGCTTCATGCTTTAACCCAACCTACGGAGGTTGTTTAATCCACTAGCAATCTTAAGTTTGACAATCTTAGTCTAAATATCCCATCAAGGCAGCGGGTTCTGGATCAATCTGGTTGGAGAAGATGGGACGATTTCCCGGCAGTAGTGCCGCTGATAACATTCCCGCAGGGCTGACCATGATGGGACGATTTCCCGGTAAACCTGCATCTCCTGCCAGCATTTGCACATCACTGTAGAAAATGGGACGATCGCCCGGTAACATATCTGCTAACCGCAGGCTAGAAGATGCGATCGGACGACCATTGAAAAAGGTTCCAAACACTTCCATCGAACTCGTAGCGATCGGACGCTCACCCGCACTCATAATCGTTCCTACAATTTGAACTTCACTCGGCATCACGGGTCGCCCTCCTACCATGGCTACGGGTTGCTCACTGCTGACGATCGCAGCATCTGCTTGTACTGGTTGGGGATTAATTGCCACCACTTCCTCGGTCTGACTCATCGCCTCTTCTCCTTGACTTGCCTCAATAACGGGTTCGGGTTGGGATACAGGGAAGGTTGCCATGTCTGGCTCCGTGGCAGACCCTATGGTTGGGGTTCCGTCCGATCCCTGCAATCCAGGGGCCGCTTCTGACAACTCAGCATCTGAGCGTGTCAACTCAGGTGGAGCGGCTTCAGGCTCAGGTGAGGGAACTGGATCAACTTCAGGAACGGCGATCGCCTCGGGGGCACTCGCCTTTGAATCAATCCCTTCTGGTGTTTCAGCAGTTGTCGCAGGATCGCTGCTTTCGGGGGTTGGGGTCTTTCGACTTGCCGCCGCTCGACTTCTCCGCGTTACTGCCATAACCTGCTCCCTTCAACCGAAATAAGACTTGAAGCTTGGCGGCTCCAAAAGTACTTTGTTAAATAAACATTATAGGGCGAAAGGAGAGAGGCTTGATGCATTTGATCCCCAGGAGATCTTATGGCACTCATTACCTCTCACAATCGATCGCCCTAACACTTGACTCACGATTCCACGCAACTGGCTAGCCCTAGGGGATTTCCAGCAATCTTCTGACCGAGCAATCTCTCCTGAGACCCCAATGCAGACAGCCTCTAGCGAGCCGTAGTAGCCACCATCCGCGCATCTTTTTGGGCAATCACTTCAAAGGTGGCTCGCATCTTGAGACCCGTCAACACTTGGAACAAGCCAGTCCCATTGTTGGAACCAGGGTATTCGCGGTGTTGCAGCAACAGTTCCGTGACTTCACCTGAGTGCTTACCGGAAGTGTTGCTCAGGTGCTTCTCGATGTAAATTACTTCTTCGAGCTTGTCAAATTCACCATCGACTTCCAGAACCGACACATTGTTGCCGTAGTAGGTATCTGGACCATAGTGCATCTTGATGCCGGGGTAGGAGCAGGTGAGCTTCCGACCACAGGGAATCCAGTCAATGGTTGAGCCTTCATCAAACAGATAAACTGGCTCAAATCCTTCTGCAGCTTCGTTTTGGATCATTTGAACCCGCAGGACTTT
>JAYKGX010000282.1:0-14251 GCA_035285565.1 Synechococcales cyanobacterium
CTTCGCTTCCTTCAGCCCCAGACCGGTGATTTCGCGAACGATCTTGAGAATGGCGATCTTCTTATCAGCAGGCACTTCGGTGAGCACGGCATCAAATTCGGTCTTCTCTTCAACCGCTTCAGCCGCAGCCGCACCAGGTGCTGCCATCATCATCATGCCACCTGCAGGAGCAGCCGCACTGACTCCAAAGGTCTCTTCGATTTGCTTAACAAGGTCAGCAGCTTCCAGCAGGGTCAGCCCCTTTAACTTTTCTACAATCTCAGCAACAGCAGACATGGTTAGTCTCTCCTAAGTAAATAAAAATGAAATCCTTCCAGCAACAGCGTTCGAGAACAATCTGCAATGCAAGGAAAAATCAATTAAGCGGCTTCCTTTTCGGAAATCTGCTTGATTGCACGCGCCAATCCAGAGGGGATCTCGTTGATGCCCACTGCCAACTTGGTGGCCACACCATTGATTGCACCCGCAATTTGCGCCATGAGCTGTTCTTTAGACGGTAGATCAGCGATCGCCTTCACATCCGCTTCCGTCAAGCTCTTGCCATCCATCACCGCACCGATAATTTCGGTCTTCTTGGTGGCTTTTTGGAACTCTTGATACGCCTTAACTGCACCGCCAATGTCTTCTTTCACCATGATGAAAGCCGAGGAATCTTTGAGAATTCCCGACATGGCTTGCCAGCGATCGTCACCTTCGATCGCTTTGTTCATCATCGTATTTTTCGTCACCTTGCAGACGGCACCCTTGGGACGCAAGCGGTTCCGAAGATCAGTGATTTCAGCAACGGTCAAACCGCGATAGTTGATCGAAAAAGTCAATGTTGACTCATTCAGCGTCTCTTTCAACTCAGCGACAATGGCTTGTTTTTCTTTCAGCGTTCTACCCATTTCCTATCACCTCCTTAACTGGGACTAGAATTCGTTGAAACTTGGACGGTCATTGCTTCCATGAAAAAACCCTGACCAATCTGCCAGGGTAATCATCACCAGAGATAGACATTCTTCCAGAACATCTCTAGGACTCAAACCTCGGCAGGATTTATTCTGAGCGAACCTGCGGTCTACGGCTTGCTATGCAATTTCAAAGAATAATAACCATCAAAACTTTTCTGTCGGCATTGACTGTTCTATTACAGCTCACTTTTGTGGGCATTTACATACGAAGCATTCTCCAAGCCAGCCTAGGCAAAATACCCTATATCAGATCATTTACGCTAGGTCAATGCTTAGATAAACCGCTATGCCAGCCTACTATTGAAGCACAGAACAGACCATTATGCAACTTCACCCATCTTCAGATCACGCAGGGCATTAATATCCACCTCAATGGAAGGTCCCATTGTAGATGACACATAGATAGACCGCCAATAGCGCCCTTTAGCTCCAGAAGGGCGATTGCGATCGATGCTTTCCTGGAGTGCCTTGAGGTTAGTCAACAAATCTTCAGCAGAAAAGGTTGCTTTGCCAAACAGAATATGAACAATCCCGGTCTTGTCAGCCTTATATTCCAACTTCCCGGCTTTAAATTCAGAAATTGCCTGTCCTAGATCCGTGGCAACCGTACCTGCTTTTGGCGATGGCATCAAGCCCCGAGGTCCTAACACCCGACCGAGTTTTGCTACTTGGGGCATCACATCGGGCGTTGCAATCACCAAGTCGAAATCCATCCGACCCTTGAGAATTTCATCAATCAGTTCTTCCGATCCGGCAATATCTGCACCCACTGCCGTTGCTTCTGCCACTTTTTCCCCTCGGGCAATGACCGCAATGCGGATGGTCTGACCGGTTCCTTTGGGAAGGGCAACGGTGGTTCGCAACTGCTGATCGTTATATTTCGGATCAATGCCTAAGCGAACATGGGCCTCTGCAGATTCAGGAAACTTGGCTGTAGCGGTTTCCTTGAGTAAATTCAGGGCTTCCAAGGGTTCATAAGGACGCTGTTCAACTTTTGCTTGCAGCTCCCGCAAGCGCTTTGAGATTTTTTTCACCATTGTTGCTCCTGGGGTTCTAGCGAGATGCGATCTCTTCCCCGAATTGGTTTACCAGATGAGTCTGACAGAAGAAAATCTTGCCAGAACTAGTCTTTGACGGTTACGCCCATGTTACGAGCGGTTCCTTCAATAATCTTCATGGCACCTTCGATGTCGATCGCATTCAGATCCGGCATCTTCGTTTTGGCAATTTCTTCCAACTGTGCCCGACTAATTGAACCCACCTTCTTCTTATTGGGTTCCCCAGAGCCTGTGGAAATCCCAGCCGCTTTTGCAATCAAACGCGAGGCGGGCGGGGTTTTCAGGATGAAGGTAAAACTGCGGTCTTCATAAACGGAGATTTCAACGGGAATCACCATACCAGCCTGGTCGGCCGTACGGGCGTTGTACTCCTTACAAAACATCATGATGTTGACCCCATGTTGCCCCAATGCGGGACCAATGGGAGGCGCAGGATTCGCCTTACCCGCATCAAGTGCGAGTTTAATTATTGCTACGACTTTTTTTGCCATCGCGATCGCTCAGTGTGTAGGACTAATCAGCGTATCAAGCCAACTAGTGTGTAGGACTAAAAGTGTGTAGAACTAAATTAGTGTGTAGAACTAATTCAAGTGAAATTTATTCAATTTTCTGAACCTGGTTGACCTCTAGCTCCACAGGCGTTTCCCGCCCAAAGATCGAGAGCAGCGCCTTCAACTTATTGCGTTCAGCACTGACTTCAACCACCTCACCTTCAAAATCTTTAAACGGTCCAGACAGAACCATAATCTTATCACCCGCAGAGATATCAATCTTCCGGATGGGTTCCTGTTCATGGGCGCGCCTAAAGATGCGCTCTACCTCGGAAGATCCAAGCGGCATTGGTTTTACGTGCCCTCGCCCCCGACCATAGCGGCGCTTTTGTTCTGCACCTACGAAATTAATCACATGCGGTGTATTTTTGACCACCTGCCAGGATTCATCATCCATGATCATGTAGATTAACACGTAGCCGGGAAAGACTTTCTCAGCCCCTTCCTTGGATTTGCCATCCTTTTGATGCTTCAAAATTGCGGTTTCTGGAATTTGCACATCCAAAATCCGATCGACCACATCTAAAGTTTCAATCCGCTGTTCCAAGTTTGTTTTAACGCGCTTTTCACAGCCAGATGCCACTTGAACAGCATACCAACGGGCTTTTTCCCTAAGCTGATCCTCATCCAGCTCATCCTCTGAATCAACTGAATAGAGATCTCTTGAGTCGTCTGATGCGTAGGTCATCCTCCAAATACTCTCCCCTGTGCCCATGAGAATAATTGATCGATCAGATAGACCAGTGCTGCTGAAAGGGATACCATCAACACCACTGCCGCCGATTCACTGATTAGCTGCTGGCGACTGGGCCAAGTCACTCTTGCCAGTTCTTCCTTGGTCTCCTGAACAAAATTATTAGGGTTAAACCCAGACTTTTGAGTCTGGAGTGCCTCATCCTTTTTCGCCATAATGACGTGATTCTCCCATTTGACCAAGGGCTCTTTTCATGTCAGAAGGGTACAGCCTCTTGTGCTTTTTACAAGCCGATCAGCCATACCCCGCCAGACTTTGGAGCCTATTGCTATACCATGAATGTTCGCTATTCAAAGCGAATGGAGTAATCCAGCGCGCCCTGAAGGACTCGAACCCTCGACATCAGGTTTTGGAGACCTGCGTTCTACCAACTGAACTAAGGACGCATGTTCTGAACTACTCCAACCACTCTATCTAGTCTATCAGGTAGATGACCAATTAGATCGTCTGAATTGCCAATCGGATTGACTAAATTTCGCGATCGAATCGTTGCTTTAGACGAGCGGACTTACCAGTGCGTTGCCGTAGGTAGAACAGCTTCGCACGACGAACTTTACCACGGCGCAACACCTTGACGCTTTCAATACGAGGGGAATGCAGCAAGAATACCCGCTCCACACCTACGCCTTGAAACACCCGACGAACTGTAATGTTCTGGGTAATGCCTGCGCTGCGTTTTGCGATCACCACCCCTTCATAGGGCTGGGTTCGCTCTTTGTCACCTTCCCGAATTTTCACGCCAACTCGAACAGTGTCGCCGACGTGAATAACAGGCAGGTCAGACTTCATTTGTTCCGCTTCGATAGAGCGGATGATCTCCTGCGCGTTCATAGCGGAAACTCAAAAACTCACAATTGCTTAATGTAGCGTAGGGTGTTAGCAAATGTCTAGATGATCTACAAAAAAATTTCTCCGCGTCCACACTTTGAAGAAGTCTGCACCTTGAGCAGTCAACACTTTGAAAATTTGTGCAGTCATGGGGTAGGGCATCGATCTACCATGGAATCCTCAGCCCAGATTGTAGAAGGTCATGACCGAGGGTGGTTTAAATTGGAGGAGGTGTTTATGCGTTGGATCCTCAGTTGGCTGGCAATCGTCCTGGTCATACTGGTGACCTTCCCGGCAGGAGCAATCGATCTGGCACACCAACCCCTGCTTGATGTTCAGATCAGCTTAGGCAACCGCAGCGAAGCCCTCAAGTTTGAACCCGATCGGCTGCAATTGCAAATTGGCAAGCGCTACCGCCTGCACTTGATCAATCCTAGCCACCAGAAGCATTACTTTACCGCCAAGGATTTTGCCGATGCCATTTGGTCCCAGAAAGTGGATGCAGGCAGGGTTGAGGTGAAGGGTGCCATCCATGAATTGGAATTACGTCCCGACACTGAAGCAGATTGGGTATTCGTTCCCATACGACCTGGCATCTACTCGTTGCGTTGTACGATTCCAGGGCATACTGAAGCAGGGATGGTAGGGGAAATCACGATCGAGGCAACTTAAAGCCCCCAATCAGGGTTTATCCTTAAAATTTAGCCCCTCGCAACTGACGACTCACGACTTAGATGAACACCTGAGAGTCTTTGCGATTTTCCCGCCAGTTCTACACTCCCAATTCTACACTCCCAGTGGTTTTAGCCTTCGTCACTCTGCATTTCCTCCCTCTTTTAAAGACGTTCTGGAGACAGTTGTTGCGCTCATGAATATTCTTAGTCACTTGCTTCCCCAGCCTCTGTTGCGTAAACGCCGTGGCAATATCAAAACTCCAGACGAGATTGCAATTATGCGCCAGTCCAGTCGGATTGTCGCCACAGTACTGAAAGAGATTGCAGAGCTTGTACAACCCGGCATGACAACCGCCGATCTCGATACCTATGCTGAACGACGGATTCGCGAGATGGGGGCAGTCCCCAGTTTCAAGGGCTATCATGGCTTCCCTGCCTCCATTTGCGCCAGTGTGAATCATGAAGTCGTGCATGGCATTCCTAGCAAGCGCAAGGTCCTCTGCAAAGGGGATGTGCTGAAGGTGGATACTGGGGCGTTTTTCCAAGGGTTCCATGGCGACTCCTGCATTACGATCGCCGTAGGAGGCAAAGTGAGCGCTTCTGCGCAAAAACTCATCCAGGTGGCAGAACAGGCGCTGTACCAGGGAATTAAGCAGGTCCGGGAAGGCACCTATCTGCTAGACCTAGCAGGAGCGATTCAAGACTACGTTGAGTCCCATAATTTTAAAGTGGTAGAAGAATTTACAGGTCATGGGGTCGGGCGTAACCTGCATGAGGAGCCATCGGTCTTTAACTTCCGCACCCATGAAATGCCGAATATCAAACTCAAGGCAGGCATGACTTTGGCCATCGAACCCATTGTCAATGCTGGCTCAAAAAACACGCGGATCCTACCCGATCGCTGGACGGCCGTTACGGTAGATAACTCACTTTCAGCGCAGTTTGAACATACGGTTCTGGTGACAGAAACTGGCTATGAAATTTTGACCGATCGTTCAGCCCTCTAGATCCCTCAAGACTAAATCCCTCCAAACTAGGAGGGTGAGAGAGCTGTCGTCAGCCAATTGCTGCCATCGATCGACTTTTCGGCGAGCTTCCACCCTTGTCGATTGGGTTGCTGCTGTAAATAAATCTCAAAGGGATTGCCAGTTTGAGTCGTCTGATGACCTTGCAGGTGTAGGGTCAGATCATAGGTACCCCGGATATGGAGACCGGGCTGTTGCTGCAGGGCGATCGGCTCTTGCAGATCAATTTCAACTTGTTGAATTTCAATTTGTTCCAGGCGAGGGACTGGGAGTCGCAGTTGACGACTGAGTACCTGCTGCGTCTGTTGCACTTCCAAAGCGATCGCCTGTTTGAGGAGAGGTTGAGGAACTGACATCACGCTGCTACAGGCAACCAAGACCCCTGTTAGGAGTATTAATAAAACTGCCCGGATCCTTTTCATAGTTAAACCTCTTTGTTGAACTAGCCGGATTCTCCATAAGTTTAGATTAGCAGTGCTAGAATCAGCCGGAGCCTCTTTTTCACGCCTTTGTTCCCATGTTTAAAAACGCCCTTGGATTGAGTGATGCCCTGCACGACTATATTCTCAAGCACTCTCTCCAGGAATCAGACATTCTGACCCAGCTCCGGCAAGAAACCGCCAAGCTTCCCCAAGCCCGAATGCAAATTTCCCCAGACCAAGGTCAATTCATGGGGTTATTGGTTCGCTTAATGGGGGCAAAAAAAACGTTAGAAGTTGGGGTTTTTACCGGCTATAGTTCCCTATGCGTCGCCATGGCATTACCCGCAGAAGGTCAGTTAATTGCCTGTGATATCAATGAAGACTATACTGCGATCGCCCGTCGCTACTGGCAACAAGCTGGCGTGAGTGACAAAATTCAGCTCCGTCTGGCACCTGCACTAGAAACGCTCGATCAGTTACTGGCAGAAGGGCAAGCTGGCACCTTTGACTTTGTCTTCATTGATGCAGACAAGGGCAATTACCAGAATTATTTTGACCGCAGTCTACAACTGGTGCGATCGGGCGGGCTGATCGCGATCGACAATGTGCTCTGGTCAGGGCGGGTGGTAGAGGAGCAATCTCAGGATAAGATTGTCCAAACCATGCGTATCTTTAATCAAGCGGTCGCTGAAAATCCTGCCGTTCAAGTTTGCTTACTTCCCATTGCAGACGGTTTAACCCTCGCAATGAAAAGATAATTTTTTGCGGAAAATATATGTGAGGTAGTATATAGTTTCAACCTGCTTGACTGCACCATCAGGTTCGTCAAAACAGGGAAACGCAATAGGGAATATAGGCACAACTCTGATGGTTCTCTAGAAAACGCTCAAAGTCTGGGGTAAAAACACTGTAACGGTTCCCCATTTCCCCCTCTCGATTTTTCTCTTGGAGCTGCTCTATATTCCGTCTTGCCATGACATCCATCGATAGGAAGGAAAGTACCTTATTTTCCTGGTTCGCTCGTTGAAGAGCCATTAGTAACACACTCAAATCGTCTGATGTAAGTCCATCCATCCACAAAAGGTCAATCACGATCGCTTCTGCGTGAGATAAGGCTTCTTCCAAGGAAGCACGAAAGCTGGTACCATCTGCGCCCGAAAGTGCATAAGGTTGCAGAACAATCGTATTGGATTGGGGACGGCTCGGGATCTGATCTGATGCAGGCGAATTGAGGCAATTAATGTCCATCGTAAAGTTCCGAATGGGCTTGTGACTTGACATGAGTGTTCGCAAAGAAAGGGGAAACCAGGATTGAGGCAGGTGATGCCACTGATCCCCATCATTAACTATAGATAACTATAGAGATTTAGATAGAGTAGATCAGATCTTAAGACGAGCAGTTTGTATGAATTCACTCTGCTCTCGTGACAATGATCACATTTAAGACCCTATCTTGCGGATGCAATCTATTTCCAGAGAGATATAGAAGCCCTCCCATCTGTTCATCCTAGGCAGGATTCTTGGTATCGCCGAGATACAGAGTAGAAATTTCACAATTACTTTACAGCTTGATTAAAAAGCGTAAACTGGCGCTGAATTAGGTTAAAACTTGCCTGTGAGATCAGCATAACTCAGGAATTCGCTCAAATATTTCACAGAAGTTTCATAGTCTTGACTTGAGTCCCTTCACAGAATGTGCTTACAATAGCCAAATATTTCAAAGTTCAATCTTGCAAGTCCGCTCTTTCAAGTTCTTGCTTTATTTAATCTCTTCAATTCATTCTTCAGTTCCTTGTATGCAAGAGTCAGTCCTGAGACACGATGATTACAACTTGACTTGACAGGAACTGGTTTAGGAAACTGTTATTCTTCGTTAACTTTCAGTTTTGTCAGGAAAGCAACCGTGACTCCTCCTGTTGATTCCTCAATAATTTCAGCATCTGCTCCTGCTGACCTTGACTCTCTCAATCGTCAGATGCTTGTCATTTTAGATTTTGGGTCTCAATATTCTGAGCTAATTGCCCGTCGCATCCGAGAAACACAGGTTTACTCCGAAGTTCTTTCCTATCGAACAACCGTTGAGCAATTGCGCCAGCTCAACCCAAAAGGAATCATCCTCTCGGGGGGGCCCAACTCTGTCTATGATGAGGGCGCGCCACAGTGTGACCCAGCGATTTGGCAATTGGGAGTGCCTGTGCTGGGAGTTTGCTATGGAATGCAGCTCATGGTCCAGCAACTAGGCGGTCAGGTCGATCGAGCCGATCGGGGCGAATATGGTAAAGCGAGCCTCGTAATTGATGACCCCACTGACCTGCTGACCAATGTTGAAGAAGGCTCCATTATGTGGATGAGTCATGGCGATTCTGTGACGCAGATGCCCAGTGGCTTTGAACGATTAGCCCATACCGAAAATACTCCCTCGGCGGCGATCGCCAACCATGAACGCAAGTTCTATGGGGTGCAGTTTCACCCAGAGGTGGTGCATTCCCAGTATGGACAAGCATTGATTCGAAACTTTGTCTACCACATCTGCCAATGCCATCCCACTTGGACCATGGAAGCCTTTGTAGAAGAGGCCGTGCGCGAAGTAAAAGCCAAAGTGGGGGATCGGCGCGTGCTGTTAGCACTCTCGGGTGGGGTTGATTCTTCCACTCTGGCCTTTCTCTTACATCGGGCGATCGGCGACAAACTGACCTGTATGTTTATCGATCAAGGGTTCATGCGTAAAGGCGAGCCCGAACGGTTGATGAAGCTTTTTGGTGACGAGTTCCATATTCCGGTTGAATATGTGAATGCCCGCGATCGCTTCCTCAC
This sequence comes from Synechococcales cyanobacterium, assembly GCA_035285565.1. GTDB lineage: Bacteria > Cyanobacteriota > Cyanobacteriia > Leptolyngbyales > Leptolyngbyaceae > JAYKGX01. The sequence continues at coordinate 9,080 of JAYKGX010000282.1, forward strand.
GGCGGTCAAAGGTGTGACCGATCCGGAAGAGAAGCGTAAACGGATTGGGCATGAGTTTATCCGGGTATTTGAGTCAGAATCCAAGCGCCTCGGACCATTTGACTATTTAGCCCAGGGCACCCTCTATCCTGATGTCATTGAATCTGCTGATACTAATGTGGATCCTCAAACTGGGGAGCGTGTGGCGGTCAAAATCAAGAGTCACCACAATGTTGGCGGATTACCGAAGGATCTACAGTTCAAGTTAGTGGAGCCGCTCCGTAAACTGTTCAAGGATGAAGTGCGCAAAGTGGGGCGATCGCTCGGACTCCCCGAGGAAATTGTCCAACGACAACCTTTTCCCGGGCCGGGTTTGGCAATTCGGATCCTGGGTGAAATCGACGAAGAGAAGCTGGAGATTTTGCGGGATGCCGATTTGATTGTACGGCAGGAAATTAACCGGGCTGGCTATTACAACAGCGTTTGGCAATCCTTTGCGGTCTTGCTTCCGGTGCGGAGTGTGGGCGTGATGGGCGATAAGCGAACCTATGCTTATCCGATCGTTCTGCGGTGTGTCACCAGTGAAGATGGGATGACAGCAGACTGGGCGAGAATTCCCTATGAGTTGCTGGAGGTGATTGCAACTCGGATTGTCAACGAAGTTCCAGGGGTCAACCGTGTGGTATATGACATCACCTCTAAACCACCTGGCACGATCGAATGGGAATAAGTAGCAGATCTTTCACCTTGGCAATTTAATTTGCACGGGGGGTAGAACGATCTAAACGCTAAAGAAACCGATCAAGTTGGCGAAAATAGTTGCTTAGACACTACAGATAGTGCTATAACCTTTTCCCATAGATGAATGGGTTATGCCAAATTCTCTTTGCTCATGCAGTGGTTATTCACGGCAACTTGTGGAAAACAAGGGTTAGTCTGTGGATAACCATTTTTTTTGGTTGAAGTTTATAGAATTTGCGAGGAAAGGAGAGATTGGGGGAGATAAAGTGGAGATATTTGCTCTCTTGAGTGAAATCTAAATCAAATCTTGATGAATTTAGTGATTCCTTAAAAACTTAAGTCTTCTGATTGACACCTGGGGGGTTCTATGTGGGTGATCACTCGAATTGGACTGAATTGCTCGATCAACTTGACCTCTACCGCTTCCGCGATCTGGTGAGCCGTTTCTACATCCATGGCATTGACCACTAGATGCATCTCCACAAAGCATTGCCGTCCAACGATCCCTCGGGAGGCGATCGCATGGACATTGATAACCCCAGGAACTGACATGGCCAAATCGCGAATTACTTGGGGATCGATCGCTTGAGCATCCACCAACCAGGGCAAATTTTCCCGCAACACCCGCCAACCACTCCAAAACACCATCAAGGCAACGGGAAACGACAGCACCACATCCAACCATTGCAACCCGAGAAAACGCACTCCTAGCAAGCCAGCCAATACCACCAAGGTGACCCAAATATCACTCAGCGTATGATAGGCATCTGCAATCAGAAATGCACTGTTAACCCGTCGGCCTTCTCGATGTTCATAACCGGTGACAAAAATATTGATCCCCAGCACACCTAGAAGAATCAACAGTTCTGTTGTAGAAATTTGAATCGGCTGCCCCAGCCCCAAGACACGTTCGATCGCCCCCTGGAGAATCTCAAAGCAGGCAATTCCTAAAAAACCAGCAACCCCCAACGTTGCCAGGGCTTCAAATTTCAGATGACCGTAGGGGTGCTCGCGATCGGGCAAGGGAGAAGCCAGTCGAGTCGCAAAGAGACCTAGGACATTATTCGCACCATCCGTCAGGCTGTGTAGCCCATCTGCCACCAGGCTGAGAGAATGAGAGGTCAATCCGATGGCAAGTTTGATCCCCATCACCAGTAGGTTAAGCAGTAGGGTAATCACCAGAACCCGCTTTACCGTTTTTTGGTAGTCGTTTGTTGGATAGCCCGTTTTTGGAGAGGCGGTAGGATCTGGGGGAAACGGCTGAGATACAGGCATGAAGGTTCTCCTGTGATCACACGTTAGGCATCAGATGCTTGGTATTGAATGCTGTTCATCACAATCCTCACATTAATATTGACGATGATGACAGCTTTTGAGGCTCTAGAGATGGATTAACCTTAGATCCAGGTGATACTTGATCTGGGCGATCGCATAATTATTGCTAGTTATTGCAGGTTGACGATCGAGATCAGCATTCCCGCTAGGATACTGAAGCAATTCTCTAAATCTAAACAAGCGGGTATAACGCCCTATGGTTCCCCTGACATTAAATTTACCGACTGGCTCTGTCCGATTTAGCTTTAGTCAAGCATCTGCTCAGGAGCTAAAAGCTGCTTTAGACCAACTGATGACCCAGCTCAAGCAAATTGCCAGTCAACCCGTTGGCGGAGGACGGTCTGAACCCTTGCCTGCAATGGAGTATCAGCATTCCGGTGAAGTTTTTTTAGAAGTGTTCTGTAATCCCAATATTTACCCCACCCCCTTTGCCGCAAAACTTTTGCTGACACTGCGAGACGATCGGATTCGCTTGATTGTTGAGACAGAACTGACACAATTTCTAGCCGATCTCAATCAGTATCTTGAAGAACTGTAAACTTGATGGTTTTGTTCTAACGTTATGATGAAGCAATCTGTTGATAGTTGATAAATCGTTTGATAGTTGATAGATCGTTGGGGCAGACAAATGAATAGTGTGAATAGTGATACTCTTCTGGAGCTTTTTCAAACCAGCTTTCGAACCACCCTAGGTGCGACCAGTTCTTTACTAGAGGCACTGCAAAATCCTCAGCAGATGCCGGAGACCCTGAATCAAACCTGGAATCAGTTCACAACCAACCCGAACCAACTCCTGCAAGACTGGTCTGAAAAAGGGACGGTGACGGAGCAGGAAGCGCGCCAAGTGGTCGATCGCTTTTGGCAACAGCAGCGTAACCCCTCCGCCGTTGGCGTAACCGTCAATACAACTGCTACCCCTGTGGCACCCGATGTCCAAACCGAACTGCAAGCTTTGACCGAGCAACTCATTTCTTTGCGGGAAGAATTGGCTCAGCTTCGACAGCAGCGATCGTCAGAATCCTAGCGTTACAGCCAGCCTAGTGCTAGTAAGGTTATCGGGTTCGCAAGATTGGATCTGCAACATGGATTCAAAGATTGGGGATCAGTGGGGATTAGTACTGAGCACTTTCTTCCCAAATTCTTTCTAGGCGTTGAATAAAGGCTTTCATGCGAGCGGTGCGATGGCGTTCCCAGAGTTCATGCAGGGCGATCGCCGTCAGACATCCCATCGGTAACCCAATATAGATCAGCTTGAGCATCATATCATTCGTGGATGAAGGGTGTGAGGAAGCAGTAGCAGAAGGAGGCTGAGGGACGCTCGTTCCACTCGTCGTTGCAGGAGTTGCTGTCCCAGACTTGCCTTGGGTAGAAGAACTGCGATCGCAAAGTAGTTTTGTTTCTTGGGGGTGGCAGATCCAGGATTCTCCATTGTCACGATTGCGAAGCTGAATGGGTTGAGGATCGTGGGGAGTTGCTTGCACGGGCTTCATCTCAACAGTCCCCAGCACTAAAATCCCTAGCACAACGCTTCCCAATACTTTACTCAAATGGAGCAGCCAGCCTGAATTGACCCAGTCTAAACTAAGTTGCAATGGCTGATATGGAGATAACTGGTGCGGAGGTAGGTAGTGCGGAGATAGGCGGCGTGGAGACAGATGGTGCATAGTGCCTCCCTGAGTATCTTCAGTTCTGGAAACAACTGGCTGTAGTGCTTTTAATGTAGAGCAGGCACTCAAGTTCTCACGACTTCCGTAACAATTATTCTGGATTTTTAGCCTGCTGTGCGCGCTGGGTAGCAGCTTTTACCACACCGCTTGTAACCGACCTTTTATCACCTATTGGCGGGACCGAACAGGGTAGACGAGAGGGGATCGCTGCTGTAGGATTGCGGCAGGGTTAAGGAGCTTCCAAGTATTATGACGATCGCGTACCAGCTACTGGAATTATCTACCGGGGAAGGCATCACATTTCACAACATCACGTCCCAGATCCAAGCCTGTGTAACCGCTAACCAAGTGCAGCAGGGTCATGTGCTGGTTTTTTCTCGGCATACCACCACGGCATTGGTCATTAATGAAGATGAAGAAAGATTGTTGGAAGATATCAAGACCTTTCTGCGCAAGCTTGCACCGGAATCAGACCGCTATTTACATAACGATCTGCATCTGCGTCCCAACCTTCCCGCTGATGAACCGATGAATGCCCATTCACATTTAATGGCAATGATGTTAACCACGAGTGAAATGATTCCGATCGTGGACGGGAAGCTGGCTCTTGGAACCTATCAATCAGTTCTCTTGCTGGATTTAGATGGACCTCGGCAACGCCAGGTTTTCTGCCAAGTTTGGGGCGAGACCGGAAACTGATGCCGACCCTGTTGATATTTCCCTTCGTGGTCAGAAATCACAAGTAGGGCTTACCAGCAAGGGCTTACAGACGGCTTTGCAGCGAGGGATCAAGCGTTGCTTTTTGAATAAAAAATGGGGGCAGAGAGGGGTTCTTTTGCTTGTATAGCTCAAATTCCTTCACGATGGGGGAGGCGATCGCATTCAATTTTTTACCCAGAAAGGCAGCAAAGGCGGGGCCATCCAAGAACACATTGGTCATGATCGTGGCTCTCAACAGTCCATCCTCCAGTTCTGCCTGAATTTCGTATTGCACCTTAGCTTCAGCTTCTCCTTCGGCAGCAAACTTAGCAGCCTGCTCTTCTAGGTAAGGTGCAACGGACTGCTCGATATATTGCCGAATCGCTGTGAGATCTCCTTGCCGTGCTAGCACTTTGGGATCGCCTTCCCCAAAGCACTCCTGCAGGATTATTTCATCTTCGATCCCATCAACTCCTTCGGGAGAAATCTGAAACGCCTTGATCCAAGCCATTGTTTCTTGCCCCACTTGGCGACCATAGACCTGGAGAATGGTATTCAGTCCTAATTTGTGAACCCCTTGGCTAACCATGGTGGACAGGCGTTCGTTGGGCAGGTCGAGTCCTTCTAGCAAGATTTGCAGCCGATTCTCTTTCCGGGCAGCTTTGGCATCCACCCCTTGAGGTTTCGTCTGGCGGTTAATCAGAGCTGCAATCGCATCAGGGTTACCTTGTTGGGCTTGTTCTAAGACTTG
>JAYKGX010000283.1:0-5290 GCA_035285565.1 Synechococcales cyanobacterium
TGGCAAATCATGAATTCAGCATCCAAACGGGCGATCGCCTTGGGGTTAATCTTTGCAGGATTGGTTTCCTTGTTTGGCATTCTGCGCCATGAGATTCTGCTGAGTTCCTACGATCATGGCTTATTCAGCCAACTGTTTTGGAATAACCTGCAGGGCAACTGGTTCCAAAGTTCGCTCACCTCGGGCAATTCGGTGGAATCGTTGCAGGATGGTGTGATTCCTCGGGTGGACTTTATTCACCTGGGACAGCATTGGGTCGTGGATTTTCTCCTCTGGTGGCCCATTTATGCGATCGCCCCCCATCCCATTACCCTCATTTTTCTACAAACCGGATTAATGACTGTGGGCGGCTGGTTGCTCTATGCCTTGGCACGCTGCTCGTTATCCCCTCAGCTTTCTCTGTGGATTTTAGGAAGTTACTATGCGGCTAATGCAGTGATTGGGCCCTCGCTGGCAAATTTCTATGAACATTGTCAAATTCCGCTGTTTGCCTTTGGGATGTTTCTGACCTGGGAGAAAAAGCGTTGGGGCTGGTTTGCCCTCTGCGTGGCGTTCTTGCTAGGCATCCGGGAAGAAGTGGGGGGGATGATTCTGTTCAGCTATGGGTTGTATCTCAGTCTTAGTCGGCGATCGGTGAAATTGGGGGTGCTGCTATGCGCGATCGCCTTTGCCTACGTTGCCGTGATTACTAATTGGGTTTTGCCGCAGTTTTCTACAGACAACTCTCGACTCTACTTGGCAACGCGGTTTCGGCAATTTGTGGATACGCCCAATCCTTCCACACTTCAAGTACTGTGGGGCATGATCACCCGTCCGGGAGAACTCCTAAAGAGTCTGTTCTGGCCGATCGATCGCCGCCTTGCCTATGTGGCTCGCCATTGGTTGCCCCTGGGATTTGCCTCGCTGCTGTCGCCCATGACTTGGACTTTGACGGGAGTGCCCTTGATCTCGCTCTTCATGCAAACGGGAATTTCTGCTCTGTCCATTAGCCTGCGCTATTCTCTGGTCGTGGTACCCGGTTTGTTCTACGGGACGATCCTCTGGTGGGCCGCTCATCCCAGAAAATTCACCCCCCAGTTTCGCAAAGTCTGGGCGATCGGTCTGGTGCTTTCCATTCTCCTGTCGGTGACTTCTAATCCCAATCGGGCTTTTTCTTGGCTGATTCCGGATTCCTTTCGACCCTGGGTTCATACTTCGCTCAGTCGTGCTTGGTTCCATGCGGCAGTGGCTCGGGAGGTATTGCGCCAAATTCCCCCCCAAGCCAGCGTTTCTGCTACCACTTACCTGATTCCTCACTTAGCCAATCGCCGGGCCCTGTTGCGGTTTCCAAAAATCCAGATTCAAGATGGGCGCGATCGTGTCCTGCCCACCGACTATTGGGTTGCAGATTTTTGGCAATTAAGGCAGTATCAGGTGGCATTTGAGGAAGAACGCACAGCGATCGCGCTGATAGTGCCCCTGTACGATGAAGCGATTGAAAGTGGAGAATATGGCATTCTGGAAGCTCGCGATGGCTTGGTGCTCCTGGGGCGGGGTTACCCGAGTCAGCCTGGTACCGTCCAAACCTGGAAAAATCTCCGAGCCTCCCTAGTCGCTCCCCAATAGATAGCAAGCACCCTTGTGCATCCCATCCTGACGCTCTGACCACCCTCTCCCTTGTCCACTGCTCCTGCTACCCCCTTTGATATGAAGCAACCTTTGACTCCAGCCCAAGCCGTTCCCGCGTCTTCCAGCCAATCTCCTAGCTCGCCGCCCTCTAGTTTGCCAACGAAGCCATCCAAGAAATCCCTCTCGTCTGTTCAACTCGCTGAAGTGGCGATCGTGCTGCCGGTGTACAACGAAGAAGCCTGCATTAGTCGTACCCTAGAGGCCATTCGGGACTATCTGCAAACCCATCCGAACTACACCTTCATTTTCGTCAACGATGGATCGAGCGATCGCACCAAAGAAATTCTGAGTACCTATTTACAAGTCAGTAAGACGGGACGGCTGCAACTGCTCTCCTACGATCAGCGGGGTGGCAAGGGATATGCGATTAAAACGGGGATGGCCTATGCCGAGTCCGAGTATATTTGCTTCTTTGATAGTGACCTAGCCTACGCCTTGGAACATTTGGATGCTTTGGTAGAAAAACTACAGGTCTGCGATGTAGTGATTGGCTGTCGTAATCTTGTCCCCCGCTACTTGCAAGGAATTCGTTGGCAGCGTAAATTAGCAGGCAAGATCTACAATCTGGCTTCTCGGGTGTTTCTCAATCTTCCTTTTCGGGATATGCAGGCGGGTTTAAAAGGATTCCGGCGCGAAAAAGCAAAGGCATTGTTTGCTAGACAACACTTGTTAGGATTTTCCTTCGATGTAGAGTTGATGTACTTGGCCAAAAAATGGGGATTTTCCATCGGTGAAATTCCCGCTAGAGTGTCAGACAGTCATCAAGTCAAGGTATCCAAGGTCAATTTGGTAGAAGATTCCCTTAAAATGCTGAGGGACTTGTTCCGGATTCGACTGAACGACGTTTTAGGGCGGTATCGCTAGTGTCTTGGTTAAACTTTGTTTCCTTTCTAGGCCTTTTTGGTCTCTGCGGCATTGCTTGGATCGGCTCAGAGAACCGCAAACAAATTCCCTGGCGCGTGATTCTCTGGGGAATTGGGCTTCAACTTCTGTTTGGGCTACTGGTGTTTCAGATCAAGCCAACACGGGACTTTATCACCATTCTCAGCAACAATATCAATGCCATTCTAGAGGCGGCCCAGGCGGGTGCCCGGTTTGTCTTTGGTAACCTAATCGTCCCGGATCCTACGATGCCTACGGGACCGCTTCAGGCGGGTCGCTGGATTGCGCGGGCGGTGACTCCTGCCTATGTTCCGGTTCCGGGCGATCGCCTCAGTCCTGATAACCTCAATGTTGGATATATTTTGGCGTTCCGAGCCTTACCCCTGGTGATCTTCTTCTCCGCCTTGATGGCCTTGCTCTACAATCTTCGCCTCATCCAGCCGATCGTCAATCTATTTGCCAAGATTTTCTACAAACTGATGGGGTTGAGTGGGGCTGAGGCTTTAAGTGGCTCGGCGAATATCTTCGTCGGCATTGAGGCCGCGCTGGTGGTGCGTCCCTTTCTGGCGAGTATGACCCGCAGTGAACTCTGTGCCGTCATGGCTTCCTGTTATGGCAGCATTGCATCCACGGTTCTGGCAATTTACGCTGACTTCTTGCGCCCCATCTTTCCCAACATTGTCGGTCACTTGATCTCGGCTTCTTTTATGGCCATTCCAGCCTGTTTTGTCATGTCCAAAATTCTCGTGCCGGAGACTGAGGTGGCTAAAACAGCAGGGGTGTTGCCAACGGAGACCAATGCGATGGAAGAAGAGCCACAAAATGCGATGGAGAGTGTGATTTCCGGGGCCTTGGATGGGGTGAAACTCGCCGTGGCGATCGGAGCACTTTTGATTGCGATTCTGGGTCTGTTGGCATTGGTGAATCTATTTTTCGGCAACTTGGGTGCTTTGTCCCTGAGTCAAAATGCCATCCTGGCTCGTATTGGCAGCTTCTTTAAGAACATCACCCTTCAAAATATTGCAGCGGTGCTCTTCATGCCCCTGACCTTGCTCACCGGAGTCTCTGCCAATATGGGAGAAATTTGGCAGGTGGCGCAACTGTTGGGTCAACGGTTGCTAGAGACTGAAATTCCGGCCTATTTGAAACTGGCAAATTTGGCACAGACTGGAGCAATTAGCGATCGCGCCTTGGTGGTGATTAGCTATGCCCTCTGTGGATTTGCCCATTTACCCTCCGTGGGGATTACTATGGGAGGCTTTGTCAGCCTGATTCCGTCTCGACGCAAAGATATCAGTGTGTTGGGCTGGAAGGCGCTTTGGGCAGCAACCTTGGCAACTTTGATGATTAGCTGTATCGCAGGGGTCTTTTTCTCAGGCAATCCCACTATTATTGGCAAGCCCTAGTCTTCTCTCCCCTCAGGCAATCCGATACCCTGTCGCAATCTCTGTAAACCGCTCTCTGTAAACCTGTAAAACCTGACGTATCACCTGCATCCCCCATGGCTATGAAACGGAAACTCTGGTGGCTTGGCTTGGCAACCCTGACGGCGATCGCCTTGATCACGATCGGGCAAATTTGGCAGAGTGCGCCGAGTCGAACTTTGGCACAGACGACCTTGGCGCAGACGACCTTGGCACAGGCAGAAGCCCCCCAAGCGGTACCGATTGATCCCCTGCCCGGATCTCGCACTTCTCCGCCACCCGTTTCCCCTTCTCCGGTGGTCTCCCCCAGCCCCTCGCCTGTATCTACAGCAACCCCATCCCCCGGTCAATCGCCTGCCCCAGATGCCTCGCCTGCTCCTGGAACTTCGCCTAGCCCAACTCCAACTCCTGCAGTACCGTTGCCACCCCCGCCGCCAAGTTTCACCCCCACCGCTGCCCCGCTTCCCGTGAAAGGGATGTATCTTGACCCAACGAAGCGCTTTCAGGTGAATAAGCTAGAAGGTTTTATGACTGCACCGCTGGGAGATTCTGTGTTGCTGGAAAAGTCAGATGGCAGCCTTGCTTATACAGTGTTGGCACCCTCGATCGCCCAACTCGGGGCCCAGAGTGGCATCACCAACGAAAACCTGCTGCAAATTGCTAAAAATGCAGTGCAAAAAGGGGAAGGGTTTCAAATCACCAACCAGATTGAGGTGGCGAATGGAATGTTGCTGGATTGGGTCGGGCAACTGACGATCGCGGGTAGAACCCAACCGATGACAGGTAAAATTCTCGTCCGTCCGACTAGTGAACATGTTTTACTGCTGATCTTAGCCGCCACAGAATCAGGGAATCAGGATCTGGAGGGAGCGATCGCGGCTTTGCTGGATAGCCTCCAAAGTGGACAGCCGGATCCTGGTGTAACGAGTCCGTAAATATCTGCCCATCTGTTGCTGGGGTGCTTGATGATGGATGTCAGTAGAACTGCTAGGAGATGATTGGTAGTTCTACTATTTTGGGGCTGGCTGGACAACTCCTGACAACTCCTGTTGAAAACTGAAAAACTTGTGGAATTCTAGCTATACCTGATCTTTTGAGTAGAGATCGTTACAGTATTCGTAAATTCCCTGAAATTCCTACACAGGATTTTTTGATTCGGTCATGATAATGCGAGGAATTGGAGATGTCTCAAGTCTTAGAACAAGCCCAACAAGGTAACCCTGATGCGATTGCAGCTCTGATTAACCGCCAGACGAAACCTCAAGGGGTGGATGCCAAAGCTGCCCGGAAAGAGAATCGGCTGCAAATCTTGCTAG
>JAYKGX010000284.1:0-6553 GCA_035285565.1 Synechococcales cyanobacterium
AACATAAAACATTTACAGGACTGACACACACAACTGGCTCAAACATAAAACATTTACAGGACTGACACACACAACTGGCTCAAACATAAAACATTTACAGGACTGACACACACAACTGGCTCAAACACAGGGCTGACTCATGCCAATCAGCTAAATAGGGGGTTTCAGAATTTGCAGAATTTGTAACAGCCGTTCTGACCCAGCCCACATTGAGTTGAGAACTTTTGGAAAATCCTCTTGCAGGAACTCTAGATCGATCGCCTCATTCGTAATCTGTATATCAGGGTGACTTTCTGCTTGACCATGATAGAACTGCACCCATTGCAGCAATTGCTGACTGTAATCCGTCACATAGCGGAGGTTTCCGCAAAGGAAATTGACTGGATTACTAATTTCATGGGCTACTTCCATCATCTTTTGGCTCAAAGCAACTTGTTGTTCCTGACGAGATAACACCTCCTGAGCCTGCTGGAGTTCACTACGGAGTTGCTCAAGTTCCTGCTGAGTCGCTATCAACGCTGCATCGTGGGCTGCATCATTTCCAGGCAAATGGGATTGCACTTCCACCGACTGAGCTGACTGAGCGATCGCCCGGTCTTGTGCCCAAGTCAGGAGGAGATAGCGCGCTATCTCCTCTGATCCTGTATCAGGTTGAGTAGGAGAAAGCGTAGATGGGAGGGTCACGCGATCGCATTGACCCCACACCGCTGAATCTAGGGGAAGTAACTGGTCTAATGGCTGACCAATTGCCGATTGGGCAGAGTAACCGAATCGTCGCTCAGCAGCCTGATTCCAAAGAACACAGTGACCAGTCCACAGGTCTTGAACCACAGCGGCAACAGGCATCAGATCGACCAGAGATGGAAGAAATTGTGCCGCCTGGAAATCTGGCGAAAAATTCGCCGCAAAATCCGGAACACAAGGGAGCACAGAAGATGCCATAGCGCTGTCTAAACCACTGGATTGAGTGAACATCATGGGAGAAAACCTTCACGGGTAATTGCCCCGAGAACATCACTTGAAACAGGAACACACACTGGCCAAAGGAATGAACTCCTCTGTTGTACGTGATTTAAATCACAGGTTAGGTGTGACTCAATCACTTGTGTTCTCAGATTAGCCCTCCAGAAATCCAAGGATATCCGTTAAAACCCGGATTCCTCAAAATTTTGCTGTGATCGAGTCATGTAGCTGATGTGACCTATGACATCCTGCTTATGTGATCTCATTCTACAAAAGGAGTGATCTAAATCACATTTCAGAGATGCTCCTAACTGAGGAAACGCCTGTGGGGGTAGGAAAAAGCATGGATTTGAGGCAGCATAGTTTCAAGGAGTCCTGTGGGTCAGAAATCAACAACTGCTTGAAGCAGTAAAGTGGAGCGCTTCTCCCCTGACTCGCATCCCATCTCAAAGACTGAAGGATAAGAAAGAAGTTAATTCCCACCCATTCCAGCCCATAATGAGGTCGGTAGACTATGAACCCAGTACTATGCCAAGAACGCCAAGAACGCCAAACGAATACGCAGTTCACCTGATGCTAGACGGTGGGCATCGAGAAGAAGTTCGTTTTCCAACCATCCAAGAATTTCAAAAATGGTACAGTGGCGAGTTAATGCCAAAGTCAATGTCCACGGAATTCATCACCGTCCCGATCAAAAACATTCAGGGCGAGTACATGGTGGTGCGACCGAGTTCTGTGGTTGGAATTCGAGTGGAACCCGTCTTCCTGGGCAGCGTCGATCGGTACTACAGCGAATCAGATTCTGAATAAAGTCGAGGGCATAAGATGAGTGGGGTTTGGCGGCAAGGAGGCATGATAGCGATCGCTATCCTGGGAATGTCCTTACTGGGGATGCGATCGCCTCAGGGAGGCACCTTTCCGGTGGCTGTTCCTTTTGTTCATCCAGACCCAAATGCTACCCTTTCGCAGATCGGGGTGATCGATTCAGTGACCCAATCTACCACCAGCTCTGTTGCCGAAATTGGAACTCTACCCAACGTAGCTCAGGGAGCCGGGAAAAAACCTGCTGCTCCGGTGTTACGACGGTTGCAGTCAGTGCCCTCTGATTTGGGGCTGGATGAACAACTGTGGAGTTCCGCAAACCATTCCGGCGATCGACCTGCTTTAGTGCGGGCGATCGACTACAGTCTGCGTTATTTACGCACAGCCCAGGCAACCACAGCCTATCGGAATTACCCGGTGAAAGGGGTGACTCGCGATCGAGTAGAACGAAGTTTACGGCGGTTTAGGAGCTTGGTAATGCAGGCAAAAACGCCAAAAGCCTTACAGCAGGCCATCCAAGCCGAATTTGATCTCTATGAATCGATCGGCAAAGACCAAGAGGGAACCGTTGCGTTTACGGGCTATTTTGAGCCAGTTCACACCGCCAGTCCCGTACGAACCGCCGAATTTCGCTATCCCCTCTATCGTCGCCCCGCCCAGTTTGAGCGTTGGCAGAAACCTCACCCAACGCGGGAACAACTGGAAGGCAAGGATGGCCTCCAGGGCGATCGCGGTTTACTCAAAGGGTTAGAGTTGGTTTGGATCCGCGATCGCTTAGAAGCTTTTTTAATCCAGGTGCAAGGTTCCTCCCAATTACAACTCACCAATGGCAAGCGCATGACCATCGGCTATGACGGTCATACCGATCATCCCTACACCGGAATTGGACGAGAACTCGTAAAAGATGGCAAGCTGAAGGTAGAGGATCTCAATCTCCCCAATGTCACTCGCTATTTTCAGGAAAATCCCGCCGCTTTGGATGAATATTTACCCCGCAATCATCGCTTTGTGTTTTTCCGCAATACCCAGGGCGCACCCGCGATCGGCAGTTTAGGGCAACCTGTCACCCCAGAACGATCGATCGCCACAGATAAGAAACTCATGCCACCGGGAGCTTTAGCCATGATTGCCACACCATTACCCGATCGCCAGTTGCACATTCAACCCGTCCACCGCTACGTCTTGGATCAGGATACAGGGGGTGCCATCATTGGGCCCGGACGGGTAGATGTGTTTATGGGCACGGGCAAGTTAGCCCGCGATCGGGCAGGGTTGATCCGAGCAGAGGGTAGGCTCTACTATTTGCTGCTAAAGGAATCAATCAGATAGCCGCATGTCTGCGCTAGAGCTAACCCTACAAATTATCGTGACGGTGATCGCAGGAATCAGCGCCCAGGTTTTGGCGGAATGGTTGCGGATTCCGGGCATTGTGTTTCTGCTCTCGTTTGGGATTTTGTTGGGTTCTAGCGGCTTAGGTTGGCTCCACCCCAATCACTTCGGGGAGGGGCTAGAGGTACTGGTGGCGCTCCTGGTCGCAATTATCCTGTTTGAAGGGGGCTTTAATCTACAACTGCGGGATTTGGGACGGGTTTCTGGGAGTTTGCGCAATCTAGTGACCCTAGGAACCCTGATTACCCTGATCGGTGGGGGAATGGCCGCCCATTGGCTCAGTGAATTTCCTTGGTCGATAGCCTTTCTCTATGCTGCTTTGGTCGTCGTCACCGGCCCGACGGTGATTAACTCCTTGCTGAAACAGGTCAAGGTCGATCGCCAAGTTGCCACGCTCTTGGAAGGGGAAGGGGTGCTGATCGATCCGGTTGGAGCCATCTTAGCGGTGGTCGTGCTGAATGTGGTGCTGAATGGCAACCCGGATCCAACAGCAGTATTAGAAGATCTGACCCTGCGGCTGGGGGTGGGCGGGGCGATCGGAGTGGGCGGGGGCTGGCTGATGAGTGTACTGCTAAAGCGAGCTACTTTCCTCTCTGAAGATTTAAAAGCCTTAGTGGTATTAGCCGGGGTCTGGGGCTGGTTTGGGTTAGCCCAATTTCTCCGCAGCGAGGCGGGACTGATGGCAGTCGTAGCAGCGGGTATTTTTCTACGCAGTTCGGAACTCTCTGAAGAGCGCTTGCTGAAACGCTTCAAAGGACAGTTAACCACCCTCTCCATTTCCGTTTTATTTATCCTACTCGCAGCCGATTTATCCATTCCCAGTCTGTTAGCCCTAGGTTGGGAAGGGGTGCTGACGGTTCTAGCTGTGATGTTTATCGTGCGCCCGATTAGTATTTGGCTCTGTACGCTGCAGAGCGATTTAAATTGGCGACAGAAGGTTTTTCTGGCTTGGATTGCCCCTCGGGGAATTGTTTCAGCTTCCGTGGCATCCCTATTTTCTATCTTGCTTACCCAGCGAGGCATCAACGGCGGCGATGCGATTAAAGCCCTTGTCTTTTTAACCATCATCTTAACCGTGTTTTTCCAGTCGCTGACAGCCCAGGGCATGGCAACCCTCTTGGGCATCACCTCAGAAGATGTGCCAGGGGCCGTGATCGTTGGTTGTAATCCCCTCAGTGCCTTGATTGCCAAATTGTTTCTAGAACGGGGCGAAACGGTCACGATGATTGATACGGAACCCGAGGAGAATTTACTAGAACCCCAGGAGAATTTACAACTCCTCACCAGTACAGCGTTGGATGTGGACGTGTTGGAGCAAGCAGGTCTGGCAGCGATCGGCACTTTTTTAGCCATGACCGAGAATGGGGAAGTCAATACCGTTTTAGCGCAGCGGGCCGCTGAAGAGTTTCGGCCCCCTCGGGTACTAGCGGTCTTTCCCCGAGAGATCCAAGGTAACAGTAGCGGTGCGGGTTTCAGTAATGCGGTACAGCAGGCGTTTTCGACCCAAATCAACCTCAAGGTCTGGAATCAGTATTTGCGTGATAATGCAGTGAGCTTCGGGGAAACCAGCCTGACGGGCGAAGATTGGGAATTTAAGAAAACTCGGTTGGTGACATTAAGCGCCGCCGGAAACCTGCTACCCCTAGTGGTAGAACGGGAGAATACACTACAAGTGGTGCCAGCGGAG
Source organism: Synechococcales cyanobacterium (assembly GCA_035285565.1). Classification (GTDB taxonomy): domain Bacteria; phylum Cyanobacteriota; class Cyanobacteriia; order Leptolyngbyales; family Leptolyngbyaceae; genus JAYKGX01. The sequence goes on from JAYKGX010000284.1 coordinate 4,862, forward strand.
AGTGATTGGCAAATGGGCGATCGCATTGTGTACCTACTACACGACCCCCTCCCAAAACTGATCAAAGTCCTGTCGGGTCGCAGCCCACTCCGCCTGACACCCAAACGCTTACCAGAAATTGATGGCTAGGGCAAGAAGACGCTCTATGACAACATCAACTGTAAGCTCATCAAGCATTTTTAGATCAAGGAGCAACCCGTTGCCAACCGCTGAACAAAGCATTAGATGTGTCATTCTCTGCCAGTTTCTAACCCATACATTCACCAATCTCAATAGACTGGCATCTCCGCCCAGAGCCAGCAATTATAGATCTTCATTCCAAGCTCGTTCTGCATCAGCGATCGCCGCCTCCACCGTTTTCTTGTCCAGGATGGCAGCCTGCATATTTTCGTAAATCACCTTTTGTAGACGCTTCACTTCCCGCATGGCAGGAATCAGAACTTCCGCAGATTGTAATTGTTGCGCCGTAATGAGACGGGCGCGATCGAGCACAGTCGGGTCGGCGGGCAGTTGGCTAAAGTAAGGATCGCTCAAGGCTGCTTGGGTGGATGGGAGCACGTTCGCCGCTTTGGCAAAGGCAAGTTGGTTTTCGTTATTGGTGACAAACAGGGCAAATTGCAAGGCTGCTTCCGGTTGATCGGTGTCTTTGGGAATCACCAAATTCATCACCGCCACATTTTTCTTCCCGGTTTCCCCCGTAATTTGTGGCGCAGGTGCCGAGACTTGGGCGATCGCGGGCGCATTTTTGGCGATCGCTTTGAAGAATTCTGGGCTGGAGGTGACGATGGCAGAATCTCCCCGCTGGTAGAGTTCGATCGCATAGCGATGCCCTTCTGTTAAAACTTCCTTGGGCACAGACCCGTTTTTATAGAGATCCACCCAGGTCTGAAAAATTTCGCGACCCTTAGGGGTATTAAACGCAGCACGCCCCTGCCCATCTACTAACGTGACCCCCTGCTGTACAAAGGATTCCAACACTTCCCCCGAGTCTTCTGGCACCAGCGTAGCGAAAAAACCCGTCTTGCCCAGCTTCTGCCTCAGGGTTTGCGAGAGCTGAAATAATTCCGTAAAGGTGGCAGGCGGCTTCTCCCAACCCACTTGTTTGAGTAATTCCTGATTGTAAATTGCAATACGACTGGTGAGATACCAAGGCAGCCCAAAGGTTTTGCCCTCCAGGGTGCTGGCTTTCCAAATATTGGGCAGGTATTGCTGCTGTGCCACCAAGGGAACTTTACCGTTCAATTCTAGCCACACATCTTTTTCGGCAAGCTGAGCGGCAAAACTGGGATTGAGATTCACCACATCCGGTGCAGTTTTAGCCGCCACGGCAATAATGATTTTGCTCTGCATCGCCGCCCAAGGCACATCCACCCAGCGTACTTTCACAGTGGGATGCTGCTGTTCAAAGCGTTGAATCAGATCGTTGAAGTAATCGGTATATTGCGGTTGCAGTTGCATGGTCCAGAATTCCACTTCTGCTTTGCCCGCAGAGGTACCAGAGTGAGGCGATTGGCAACTGATCAATCCCACGAGCAACACAAAGCTGAGAAAGAGCCTTAACGGGAGACTCATGAGCCGATCGAGGCGCTGACGCGATCGGCTTTGTCTGCTTCTGCTGATTGGCATCATGATTGCTTCTCCCTTGGATGGTCAGCCCTTGCTTGCTTAAATTGTACAGAGGAATTGGGAGGG
>JAYKGX010000285.1:0-9498 GCA_035285565.1 Synechococcales cyanobacterium
TACCAAATCCATGAATTAACGCTACAGATTCGATCGCTCCTTTCCTCAATTCAGGTGTGAGGCGCGGATATCCTGGCGAGCCGTTGGCGCAGCCTCCCGGAACGGGAATCCCCCTAACCCCCTTAATAAGGGGGAACCGAGCCAGAGTGAGGAGTTCAGCAATCGCCTTTAGACTGATTCCCGTTTGCCTTTCGGTTTGAAGTCCCCCTTAATAAGGGGGATTTAGGGGGATCGGGATGGGTTGCAATGACGAGTTGATTTGGTATAATCCGACCCCCTAGGAGATTTACGAAAGATTTAGGATCGCTATCAATCGCTTAACTGAGATTTGCTTCGATCGCTCCTTCTGCTTCCAAAATGATTGCTGTTAATTGTTCTAGCGTTTCTGTGGAGGGTTGTTCCCATAATCCCCGTTGATGAGCTTCTAGCAATCGTTCTGCCATATCACGCAACACCCAAGGATTACTAGATTGAATAAAAGCTTGCACCGTTGGATCAAATAAATAAGCCTCTGCCACCCCTTGATACATGTGATCCGCCACACAATGGGCCGTCGCATCATAGGCAAACAGAAAATCCACCGTGGCTGCCAGTTCAAAGGCTCCTTTATAACCATGCCGCATCATCCCTGCAATCCACTTAGGATTCACCACCCGCGATCGATACACCTTGGCAATTTCTTCCTGGAGCGATCGCACCTTAGGCTGTTCTGGCAAGGAATGATCGCCGAAATAGGTCATGGGTTGTTGTCCCGTTTGCGATCGCACCGCCGCAGTTAAGCCTCCCTGAAACTGGTAATAATCATCAGAGTCGAGTAAATCATGCTCGCGATTATCTTGATTTTGCAGCACAATTTGCATGGCTTTTAGCCGTTGGGCAAAGGCTTCTGGGGCAGTTTGTCCAACCCCAGCGGCGGTATAGGCATAGCTACTCCAATTGATATAAGCCTGAGCGAGATCCTGATCATCCACCCAATTTTGCGATTCAATTAAGCCCTGCAAACCTGCTCCATAGGCACCCGGCTTAGAGCCAAAAATCCGAAACCGCGATCGCAACGAAGCTTCTTCCTGAGTTAATCCCGATGCTAACCAATGGTGTTGTTCTTCTTTCACTTTAGCGGCTAAGGGATTCTCACTCTCCGGTTCATCCAATGCCGCAATCGCGCTCACCGCTTGGTCAAACAAATCAATCAAATTGGGAAAGGCATCTCGAAAGAAACCGGAAATGCGGAGCGTCACATCCACTCGCGGACGACCTAACACCGATAAGGGTAAAATTTCAAAATCCACCACCCGCCGCGATGCACTTTCCCAAAGGGGTCTAACCCCCAGCAATGCCAGCGCCTGTGCCAAATCGTCGCCCCCCGTGCGCATTGTGGAAGTGCCCCAAATAGAAAGTCCTAAGGTTTTGGGATAGTCGCCCTGTTCCTGCGTATACCGCTCAATCAACGCTTCCGCCGCTTTCCGTCCCACGTCCCAGGCACTTTCCGTTGGCACAGCACGAATATCCACCGAATAAAAATTACGACCCGTGGGCAACACTTCCGGACGACCTCGCGTTGGCGCACCCGAAGGACCACTGGGAATATAGCCGCCCTGTAGCCCCTGCAGCAACGCCGTCAACTCCATGGAGGTTTGTTGCAATGCTGGGAAAAGGATAGTGTGAATCCACTGTAGCTCCTGCCGCAATGCTAAAGATTGTGACAGCTCGATCGCCTGCACCAACGGATGATTCAAAGCATTGAGATTTCCAAGAATGTCATCAACCGCAACTCCAGCCACGATCGCTTCAATCAACACGATCGCCAATTCCGTTAATGCATCAATTCCCTCTGCCACCGTTCGCCACAAAGGACTGCCAGAAGCCGCCGGATCAGCCGTCAAGGGATCAAACGGTACATTTAAAGCCTCAGCGATCGCCCGCAATAATCCAGATCGACCTGCCTGAGGATGACGCGCGATCGCAAACATCAAATCTCGGAGTTGCGCCCCCTGAGGACAAAGCCCAAGAATATGCAAACCATCCCGAATCTGGGCATCCTTCAATTCACACAACGAGCGATCGAGATGATTCAGCACCTGATTTTCAAATTCATCGGCGATCGTTGTCAAAGAAATACCTAAATCTAGATCCAGTTGCTGAGTTCGTAGCAATTCCACAATTTTATCCTTCACCATCCTCATTCGACTAGGATCCAGATTGATTGCTTCATAATATTCATCCACTAAATTTTCTAAGGCCTGCAATTCTCCATACAAATCTGCTCGCGTCATCGGGGGCGTTAGATGGTCAATAATCACTGCCTGCGATCGTCGTTTTGCCTGCGCTCCTTCCCCCGGATCATTCACAATAAACGGATAAAAATGCGGCATTGCCCCCAACGCCACTTCTGGGTAACAGGTTTGTGCCAACGCCACACTCTTGCCCGGTAGCCATTCTAAATTGCCATGCTTCCCCACATGCACCACCGCCTGCGCCGCAAACTGCCATCGCACCCAATGGTAAAAGGCAAGATACTCATGGGTTGGCTCCAAATCCGGCGCATGGTAATTCAACGCGGGATCTTGATCATAGCCTCGGGCGGGCTGAATTCCCACAAAGACGTTGCCGAACTGTAATCCTGCGATCGCAAACTCCGTTAAATTGAGATTTCCCCAACGCTGATAAATTTCCTGCTGAATCACCACAGGCAATGATTTTAAATACACTTGATAATCACTCAGCGATAACACTTGATAAATCGAACGAATTTCACGCCCCTCTGGATCATTCGTCACGCCCTGGGTTAACCTTTGAATTAATTCATCCCCACTTTCAGGAATCCCCTCTACTCCATATCCCGCTGCTTGCAAGGCTTGCAAAATTGCGACACAACTTGCAGGCGTATCCAACCCCACACCATTGGCTAACCGACCATCGCGGCTGGGATAGTTGGCTAAAATTAAAGCAACCCTGCGATCGCTGACCGGCGTTTGCCGTAACCGCACCCAATGCGCCGCTAAATCCGCCACAAATTCAATGCGATCGGGAATCGGTTGATAGCCAATGACCTCCGTTTGCAACACAGGATGCTGGGTCTGTACGGCTTTAAACGAAACCGCCCGCGTGATAATTCGCCCATCCACTTCCGGTAATGCCACATTCATCGCCGTATCCCGAGGTGACAATCCTCGCAATTGCGATCGCCATTGTTCTTCCGTTCCACCACTCAAAATCACTTGTAAAACGGGAATATCGAGCGATCGCCAAAACTCGACGGCATCTGCGGTCTCTTCCGTTGCATTCCACTGGGTATTTAAAGCTAAGGGCGTAATCAGTGAAAAACTAGTGGTATTCAGCAACACTTGAATTGCATCCTCATCCTTTGGCTGGAAATAGGTCAGCAACTCTGCCTGCACATCTGGGTCCCGCAGTGAAGAAATATAAATCGGAATCGGTTCTAAATGGCGATCGATCAAAGCTTGACACAGAGCCGCGATCGCAGCAGTATTGCCCGCCAAATAGTGAGCACGGTAAAAAATGAGTCCAACTCTGGCCTGAAATGGCACTGATAGATCAGGTTTGGAAACGGGATAAACTCCCACCTTGGGCACGGGTTGGGGCGGCTGAAATTCATAAGCCTGTCCTAATCCCACCGTCGCGATGTAACGCAAAGCCTGCTGAAAGTTCGTCACTCCCCCTTCCGTCAAATAGCGATAGATCTGATTCACATCACCCATCGGCAAAGTCGATCGACTCATCAGCATCGGATCAGGTCTATCATCCCCCGGCAACACGACGAGCTTTGCCCCCGATCGCGCCACTCCCTCCTGCACCACCTCTAATCCATAGCTCCAATAGCTCACCCCCCCCAACAAGCGGATCACAATCACCGCCGCCTCTGCCAAGACCGTTTCTGCATAGGTATCGATGGTCAACTCTTGCTGTAGCGCCAACAAACTCACCACCCGCACCGCTGGAAATCCTGCTGGCAGCCCATCCCATGCCTGAGCGATCGCTTGAATATCCGTATCGGCTGCCGTCAAAAAAACAATCGGAGCCGGAGTTTGCTCAATAAAAACCACCCCTTCATTTTGTGGATTCCAGCCCCCCGGAATTGCGGCAATACGATGCATAGTGGAAACCCAAATAGAGAAAAGAGAGAAAATCCAGCCTGTGCATTCTAACGGAAAATCAGGATTAACGTATCCAACTTGCGTTGTCTCCCAAAGTAAGGTAGCGTTAGAGGTACACCAACAGAGTTTTAATCAGCGGTTTTTGTGGGGATCAGCCACAAAATGCAAGGGGGAAAGCGTAGTGAAAATCTGCCACTGTCCCGCAACTGTAAATTGTTTCTGTTCGTAGCGATCGAAGTTGCGATCGCCCCCTGAGCAGACCATAAGTCAGGATGCCCGCCGCCTTGAAACATCTCAATCGATTCCCCAACTCCATCCATTCGATCTGCGAGGTACAGACGATTTATGCATAAAATTCCCGTAACCGTGGTGACTGGCTTTCTGGGGGCAGGCAAAACCACCCTCGTGCGCAACCTCCTGCAAAATAACCAAGGTCGGCGCATTGCGGTGCTGGTCAATGAATTTGGCGAAGTCGGCATTGATGGTGATCTACTGCGATCGTGCCAAATATGTGATGAAGACGAAGCCGCCAGTAACATTATTGAACTCACCAATGGCTGTCTGTGCTGCACGGTTCAGGAAGAATTTTTACCCACCATGCAAGAGCTGTTGAAGCGCCGCGATCGCATTGACTGTATGGTGATTGAAACCTCCGGCTTAGCCCTGCCCAAACCCCTCGTACAGGCCTTTCGCTGGCCCGAAATTCGCAATGGGGCAACGGTGGATGGTGTGATTACTGTCGTAGATGGCGAAGCCCTGGCGCAGGGGAACCTGGTGGGAGATCTAGAAGCCCTAGAAGCCCAACGCCAAGCTGATGATAGCCTGGAACATGAAACCCCGATCGAAGAATTATTTGAAGATCAACTCGCCTGTGCCGATTTAGTCCTCCTGACTAAGATGGACTGTCTGGAAGCCAGCGATCGCACCAAAGTCAAAACCTGGCTGGGGCAATCGCTTCCCGACCATGTGAAAGTGGTAACCGCTCAGAAAGGGCAAATTGATCCCGCCGTGTTACTGGGTTTTAATGCTGCTGTCGAGGATGATCTAGACAATCGTCCTAGCCATCACGATCACGAGGAAGATCATGATCACGATGAGAATATTACTGCCATCCCCATTGTGATCGATCGCGAATTTGATCCAACCCTGCTGGTCGATCGCTTAAAACATCTGGTTCAGCACCATGCCATCTATCGAATCAAGGGATTTGTCGCCGTGCCCCAAAAACCCATGCGACTGGTATTGCAGGGAGTGGGTCACCGATTTGAAACCTTCTACGATCGCCGCTGGCAGCCCGATGAACCCCGCCAAACCCGATTGGTGATCATTGGGGCAGACTTAGATCAGCCTACCGTAATGCAGCAAATTTGGCAGGCTCTGCAATAACTTCTGTGAACAGAACCCCCATTTGAGTAAGCGGTATGATTCAGTAAAGACAGCCATAAAGTTTGTCAATCATTAGATATAGATACGCTCGATTTTGTCTGAAAAGCCGACTCATTGATTGATTGAGGCTGACGCAGATATATTTAGGAGGTGCCTTGTGAAAATCCTAGTGATTGAGGATGATCAGCCTACTTCCGATGCCTTGATGGCTGTTTTGACCCAGTATCACTATGTGGTCGAAGTGGCTGTGGATGGCGAAAGTGGCTGGAGTCTGTTACAGATGTTTGCCTATGACCTGATTTTACTGGATATTCTGCTGCCAAAATTAGACGGTATTTCCCTCTGTCGCAAGTTGCGATCGCAAGGCATGATGACCCCAATTCTGCTGCTCACTGCCAAAGACAGCGGTCATGATAAGGCGGTGGGACTCGATGCGGGAGCCGATGACTATGTGGTCAAACCCTTTGATGCGGAGGAATTGATTGCACGGATTCGAGCATTATTGCGGCGATCGGGGGAAATGAGCCAGCCCATTCTCTGCTGGGGGGATCTCCATCTGGATCCCAGCAGTTGTGAAGTCCACTACCAGAATCAGAATATTCCCCTCACTCCCAAAGAATACGCGCTACTGGAACTCTTTCTGCGCCATCCCAAACGCGTCTTTAGCTGTGCTTCCATTCTAGATCACCTGTGGAGTTACGAAGAAGCCCCAGGGGAAGAGGCCGTGCGTACCCATATTAAATGTCTGCGGCAAAAACTCCGTAAGCAAGGGGTGTCTGGTGATGTGATTGAAACCGTGTATGGCGTGGGCTATCGTCTCCGATCGCCGGAAAATCTGGCTGACCCTCCTCGTGCTGCTGCTCATGGTTTGTTAGAGAGTACAGAACCTGATCTTCGCAATGACTCTGGCAATCAATCTGGTAATGGAGCGATCGCCGATGTTATGTTCAACCAAGCGCAATCTAACGCCCAGCAAACGCTGACCCTGATTCAACAAGTGTGGCACCAGTCGCGTGCCCGCGTGCAGCAACAAGTGACGGTGATTGAGCAGGCGATCGCCGCCCTAGAGTCCCCGAATCGCCTAGAAGTTCCGTCGGATCTAACATCCCTGATCCATCAAGCCATCCAAGAAGCCCACACGTTAATTGGTTCCCTCGGTATTTTTGGCTTCTTCCAAGGATCGGACCTCGCTCGCCAAATTGAACGTCGCTTAAAAGAAGCATTAACGACGCAAAAAAACATTGACCTATTTCCGCTGTGGCAATCCCTGCGATCGCTGCAAGAACTCCTGCAGCAGCCCAGTCCGCCCCAGGTTCCGTCGAACTCAGATCAACTCTCACCGCCGATCGCCCCACGCTTGGTGTTCATGACCAAAGATTCCCCATTAGCCGCAGCTTTGATGGGCGCAGAACTAGAACTCAACATGCAGATAGACGTGATCCGATACCTGAACAATACCCGATCGCAGCTCCAGCGTCATTTACCCGATCTGCTCATCCTAGACTTGGATATCCAACCCGATCACCAACCCAGCTTGCAACTGCTACGAGACCTGCGGCAAAAATCGCCCCAATTGCCCATCATCGTCCTCACCCATCAAGCTGATTTACGGGAACGACTGCAAGTCGTACAATCGCGCGCCCAGGCTTTCTTGGTCAAATCCCCTGATCTGCAAACCACCTGCCAAGAGCTGATCCAAACCATTCAACAAAAACGGCAACTGATCGAAGCTGGCAAATCCCATATCTTAGTCGTGGATGATGATCCAGCGACATTAGCCTTGCTTCAAAATTTACTCCATCCCTGGGAATTGCGTGTCACAGCGTTGTCCGATCCCCAGCAGTTCTGGCAGGTTTTAGAAAGTAGCCAACCAGATTTATTGATCCTAGATGTCAACATGCCCGACATTAGCGGCATTGAACTCTGCCAAACCGTGCGGAATGATCCCCACTGGAGTGAATTACCCATTCTCTTTTTAACAGCCTCCCAAGATGCTGGCACCATCAATCAGGTTTTTAATGCGGGCGGTGATGATTTTATTGCCAAGCCGATCGTGGGATCAGCCCTGATCACCCGTGTGGTTAACCGCCTCGATCGCATGAAATTACTCAAACGCCATGCGGATCATCAAAAATTAGTCACCCTAAAAAACAGTAACTTAAACTTAATACAACAACAACGGCAATGGCTGGAAAAAGATTTACGCAGCTTTCAAGATCGCATGACAGCTATTCTAGAGATTGCCGATGATGCCATTATTACCATCAACCAAGATCAGACTATTCTGACCTTCAACCAGGGAGCAGAACGAATATTTGGCTACAGTGCCCCCGAAGTCATCGGCAAACCCTTGGATACGCTCCTGCCCGATCGCTTTGTGCAACTGCACCGCCAGCATGTCCGCAATTTTGGTCATACACCTGATCCCTCCCGTCGCATGGGCGATCGTCCAGAAGTTTGGGGTCGCCACAAGGATGGTACCGAATTTCCTGCTGAGGCCTCCATCGCCAAGGTGGAAATGGCGGGTCAACGCACCTATATGGTCATTCTGCGCGACATTACCCAGCGTAAACGCGTGGAACGCATCAAAAATGAATTTGTTTCCGTCGTCAGTCACGAATTGCGTACCCCCCTCACCTCCATCCATGGTTCCCTACAACTGCTAGCCCGAGGTCTCTTCCCTGCCGACTCCCCTGAAGGTCAGCGCCTGCTCACCATTGCCGCCGACAGTACCGATCGCCTCGTGCGCTTAATTAACGACATCCTGGATATAGAGCGGATGGAATCGGGACGGATTCCCATGGAGTTCAAAGCCTGCTCGATCGCCGCTGTGATCACCGAAGCTCAGAACCTGATGCAACCAATCGCCAATGCCGCCCAAGTGCAACTAGATTTCCACAGCTTAGACCGAGACATCTATGCTGATCGCGATCGCCTGCTGCAAATCCTCGCCAATTTACTCAGCAACGCCATCAAATTTTCCCAACCCCACAGTCACGTCCAGTTACAAGTCGAGCAACAGAATGAGCAAATTCTCTGGACGATCGCCGATCAAGGGCGGGGCATTCCCGCTGAGCAGCTCTCCCACATCTTTGAACCCTTCTATCAGGTGGATTCCTCCGATTCCCGCAACCATGATGGAACCGGATTAGGACTGGCAATCTGTCATAGCATCGTGCAACAGCATGGCGGCAAAATTTGGGTAGAGAGTGAACTGGGGCGAGGCAGCCGATTTTTCTTCACCATTCCCTTTCCCAAACTCTCCCTACCACCGCACCACATCTCCCTGCCCCAGGTAGACGCTCGCCCTCCGCTGCCTGAGTTACCCAGTTCTGCCGATCCAGCAGGCTTCAACCCAGTGCCGATGCCCCATCCCTATCCCCTGTGGCATCCTGACGAAGCCCTGTTATTTCACCAACTCCAAGCGGTCCTTAGTCATCGCACTCTCCAACTGCGCGTCTTGATTGTGGAACCCAACCCAGACTGGGCCACCGCACTCACGACCCGATTTACCCACTATCAACTACACGCCTTTCATGCCCGCACCGGGTCGGAAGTGATTCAACTTGCCCAAACCATCTATCCCCACCTGCTGGTACTGGATTTAGACTATCCTGAAGTGGAAGGGTTCGCGGTTGTGGAATGGTTACAGCAACATCACCAACTTCGATCGCTACCCTTACTGCTTTGTAGCTCCCAACCCCTTGATCCGGTCGATCGCGATCGCCTGCAGCTTGGCTTGACTGAATGTTTGCGCAAACCCAACTTCACCCATGAATCATTCGACACCTCTGTGTTTGAACCCTGGTTTAAACAACAATTTGAACAAGTAATCACGCCCTTATTAAAATCAACTTCACTACAAGAGTCATCAAAAGTCACTACTGAATGATAATTAAAAGAATAAAATAATAAAAGAGTAGCTGAGAGATTAATTGAGAAACCGATGATGGCAACTAAACATATTCTCATGATTGACAATGAAATTTATATCCAA
>JAYKGX010000286.1:0-8623 GCA_035285565.1 Synechococcales cyanobacterium
AGCAGATTTAAGATCAGTGATTGTCATTAATGAGAATTCCTGTATTGTGATTCGCGATCTAAAATCACACTCCAAGCAAACATACAACCCATCGAACACCTGAACTTACGAAGCTTAACTGATTAGACTAATTGCAAAAAAATGCAAAATCTCGATAATCAATATCGTAACCTAAACTGTTGATTTAATTATATTTTGTTCATAAAAAGATGCATAGCTTTTCTCAAAAGTGAATTTCAAAACCTGTACTCAAATACACAACTGCTCTAGAAATGGCTAGGTAAACTATGCATAGAGTCAAGAAATTGTTTGAAAAATTTAAAATCACTCAAAAGGGTGATGGGATCTCAGTGGGAAAAATCAACGAGAGAAAATTGCTTGTTTCTAAAATTGATTATTTCTAAATGAGATTGAGCTGCTTTATCCGGAAGATTCAACTGAAGCAATGTAATTGTGATCGAGATTCAGGCTTCAAGAGCAGTCATTTTAAGCTGCTTTGAATTTTGATTTAAAAGCATAACTAGTACCCAATGTACGGCAATTACAGATGGAGATGTGTGAAATCAACATAAAGTATTAGCTTAAAAACATGAAGTATTAATGAAGACTTGTTCTTAAATTCTTCTTAAAAGTAAAAGTAAAAGCCACCTAGGTTGCTGGTATTGCAGGTCTTGAGTCATCAAAATTCTTAAGCCTAAGATGAGATTCCTGCAAAATAGCTTGATATTCACCTCCAAGTGAGCAATGATCAATCAGTCATCGTCCTGATTGACTGACAAAAGTCTTGGAAGTCCCTTCGCTTCGTTGTCTGTCCGCGCCGGAATGGAATTCGGCGCTCTAGCGTGCGAAGTCCGTTGAAAACGGACTGAAGAACCCTGAATTAGTCTCCCAGTCTACTTTTAGTAGACTTCGCTCTGAGAGCGCCGACTTCTAGTCCGGCGCGGATCAACGCAATGAACGAAGAGATTAGTCAGTCAACCAGGTCATCGTCATTTGAGCATTGTTAATATTATTTGCGCTACGATCGCCAGTTATTCCTAATTGCGTAAAGCTTCCTCAGTAGAAAATTCCAGCGATCGTCAGTTAAGGGCTGAATCGCATACAATTCAAGAGGCTTGAAATATCAATTTGAGTCTATGACTTGTTGAAATGGTATAAATGATTTAATGTAATCTTTCCGCTTCATTCCAGCAATATGCTTTATGCTGTTTTTAGTAATTATTAGATTCTCCTCATCCAAATTCTTTAGGATCGCCTCGTGTTTTTTAGGAGCCTTGTTCTTTATGCTGCTTTCTGTAAACTTCATCTCATGGTGGGGTGACTCATGGTTCGGTGCCCAATCCTTACCTGCCCTCAGCACCTGGGTTGCGTCTGGAATGGAGCGCATTGACAAAACCTCACGCCCAGGCAACTCCATTAATATGTCGCTCTCGGCGGCTCGGGGTGAATATGAAGCGTTTCAGATTGGAATTCGAGCCTCTCAGAACGACTTAACCAATGTGAACGTTGTTGTTTCAGATTTCGTGGGTTCTAACAACCAAATTATCTCTAATAAAAATATTAGTCTGTACCGCGAACATTACGTGTATGTCAATTATGAGAGTCCTGATCTAGGTGGGACAAATCGCCCCTTGGGGAAGGGTTGGTATGCAGATGGTCTGATTCCCTTTAACGATCCTGTCACGGGTCAAGATCTAGTGGGTGCAGCTTTAGATGCGGCTCCATTTAGGGTGACTTCTGGTGAGAATCAGCCCGTTTGGGTTGATGTATTTATTCCGCGTGATGCAGCAGCAGGACAGTACAGGGCTACGTTTACCGTTACGAGCGATCAAGGTAGCAGTAGCGGTCAAATCATGCTCCAGGTGTGGGATTTTGAACTGCCCCTGCAACCCACCCTCAGTTCTGCTTTCTTATTTGAGGAGTCTCAAACCAAAGAAGCATCTATTGAACTTCTGAAACATAAACTCAATCCTCAGTTTAACACTAACCCTGATCCCACACTAGAACGTGAACTGATTGATCAGTGGGGTTTGAAGTCATCCGCCATGCGAGGATTCTGGAGTGGTGCAGAGTTGGGCAGTTGTGAGATGGCTCCTGCGCCTTCGGTGAGAAGGCTGAAAGCTGAAGCAGCACTTCATCAATCTGACCTATTTAAATATGTCTACTCTGCCGATGAAATTGATGGCTGCCCCAATTTGTATGAAACCATGAGGCAGTGGGGACAAGCCATTCACCAGGCTGGACTCTCTAATTTAGTTGTGATGGCTCCCGTGCCCGAACTCTATGATGATGCTTCTGGAACTGGGCGATCGGCCGTCGATGTTTGGGTGGTGTTGCCCAAAATGTATGAGAAGTCCGGCGATCGCATTGCCGAAGTTTTACGCAAAGGGGATCAGGTGTGGTCCTACAATTCTTTAGTGCAAGATAGCTATTCTCCCAAATGGCAAATCGATTTTGCACCGATGAATTTCCGCATTCAGCCCGGTTTTATGAGTCAAAGCCTTGGGCTAACGGGGTTGCTCTATTGGCAAGTAGACCGCTGGACGAGCGATCCCTGGAATGATATCCATACATTTTTTGACCCGTTTGACAACTATCGTCCCTATCCCGGAGATGGCATGTTGGTCTATCCTGGTGGGTCTGTGGGGGTCAACGGTGTAGTTCCATCAATGCGCCTGAAATGGCTAAGGGAAGGAGTGGAAGATTATGAATACATTGCCATTCTGCAGCGTTTAGGACAGGGCGATCGGGCATTAGAACTCAGCCGATCGCTGGCAAGAGACTGGGCAAATTGGACCCAAGATCCCTATCGACTAGCCGAAGTCCGGCAACAATTAGGTGCAGAAATTGAGAGAATTCAGCGCCTGCAGGCTACACCCATCCTCTCAAATTGATTCTTGGAATTCGCCCTTGTTTGTGATGACTACAATATATATAGCAATATATATAGCAATCCTCCTTCAGTTGTAACAGTGGGACCGGCTTCTAGCCTGTGCAGGCAGAATTTCCGCTCCACAGATCAATTAGGATTGCCCTATAAGCAATACCCATTCTTATTTATTATCCTATGGTGGTTAACTAATTATCAAATTGTTGTTACCTAATTTTTAATAAAATGATAATCAGTTCAGTTACGCTAAAAAGTGATAACCATTCTTATTTACTATCCTATGGTGGTTAACTAATCATTAACTTGTCGTTACCTGATCTTCAACAAAGTGATTTATGAATATTTTTTCTGAAGATACTTTCTTGGATACCCTAGGGAGCGTTTACTATCCCGATCGCCCCCTGACCTCAGACCTGTTTGAGCAAGCAGGACGGGTCTGGAAATTGCCTGTTTACCAGGGACAACCGCTAGCAGGTGCAGATTTGATTGACTTTTTTGAACCTTGGGCAGCTCAAACTGCGATCGCACCCTCCGATTTCTTTCGGTCATCCCGATCGGTGCGCTACCTCGCCCAAGCCAGTTATCAGCAAGTGAGCTGTGCGCAGTGGTTTGAACAAAATCTGGAGCAAAAGTTTCAGCCCAGTCCCACCGTTCTATGGAGCCAGTTCCCCACCTGGGATGATTTCATCCACCATGCCAGACAGCGAGAATCCAGGCTATTTTCCGATGCCCGCAGAAGACAAAGAAAACTAGAGGAAGAGGTTGGAAAAATCCAAATTCTCGCCGACGATCGCCGCCCAGAATCTCTGGAAGCTTGTTTTCGCTGGAAATCTGAACAACTAGAACGCACTCACCAAGACAATCCCTTTAACAATCCTAAAAATCTGGATTTTCTGCGTCAACTCGTCGCCCGACAAATCATTTCTGTTTGCAGCCTCAGTGCGGGCGACCATTTAATTGCCGTGCATGTGGTCATGCTCAACCAGGCGCGGTTTTATTCCTGGATTACCACCTATGATTCCGCTTATTCCCGGTATGCGCCGGGGAGACTTCTCTTACATTTTCTCCTAGAGGAAAGCTTCAAACAAAAACACACAGAGTTTGATTTTTTATTAGGGGGCGAGGACTATAAATGGAATTACGCGACCCATGTCCGCTTAATTTCAGAACTCGGGGTGCCACCATTACCCCAACAAATTGAACGAACCTTGATCAGCCTGGGGGGGAAAGCCTTGAGTCCCTTTCCAAAGCTCAAGCATTTTGTCAAGCAACGCTTGGAATTATCCTAGCGATGTTATCCCCTCGCAATCCGGGTCCCTAGCCTCCTTTCAAAGGCTGCTGTGTACCTACTAGTGAGCCGTAGCCTACAGCCGTTTTTAGATCAATCAGCCACGGCCCCCTCTCCCCCTCTCCTGATTCAAAATGTGTTTCACCCAACTAAAAATTGCTGTAATTCCATCCCCAGAACCTCATTTCAACCTGGCACCCGCCTTTATTCTCCCAAAAACAAATCTAAAGTCCTAGTTGACGAGATCCAAGGAGATGCTTTACTCTTAAACACTAAGCTAGTTAGTCGAAATCCCATGCCAGTACTAGCGTAACCCCAGGAATCTGGTTCATTCGCGCCACTCAAGGCTGTTCGCAGCAACCCTGAGTGACTAACCTCTTCGTTGACAGCGGCAACGCAAAGGCTTTGGAGATTTTAACATCTCCGGGTACCCTGCTTGTCACCACAACAGAGACAGGGTGGCCAGGTTTTTGGTTTACAGGAAAACCAAAAGCCAAAGCTAATTGGAGGTTGTTTCATGCCTGAATATCCCAGCGATCGCTCTTCCGATGGGCGGTCTATTTCCGCTGTATTTGTACAACTCGGTGGCAGCCAGAGCAATGATCCCAGGGCGATCGGCGATCCACGTCGTCCGGTGAGATTGTTATTGATTGGACTGCCAGAAGATGTGCGGGCAACGATCAAGAATTTATACGCTCGCGGATTTGCTGAAACCCATGAATGGAGTCGTCCCAATCCCTGGGCAGCAACCGAGCCAGCCACACAAGTGCAATTGCTAAACTTACCACCGGGGACTGTGATGAGCGTTTGTACGAAGTATTTTATCTAACGTCATACCAAATCCATGCATGAATGTGACAGATGCGATCGCTCCTTTCTTAAACGAAGGCGTGAGGCGTGTATATTCTGGCGATCCGTTGGCGCAGCGTCCCGGAACGGGAATCCCTCTAGCCGCCTTAATAAGGGGGAACCGAGCCAAATTCAGGAGTTCAGCGATCGTTTTTAGAGTCATTCCTGTTTGCTTTTTGGTTTGAAGTCCCCCTTATCAAGGGGGATTTAGGGGGATCGGGATGTGTTGCTCATGACGAGTTGATTTAGTATAAGGGGGGAACCGAGCTAAAATTGGACCGAATTTTGCCCCCTCACAAGTTACTCATATTTGCTACGAAGTGCCTCATTGGATCGAATTTTGTCCCTCACAAGTTACTCATATTTTTGCCATACACTTTGAGTCGCGGAGCGATCGCTCATAAACTTATTCAGACATTGCTACAGGTAACCGCTTTATGAGGTCAGGAATAAGATCCCCATGACAAATCATAAATATCTCTCAATTCTGCAGATCAGGCGATTTGATTCATGAGATTAGCTTGAAAATTTCTCTTGCAATTAATCTAGGATTGCTATAAGTGAATAGTTTTCAAGGCGAGTATTGAATGGAGAAGTGAACGCCAGACTGACGTAAAGATTGCCCATCGCGATCGGTTGCTGTCAAAGGAATTCCCCAGTCTACACGGGCAGAGGCTTTTTGTCCGATGCGGAAGACCAAGCCCACGCCGGTACTCATTAAGGTGCCTGGTTGTGGTGGGTCACTATCGCCTCGGTTCCAGCCGCCGCCAATGTCAAAAAAGGGAGCTAACTTGACGGTCGTATCCCATTTGGGAATGCGTATAATCGGCACCTGGAATTCTGCGGAGGCAAACCAGCCACTGTCCGCCAACAGAGCGTTTTGCCGATAGCCCCGCACTGTATCCACGCCACCGATCGCAAACTGTTCCACAGGGACTAAAGGGCGATCGGCTAATTGCAACTCACCCCGCAGGGAAAATAGGGTTTCAGGTGCTAGCGATCGCACATACTGTGCCCGTCCCCGCCAGGAAAAGAACCGTCCATCGGGTCCATCATCACGTAGGGTGGCACCCAAGGCATTCACTCCCACACTAAATTGAGATTGCAAGGCGAGCACCTGTTTGGTATCTCGTTTAATCCATTCCTGTCCAAAGCGTAACGCCGTTACGTTGGTTTCACCATTGTCATCTGTGCCTCGGCTGGGCAAGGGGGTATCCAGAAAGCGACCTAAACTGTGGTATTTGGAAGCGCTGAAACTGAGGGCAAATTCCTGATCGGGTTTGCGAATCAGGGGTTGGCGATATTTGAATTCGTACAGTTGCGAAGCAGAGGTAATATCAAACTCATCAAAGGGTTCTTCGATAATACGACTATGGTTGCGGCTGTAGCGGAAACTTAGGGTGCCATTGTTGGGGTTAACCGGAACGGCGTAGCTAAAGTCCCAGCCGTTGCTGCCCTGCGATCGTTGGTAGCCAATCCGGAGTTGGTCTCCCACGCCCAGAAGATTGGCTTGCCGAACCGCCACCTGTTGCCGAAAACTACCCACACTGCTGGAACGAGCATTATCTAAACTCAGGTCAATTCCAGTACTAGGAGCCTGTTGAACCTCAGCATTGAGAATTGATTTACCAGTTTGTGAACTAGGTTCTAACTTAGCGTTAATAGATTTAATCAGGGGATCGAGTTCTAGTAATCTGACTCCTTCTAGAAGACGTTCTAAATTTAAGGGAGCTTGTGTTACTCTTGCTAATCGCGATCGCACATAACTCTCCTTGAGCGGGAGGTTCCAGCCAAAGCCCTGACTGGGTTTTATGGAGACATTGATTTTTTCCACACTACCTTCAATAATCCGAATTTCCGGCGTAGCTCCCTGTAGCACTTCCTGGGGAATATAGGCTCCTGAGTTTACATATTTAGAAGTGGTATAGAGTTTTGTAATTGCATCACTGGCTTTAATCAAATCCCCCGGCGTGAGCACTCGATTAATTCGCAGATCTCCCGCAGGCGATCGCTTCTGCCCGGAAATCGCTTCTAAAACCGTTTCGGCTAATTGTTCTGCCGAGAAGACCGTACTACCCGTAATTTTAAATTGATCGACAAAGATTCCCGGCTGTGGATTGGGTGCTATCTGAATATCCGGGACTGGAGGTTTAGGTGCTTGCAATTCCGGCTGGGGCGATTCTGGCGGGAGCAATTTAGGGATTTGGGATTCTGGCGTTGGGAATGGAGAGATGACCACCGTAGGAGCAACCGGAACTGGATCCTCAGGAATCGCGGAGTTCTCGGGTGTGGATTGGGCATTGGGAGTTGGGGCAGGGATTGCTACAGGCTGAGGCGACGGAATCGTGGAATTGGCTTGGCTAGGTCGAGAGAAGGTAAAGGTTTGGGAGATTTTTGCGGGTACTTTAGGAGCGATCGATGGATCATTTCCTTTTTCCGGCACTGTTTTATTTAATAGTTCAATCGGCTCTTCAGGAGACGTTTTAATAGGTCTTTCATTTTGCTGTTTAATTAAGCGATCATTAGGTTGATCTGCGGGCTGATCATTTAATAGTTCGATCGGCTGTTTAATCTGTTGTTCGGTCTGTTGTTCGGTCTGCTGTTCAATTGGCTGTTTAATCTGTTGTTTGATTGGTTCCTGTATTTTTTCATTTGATCGATCTTTAGGTTGTTCGATCGGGTTCTCAATCGATTTCTCAATCGGCTGTTCGATCGTTCCCTGATTAGATTCTTCATTCGATCGATTGATCGACGGCTCAATCGGTTGTTCGATCGGCTGCTTGTTAGGTTGCTCGATCGGTTGTTCAATTGGTTGTCTAACTTGAGGTGAAGGAGTTGTTGCGATCGCAGGACGATCGATCGGTGGAATTGCCACTGGAATAGTTGCAGTTAGAACCGCTGGTTTGGGAAATAACTCTGTCACATCTGGTGCGATCGGCAATGGTTTGGTAGCAGATTGGGCGGTGGGTTTTGTAACCGCAACGGGTGACTCATCAACAGGGGCAGTTCCTGGTACAACGGCTGCATTCGGCACAGTTGCAGGGGCAGACGGGTCTGAAGACGGGCTGGGAGGTGTTGCTGGAGGTGTAACTGGTTTAGCACCTGCGATCGCAATGGTTGGAATATTTGCCACAATCGGCGCGATCGGTCGTAGCTCTGGCATGGCAGGCACTTGTAAGGGTTGTGCAGTCGCCGTGGATTCTGGACGCTTCAGACTGGGTTCCGGCACCGATCGCCCCTGTCCTAATTGTTGCACCGCACCCGTTGAAGTGGCAGCACGGCTAGGGAGTAACGTCGGTTCCCGATCAGCCACCACAGGCGATCCCACCGGTTGCTCACTCCAAGCCCGTTCTGTCAACCAAACCCCCCGCGTCAGCCACCCTGCGCCACCCACAAGGGTCACCATGCCCGTGGTTTGCAAAAGTGTCCATAAACTGCGGCGATCCCACTGAGGCAATGGCTGAGCAGCAGGAAGGGGCTGAGAAGGGATCAAAGGGGAATTGGGCAATGGATTCATTACTGACCTCGCTGCGGGTTACCAAAGATGGAGGATGGAGTTGTAGAGGATTGAGTTGGACTCGGCTTCGCAGGTGTAT